>CAZGVX010000028.1:0-23260 GCA_964529225.1 uncultured Sphingobium sp.
CGAACCGGCGTATACGGATTTGCAGTCCGCTGCGTCACCACTCCGCCATCGGGCCCCCCTCAAGGCCGAAACGGCTGCGGGTTCAGTGCCGCTAGACCAATCCGACCCGCTTGGCAATCATCGCACCTGCTTCCGCTATGGTCGCGCTCCGCAAAAATCGTTCCACAAGCCGCGACTTCCGGTCTATGGCTCGCGCCAACAGGCGATCGCCACCGCACAGGGAGCCACAGGGAGCCAGATGACCGATCTCAATTTCGCGTCCATGCGCCGGGCCATGGTGGAAAGTCAGCTGCGCACCAATGACGTGAACGACCTGCAGGTGATTCGCGCCATACTCTCGGTGCCGCGCGAACAGTTCGTTCCGGCTGAGCGGCGCGACGCCGCCTATATCGACCGCTCCGTGCCGCTGGGGGGCGGTCGCGCGCTGAACCCGCCGCTCGCGACGGCGCGGCTGCTCGTCGAGGCGGCGATCGCGCCGGGTCAGCGCGTGCTCCTCATCGGCGCAGCGACCGGCTACGCCGCCGCCCTGCTCGCGCAGCTCGGAGCCGAGGTCACTGCCGTCGAGTCGGACGAAGCCCTGATCGCGAGCGCGCGCGAGCGCCTCGCCGACCGGCCCGCGATCCGGCTCGTCGCCGGCGCACTGGGCGAGGGCGCGCCCGATGCCGCACCCTATGATTGCCTGTTCATCGACGGCGCAATCGAAGACATGCCCGACAGTCTCGTCGCGCAGCTTGCGCCCGGCGGCAGGGCGGTTTTCGCCCGCATTGACCGCGGTGTCACGCGGCTCTGCGCCGGGGTGCGCACGGAAGGCGGCTTTGGCGCGACGTCGCTCGTCGACAGTGAGGCGGTCGTCCTGCCCGGCTTCGCCAAGCCCCGGGGTTTCCGGTTCTGACGAACCCGCCCGGTTACACAAGTTAACCGGGTTGCGCGCCCCCGCCCTGTCAAGGCATGATGGATCGACGTGGGGAGAAAAGTTATGGGCGTGGTCGCCAACGAACCGTCGATGGAAGAGATATTGTCGTCGATCAAGCGCATCATCGGCGAGGGCGGAGAGGCCAGCCCCGCACGGACGCCGCGGCAGCGGAAAAGCGCGGCGGGCGATCCCCCTGCGGCAACCGATGCGCTGGCTGAAGAGCTCGTCAAAGAGACCGAGATCCTCGAACTGACCGAGCGCGCCGAAGCACCGGGCGAGGCTCAGGCGGCGCCCGTTCCCTCTGGCGCCAT
The DNA here is from genome assembly GCA_964529225.1 of uncultured Sphingobium sp. Classification (GTDB taxonomy): domain Bacteria; phylum Pseudomonadota; class Alphaproteobacteria; order Sphingomonadales; family Sphingomonadaceae; genus Sphingobium. The sequence goes on from CAZGVX010000028.1 coordinate 1,225, forward strand.
CCTGTCCGACAGCAGCGCGACCGCGGCGCGGCTTGCCCTGTCCCAGCTTTCCACGCTGCTGGTGAAACAGCAGGAGGGCGAAGCCGCCACTCTCGAGGGCCTCGTTCGCGAAATGCTGCGCCCCATGCTCAGCGAATGGCTCGACGCGCATCTGCCCGACCTTGTCGAGGGGCTCGTCAAAAAGGAAATCGACCGGATCGTCGGCCGACTGGGCTGAACAGGCCTTAGAGCGGTTTCCGATCAATCCGGGCCACCGGGACAGAGCCGCTCTAGCGCAGCAGCGCGGCGATATCGACCGGCCGGTCCTGCCGCCGCAGCTCCACGGTGACGCGAGGGCGTGACATTTCGGTCGCGCCGATCGGGTCGCCTTGCTCCACCGAGTCACCGACGCCCACGGAGAGGCGCCGCATGTGCGTCACAAGCGATGTCCAGCCCCCGCCATGGTCGATGATGACGATCTGGCCATAGTCGCGAAACGGTCCAGCGAACGCCACATGGCCCGGTGCTGGCGCGACGATGGTGGCGCCGGGCTCCGTCGCGAGCGTGATGCCCCGCGACCGCACCCCGCTGGGGGCCAGCTCGCCAAAGCCGGTGACGATGTCGCCAACCACCGGCAGACGATAGGCGGGACTAGCTGAAGGCGTCGCTGGCGACAGACCCGATGCGGCGGGCGGCGCGCCTGCGCCCTCCTCCGGCCTGGCGGGGCGCAGCACCGGCCCCGGCAGGACCGCGAGCCGCGCCCTGACGACACTGGCAACCTGCATCCGGTCCATGAGGTCGATGAGGTCGCGAGCATCCTCCCCGATGGCGAGCGCGCGCTCCTCCTCGATGGCCGCGCCGTCGCGATAGCGCCGCGAAGCGATACGCTGCTCCGCCTCCAGCCGGGCCAGCGCCGAGCGGCGGCCTGCCAGCCGCTCGCGGGACCGGGCAAGCGCGGTGCGGGCGAGTTCCGCGTCCGCCTTGAGCGCGCGGCTCCGGTCCAGCTCGGCGCGCAACCCCGCCGTGCGGCGGTCAATTTCGGGCAGGATGCCGGCAAGCACGATGCGCAGATGCACGGCATCGGCAACGCGGCCCGGCCGCATGAGTGCGAGCGCAGGCGGCTGGCGCGCCATGAGCTGAAGCCCGGCGGTGAGGCGCGCAACCGGTGCGCGCTTCGCCGCCAGCCGCCTGGCCTGATCGCGTCGTATCGCGTCGACGATCGCGACCCGCGCCGTGGCGGCGCGCAGCTCAGCCTCCGCCTCCTGCACGCGCGCCGCCATGGCCGCTGCCTGTCTGCGGGCCTGATCGGCGACCGCCGCCGCCTCTGCGGACCGCGCCTCTAGCCTTTCGCTGCGCGCCCTCGCTTCGGCGGCCTGGGTCCGGGCACGAAGCAGCGCGCGCTGCTGATCGGCAAGACTGTCCGCCGCCACCGCCGCGCCGCCGACCAGCAGCAGCACCATTCCAATGCCGAAGAGCCCCCGCCGCAACCGTGTCAGCCTTCGCGATGATAGGGATGGTTGGCAAGGATGCTGGTCGCGCGCCATAGTTGCTCGGCCAGCATCGCGCGTGCCATGAGGTGCGGCCAGGTTGCCCGGCCGAACGCGATCAGCCGGTCGGCGGACCGGCGCTCCGTTTCGGAAAAGCCATCGGCGGCGCCGATTTCGAAACGGCATGCGCGCTTGCCCTCGTCGCGCCATTTGCCGAGCAGCTCCGCAAGTTCGATGGAAGAGAGCTGCTCGCCATGCTCGTCGAGCAGGATACGCACGCTGTTGGCCTCCGGCGGCGGGAGCTTGCCGCCCCGGTCAGGCAACTCCGTCAGCTTGAAGGGCCACGCGAGGCGTGCGGTGTAGCGTTGCACCAGATCGGCCTCCGGCCCCCGCCCGATCCGCCCGCGCGCGACGATGTGAAGCAGCATCATGGGGACGGGGAGATGCCCCTAGCCGCATGAAATCTCAAGCCTCTCCCGCCATCGGCGTGTCGACAAAGCCCCACATGCGCTCGAGATTGTAGAAGCTCCTGACCTCAGGCCGGAACAGGTGCACGATCACATCGCCTGCGTCGATCAGCACCCAGTCCGCAACCGGCAGCCCCTCGAGCCGAACCGGGCGGCCGAAGCGTTGCTTCACCTTCTCGGCGAGCTTCTGCGCCATGGCCGCGACCTGCCGCGAAGAACGACCGGAGGCGATCACCATATGGTCGGCGATGCTGCTCTTGCCTTCGAGCGGGATGGAGACGATGTCCTGCGCCTGGTCGTCGTCGAGCGACTGCATGACAAGGTCGTGAAGATCGTCCGCGGAGGAGAGGGGCGCCGTACGGGCACGGGCGGGGCCGATATCGTTGGCGGGTTCAGGGCTGTGCAAGGTCACTCCTGTTCCGGGATTGCACGGTGCGTGACCGCGTCCCTGAGATGGCTGCGATGGGGACGGCTATGCCAGTGAGGCAAGGCGCGGCGAAGCTCGGTCGCCGATCGTGGGTCTGGGCGAAAGCGCAACAGCACGAGCGCCGGGGGTCTCCACTCTGTCCAGCTTTTGAACTGGCGGGCGGGCCGGACAAAGCGCCGCAGCCAGGCCAAGGCAGGCGTGCCATGGACGATGTCATCATAGCCCGGACGGGCGACAACTGCAATCGGCATCGCGCGGGCAATGCCCCGCCAGTTTTTCCAGCGATGGAACTGCCAGAGATTGTCGGCGCCCATGATCCAGATAAAGCGGACTTTCGGATAGGCTCGGCGGACCCGCCCCAGCGTGTCGCTGGTAAATCGCGTGCCGAACTGTGCCTCGATCGCGGTGGGCCGAATCCGGCTGCGTCGGGACTGCCGGAACGCGCTGGTGTAGCGCGCGCCCAAGGGTGCCATCTCGCGCCCCTCCTTGAGGGGATTGCCGGGCGAGACAAGCCACCAGATCTCGTCAAGGCCGAGCGCCGCCATGATCGACAGCGCCACAAAGCGATGACCGCCGTGAGCGGGGTTGAAGGAGCCGCCCATGAGGCCAACGGTTCGGGGAGGTTTCATCGTGCCGCCGTCACGCCCTCTCGTCACCGTCTGCGTCGATTTCGGCGCACAGCTGCGCCTCGATGCGATCATGATCCGGGTGGCGCGGCGCGAAGCGGAGCACCAGCAACCCGCCGAGCGCGGACAGGAGCGAACCGGCGAGAATGCCGAGCTTAGCTTCCTCCGCAAGCAGGGGGGCGCCCTTGAAGGCGAGTTCGCCGATGAACAGGCTCATGGTGAAACCGATACCGCAGAGCAGCGCAAGGCCGTAGAGCTGCGCCCATGTCGCACCGCGCGGCATGGTGGCAATGCCGAGCCTGACTGACAGGGCGATGGCCCCGGCGATGCCGAACTGCTTGCCCAGAAACAGACCGAGCGCCACGCCAAGCGGCAGCGGCGCGGTGACGGCGCCGATATCGGCAGGCAGGTGAACGCCAGCATTCACGAAGCCGAATATGGGCACGATCAGATAGGCGCTCCAGGGGTGGAGGCCGTGCTCCATGCGGTGAAGCGGACTGCCGGCATGGTCGGGAGCGCCGGGCGTGACCACGATCGGCACCGTAAAGGCGGCCAGCACGCCCGCGACGGTGGCATGGACGCCGGAGGCCAGCATCGCGCCCCAGGCCAGCAGGAATCCGGCAATGTAGGGCCAGACCGCCCGCACGCCCATGCGGTTCATCACGACCATCGCGGCCAGCGCCGCGAAGGCGAGGCCAAGCGCCGTCAGATCGATCGTGGCGGTATAGACGAGGGCGATGATCGCCACCGCACCCATGTCGTCAACGATGGCGACGGTCGTCAGGAACAGCTTGAGCGAGGTGGGAACACGCGATCCCAGCAGCGCCAATATGCCGAGTGCAAAGGCGATGTCGGTCGCTGCCGGAATCGCCCAGCCCGCGGCAAGGCCGGGCGTCGAGGTCGTTACCGAGAGATAGACGAGCGCGGGCACGGCCATGCCCGCAACCGCCGCGATGATCGGGAGGCGCCGCGCCTGCCAGCTCGACAGGCGCCCATCGAGCCACTCACGCTTGATCTCGAGGCCCACGACGAGAAAGAATACCGCCATCAGCCCGTCATTGATCCAGTGGTGCACATCCATGAACCAGACAGGCCGATGGATGAGGTCGTGATACCAGTCCGCCCCGCCGGGCACTGCATTCACGACCAGAAGCGCCAGTGCCGCCGCGAGGATCAGGAGCGCGCCGCTCCCGGCCTCGCCAGCCAGGAACGCCCGCATGGCCGGCGTCGTCACGGTCCTGGCGACGACACGGATCGGCTTGAGCGCCGGACTCAGGGTCTGCTTGATGGCCATGCCCCGATCCTAAAGCATGTCCGGTCTGCAGGGGGAAGGCCTATGCGGCGAGAAGCGGTGCCCCCGTTCGTGCCCGGCGCGCCTCCCAGCGCGCGGTCAGCCAGCGCGCCGCCGGCCGCTCGACCATCCTGTTGACGAGCCAGCCGAGCAGGAAGGCGCACGCGATGGCGAGGCCATAGCTCTTGATCGGGCCGATGCCCGCCGCTTCCGCCCGCAGCATGACGGTAAAGCCGATATACTGGTGAACAAGGTAGAGCGAATAGCTGATCCGCCCGACCCAGATGAGGGGGCCGATGGCGAGCCACCCGAGCCACCCCTCCACCATCGCCCAGAAAATCGCGACGAGCGCCCCGGCGACGAGCGCCACGTCCCAGCTTTCCGTGGCGATGATGGTGATGAGGGTGGCGGCCAGCACCGGCCACTGCTCCCCCCAGCGCCGTTCGCCCGCCCAGACCCGCCAGCTTGCCATGCCAATGGCGAAGAAGGGCGCATAATCAAGGCACAGCAGCATCGCGAGGCGGGTCGGCATACCGATCCAAAGCCTCGCTTCGACCAGGCGCAGCAGCAGCCACAACAGGATCCACCGCTCGATATGGCGCAACCGGCAGACGAGCCAGAGCATCATTACACAGGCGTAGAAGGCGACTTCCACCGTCAGCGTCCAGTAACCGCCGTCGACCGCGGGCACGAAGAAAAAGCCTTGCAGCATCGTCAGATTGACCGCCGCCGCCCAGAACGGCACCTGAAGCGCGCCGATACCGCCCGCATGCACCGTCACCAGCGTCAGCAGCATGGCCGCCCAGTAGGCGGGCAGCAGCCGCACTGCCCGATTGACGAGAAAGTCGCTCGCCGAGGTCATCCGCCGCGTCGTGAAGAAGATCGCGAAGCCAGAGATCGCGAAGAACAGCAGCACCCGGTAATTGCCGCCCCCGATCTCGAAGGGCGTATGCGGCGCGGCCGGGAACATCTCGTGAAAGCGGCGGGTATAGTGAAAGTTCAGCACAAGGAGCGCGCCGATGCCGCGCAGCGCGTCCAGCTCGGCCAGGCGGCCGCGCTTCGGGGCAGTGCCGGCCATCGCTCTAGCCCTGCTGCCCGGAGAGGATGCCGCCAAGCGCGCCGCTCCGCCCCCGAACGAGTGCCAGCAGCTCGGCAAGGGCAGCGCCCGCGACCAGCCGCAGGCACAGCGCATAACCGGCCACGCCAACGCCCACCAGCACCGAAAGGCGCGCGGGCGCGGGCATGGCCGGGAGCAGCGCATCCGCGCCCAGCACCAGCCCGGCCATGGCGGCGGCCGCCGCGAAACCCGGCGCGACAGCCCGAGCGAGCGCGGCGAGGCTGAGGCCGACGAGGCGCCCCGCCACCCGTGCGGTCAGCAGCGCATAGAGCGGATAGGCGAGCGTCCAGGCGCAGGCGAGGCCATATGCGCCGAAGCGGATGCCGATCAGGAAGGCAACCGGCAGGATCACCGCGCCCGCGAGCGCGACCTTTGCGGACAGGCCGGGGCGACCCAGCGCGTTCATCATCGGCGGGAACATGACTTGCACCGTCATGAAAGGCATGGCCAGCGCCAGCAGCCGCACATAGTCGGCCATGCCCGTCCATTTGGGGCCAAGCAGCGTGAGCACCAGCGGCTCGGCCGTCACCGCGATGCCGAGATAGAGCGGGCAGGCGGCCAGCATCAGGAGCCTGATGGTGCGCGCGAGCGTCGCCGCCACGCGCGGCCGATCGTCCTGCATCCGGGCGTAGAGCGGAAAGGCGACTTCGTTCAGCGGCGGGACGAAGCGGCTGACGAAGATCTGCACGAGAAACAGCGCCTCCGCATAAAGCCCGAGCGTATGCGCGCCGAGCACGCGCCCGCCGATGAAGATGTCCGCCTGGCTGATGACGAGAAACGCCACCTGCCCGCCCAGCAGCGACCCGGCATAGGCGATCATCGGCCCCGCACCCCCGAAATCGAAGCTAGGCCGGATGAAGAGGCGTGTTACCAGCACATAGCCGATGGCGCGCACATAGAAGCCAGCGATCGGCGCCCAGACGAGCGTCCACACGCCCCATCCCGCCAACGCACCGCTGATCGCAAGGACCGCCGCGACGACGCCCGCCGCCAGATTGACGAAGGCCGGGCGACGGAACTCGAGGCTCCGGCCCATCAGCACCTCGGGCAGCGACGTGAAGGGCACGGTGAGATAGATGAGCGCCTGGACGCGCAGCAGATCGGCGACGCGCGGCTCCTGATAATAGCTCGCCGCGACCGGCGCGAGAGCGATCTGCGCCAACGCCAGACCGCCGTTCAGGAGCAGCATCAGCCCGAAGGCCTGCCGCAGCCGTTTCTCGTCGATGCTGTCCGACTGGACCAGCGCGCTGACAAGGCCATAGCCGTTCAGAAACTGCATGAAGGCGATCACCGCCTGGGTCATCGCGAACAGACCATAGTCCGCCGGATCGAGCAGCCGTACGACCATCAGCGTCGATGTCCAGCTCAGGAGCTGGGTGACGATCTGGCCGCCCGAACGCCAGATGAGCGCGCGCCTGACACGCGCGCCAAAGCCCGCGTCGCGCGCATCTGCGTCGCGTGCGGCGATGGGATCGACTGACGAAGACGGCGCGGCGCGGGTCATCGCGCCCCTGATAGGCGCGGAACTGACAATAATCGCTAAACCGGCGCGCTCACGCCTGCGCCCAGCGGCGGATGAGATTGTGATAGATGCCGGTGAGGCGCAGCACCTGCGCATCGCCGCCGCCGCGCTCGGCGGACAGCACCTGCACCGACTGATCGAGATCGAACAGCATCGCACGCGCGCTGTCGTCGGCGACCAGCGACTGAAGCCAGAAAAAGCAGCTGATCCGTTCGCCGCGCGTCACCTCGGTCACATGGTGCAGACTGGTCGAGGGGTAGAGCAGCATGTGCCCGGCCGGCAGCTTGAAGCGGCTCGCGCCAAAGCTGCCTTCAATCACCAGTTCGCCACCGTCATAATCGTCCGGGTCGGTCAGAAACAGCGTCGCCGACACGTCGGTTCGGATACGCGCGCCAGTGCCTGCGTGAAAGCGGATCGCGTTGTCGACATGAGTGCCGAACTGCTCGCCCGGCCCGTAGCGGTTGAACAGCGGGGGAAAGATGCTGTGCGGCAGCGCGGCGGACAGAAACAGCGGATTCTGCATCAGCGCAGAGCGCACCTGGTCCTGCGCCGCGCGCGTGACGGGGTCCTCCTCCGGCAGCTGCCGGTTGATCTTGACGAGGCGTGAACCCGCGCCGCTCGTTGCGTTGCCGTCCACCCATTCCGCCGCCGCGATGATGTTTCTCAGCGCGGCGGCGGTCTCCGGGGGGAGGAGGTCGGGAATGGCAAGCAGCATGGCGCTCCGGCGGGTCAGAAGGTGATCTTGCCGGTCAGCGTAGCCGATCGGCCCGGCGCAACATAGGTGAACGGCGAGCCGGAGCGGTAGATGGCGTCATAGTAACGTTTGTCCGCGACGTTGAGAACGTTGACTCGCAGCTCCGTATTGGCCGTCGGCTTCCAGCGCGCCACCGCATCGAACCGGACATAGCCCGGCACGGTGGACGTGCCCGCAACCGTCGTGCCGCCATGCAGTTCGCTCTGATAATAGGCCTGGCCGCCAATCTGCACGCCGGGCATGATGGTCCAGGTCGCGAGCAGCGAGGCGCTGTATTCGGGCACGTTCGGGAACGCCTTGCCGACATTGGCCGCCGTGTTCGACTCGGTTATCCTGGCATCCAGATAGGTGAAGCCGCCGAACACTTCGACGCCCGGCAGCACCAGCCCCTGCGCGCCCAGTTCAAAGCCGCGTGCGCGCAGCTTGCCGACGAGCTCATACACGCCGCCGCCCACATTCTCCCGCGCATTGTCCTTGTCGATCTGGAACGCGGCAGCGGTAAGCAGCAGGTCGCCCGCCACCTCCCACTTGGCGCCCAATTCGTAGGACTTGTTGCGTTCCGGCTCCAAATTGCCCGCATTGAGGCCACCGCCATATTCCGGGCTGGTGCTGTCGAGCTGCTCGCCGGAGGGGTTGGAGGAGGTCGCGAAGCTGGCGTAAAGCGTGACCGGCGTCGAAGGCTTGTAGACCAGGCCAGCCTGATAGTTGAAGAAGCTGGGGTGGCTCGACTGATCATAGGACGTGCTGCCGCTCAGGCCCGTCAGGCGGATGTCGATCGTGTCGTGCCGTATGCCGAGCAGCAGCTGCCACTGCTCGCCGAGCTTGAGCGTATCGATCATGTAGACGGACGCGGTCTTGACGTCGGCAACCGAAGGCTGCGCGTCGAAGTTGACGGTGAGCGGAATGCTGTAGCCAAGCACGGGGTTGGGATTCAGCAGGTCGCGGGTGAAGCCCGACGGGGTCGATATGATGTTCCCCGCGGAGTCCTCCACCGTCGCCGGAAGGGTGTAACGCCGGTTCGTGACCTTTTCGTGGGACAGCTCGAAACCCGCGACCAGCGTATGACTGATGACGCCCGTGCCAAAGCGGAACGTCGCTTCGCTCTGGTGCATCAGCGCCTCGGTATCGGCGCGGCGCTGGGGCGTGCCGGTATCGACGACGAGCTGGCCTGCCGTGAAACCATAAGCCGCGTCGCTGGCGCTGGGCGGCGTGGCGACGGCGCGCGGCGCGCGCGGCACGCTCACGACATAGTAATTCTTGCTTTCGCCATAGCGGGTGGTCGACTTCAGCGAGAGGATGTCGTTTGCATAACGAAGCGTCATCGTGCCGACATCGGAACCGTTCTTGAGGAAGTCGCGCCCGATCGCGCCGTAGAAATTGTCGGCAATGCCAGCGTAGGGACGCTGCGTCGTGGTATCGAACGGGATACCATAGTCCGACATGCCGTCGAGATTGTAGTGATAATAGTCCGCCGCGATCGAAAATTCCTCGGCCGGCTGCCATAGCGCCGCCGCCTCGACGCCGTCACGGTCGGAGAACACATAGTTGCGGCCCGGCACGTCGGCCATGTGATACAGGCCGTTGACCCGCACCGCGAAGCGTTCGGACAGGCGATAGTTGAGATCGACCGTCGCGCGATAATAGTCATCGGTGCCGACACCGGCCTCGACCACCGCGAAATCCCGGTCCAGCATCGGCCGCTTCGACTGGAGGCTGACAAGCCCGCCAGTCGTGCCGCGCCCGCCATAGCTGCCGGACGGCCCCTTGACGACCTCGATCTGCTCGACGGCGAACACTTCGCGGCTCGCGACACCGGGGTCGCGCAGGCCGTCGATGTAGACATCGCCACGCGCATCGAAGCCGCGAATGAAAATCCGGTCGCCAAAGGCGTTGCCGCCCTCGCCGGTGCCGAGCGTCACGCCCGGCGTGGAGCGCACCACATCGCGAAAGCTCGTCGCGCCGATGCTCTCAATCACTTCCTTGGGAATGGCGGTGATCGTCCGCGGCGTATCGCGCAAAGGTTCGGTGAACTTGTCATCGGCCGAACGTTCGACCTTGAACGGCGCGTTCACATTGGCGTTGGGGTTCGCGTCGGGTTCGGGCGCGCCGATCACGATCACGTCGCGGCTGGCGGAATCGGCGGCGTCACTCTCGGCATGTGCCGCCGCAGGCAGAATAGCCGCGGACAGGGCCGTGAAGAGGATCGCGCCGGGACGCGCGGCGGAGAGCTGTCGAATGGAATATGTCATGTGGCCCCTCATGTTGATGAGGGCTCGCTATTGCGAATCACAATCAGTGTCAATGCTATTGCGAGCGATTATCAAATTTGATCTGGGTCAACGACAGTCTGAATCGATGCCAAAATCCAGCATCGGAGCACGCTCGCCAGATTTGCCGCGCCCCCGGCGTCGACCCGCTCCGCGTCGATCCGCGCAACCAGGGCGCTCAGCGGCAGGCCGCGCGACAGCGCCGCCGCTTCCAGCGCGGTCCAGAATGGCGGCTCGAGGCTGATGGAGGTGGGATGGCCGGCAATGGTCATGCTGCGCTTGACCGGCCCGGCAAACATATTCGCGGGGGACGGACCCGATACGTCATCGGCCACGGCCCGCCCCCCGGCTGAATCGTCAGTACATATGCTGGCCACCGTTGATCGACATGGTCGACCCGGTGACGAAGCCGGCATCCTCGCTGCACAGGAAAGCGACACCGCGCGCGATCTCCTCGGCATGGCCGAGGCGGCCGACCGGAATTTTGGCAACGATTTTCTCGAGCACCGGCGCGGGGACTGCCGCGACCATGTCGGTGTCGATATAGCCCGGCGCGATGGCGTTGACGGTCACGCCGAATTTGGCGCCTTCCTGCGCCAGCGCCTTGGTAAAGCCGTGGATGCCCGATTTGGCGGCGGCATAGTTCACCTGACCATATTGTCCCGCCTGCCCGTTCACCGAGCCGATGTTGACGATCCGGCCCCAACCCCGCTCGCGCATCCCGCCGAATGTCGCCTTCGCCATATTGAAGCAGCCGCCGAGATTGATCCGGATCACCTCGTTCCAGTCATCGAAACTCATCTTGGCCAGCACGCCGTCGCGCGTGATGCCCGCATTGTTGATGACGACATCGACGGGGCCAAGATCGGCCGCGACGGCGGCGCAACCCTCAAGGCAGGCCTGATGGTCGCCCACATCCCATTTATAGGCCGCGATCCCGGTGCGTTTGGTGAACGCCGCCGCCTTCTCGTCATTGCCTGCATAGTTCGCGGCAACGGTCATGCCCATGTCCCTGAGGGCGACGCTGATTGCCTCGCCGATGCCACGGGTTCCGCCGGTCACAATCGCTATTCTGCTCACCAAAACCTCCCTGATTTCATTGATGGTCCGTCAACGCGGCATCCCCTTCGCCGGTGGCTTCGCGCCAGCCTGACAACTCCCGCCCGAGCAGCGCGGCATACATGGGGATAGCGTCAACAGACGCGTTTAGACAGGGTAAAAGTGCAAAATTCTGGCCGTTTTCAGCCAAAAACATGCTGCGCCCGCGAAGGCCGATCTCCTCAAGCGTCTCCAGACAATCCGCCGCAAAGCCCGGCGTGACGATTGCAAGGGAACGCACACCCTCGCGCGGCAGGCGCTGCAGCATCGTTTCCGTGGAGGGTTCGAGCCATTTGGCGCGTCCGAAGCGGGACTGAAAGCTGATGTGGACGGGCCGTGCCAGTGCCTCGCCGAGCAGCCGGGCGGTCTTTACGCAGTGGCAAAAATAGGGATCGCCCAGATCGAGCGTCCGGGCCGGCATCCCATGGAAACTGGCGAGCAGCGCATCCGGCGCGAAGGGCAGCGCCGCCAGTGCCCGCTGAACCGCGCCAGCCAGCGCGCCGATATAGGCGGCATCGTCGTGATAGGGGGGCAGGAAGCGCAGCGCAGGCTGCCATCGCATGCGCCCCAGCGCCGCGCCGACAGCATCGACGACGCTGGCCGTGGTGGCTCCGCAATATTGCGGGTAGAGCGGCGCAACGAGAATGCGATCGCAGCCCGAATCCTTGAGCGCGGCGAGGCGGTCGGCAATCGACGGCGACCCGTAGCGCATCGCCCAGTCGACAACGACATCCGCGCCAAACCGCCCGGCGAGGGCGTGCGCCAGCGCCCTGGTGTGGACCGCCAGCGGCGATCCCTCCGGCGTCCAGACTTCGGCATAGGCGCGCGCCGACTTCGCGGGGCGGGTGTTGAGAATGATCCCGCGCAGAATCGGCTGCCAGAGAAGCGGCGGGATCTCGACGACGCGCCGGTCGGAGAGGAATTCCGCGAGATACCGCCGGACCGCCGGGGCGGTCGGGGCATCGGGCGTGCCGAGATTGACGAGGAGGACCCCGATGCGGCCAACGGCGGCGCGAGGGTGGCTGGCGGGGCGGGCGGGAAGGATCATGGCTTTCTCAGCTCCCGGTAGTGAAAGGCAACGCGCGCCAGCGACGCCCGGTCAGCGTGTAAAGCGCGCCCGCAAGAGCCGGCGCCACTGGCGGCACGCCGATTTCCCCGACCCCGCTTTGCGGCCCGCTCGCCGCGATGAGTTCGACGGTGACCTCGCCCACGTCGGCCAGTCGCGGCAAACCCATGCCGCCAAGGCGAAGCCGCGTCGGCTGGCCGGAGGCATAGCGCCCCTCCCCGCCGAGCGCCTCGGCAAGGCCAAAGATGAGGCCGCCCTCGACCTGCTGGCGGGCAATGTCGGGATTGATGGCGAGGCCGCAATCGACCGTCGCAGCGATTTTTCGGATGACGATGCGCCCGGCGCTCAGACCTGCCTCGACCAGCACCGCGATGGCGCTGCCCGCCATGCTGTGACAGGCGACGCCCTGGCCGCTCCCCGCCAAACCGCCCTTCCAGCCGCCCGACGTCGCCACCGCCGCGAGACAACGCGCGAGGCGAGGCGCCTTGGCCAGAAGCGGCAGCCGGAAGGTCATCGGATCCTGCCCCGCGACCGAAGCCAGCTCGTCGATGAAGCTTTCCAGGAAGAAGCAGCCATAGCTGTCGGCGTTGGACCGCCACCGGCCGGTCGGCAGCGCAATGTCGGCCGGCAAATGATCGATCGCGAAATTGGCGATGTCATAAGAGATGTCGAGGCCGGACACGGCGAGCGGATCGGCCCTCGATCGCGTCGCGGCGACGGCAGCCGCCGGGCTCTCGCCACCGACGCGCCGCCACGACTGGGCAAGCGCCGCGGGCGCGGCAACCTTGACCGACAAGCCTTCGATGGCGCCGCCCGCACCCAGCCGCGCCGCCAGATGCGCGCGCGCGGGCGGCCTGGGCCGGTCGTGGATCATGTCCTCGGCGCGCGACCACATCAGCTGCACCGGCACCTTTGCCTCGCGCGCAATGAGCGCGGCCTGCACCGCCGCCTCCATCTCCATCTTGCGACCGAACGATCCGCCGGCAAAGAGCGGATAGAGCGTCACGGCCCCTGCCGACAGGCCGAGCGCGTCGGCGACGGCCCGCCGCGTGAATGCGGGCGCCTGGCTCGCCGCCCAGATTTCGGCGCCACCGTCCGTCACGCGCGCTGTCGCGGCCATCGGCTCCATGGCGAGATGGAGCGCCGGGGCGACGGCATAATCCGCAACCACCAGATTGGCCTTGTCGAACAGCGGCCCAAGATCGCCGCGCGCAAAGAAGCGCCCCCCTTCATTGCCCCTGAGCGCGCCCGACAGCGCCGCGCCGATCGCCGCGTCGGACAGGGGGGCGCCGCGTGGCGCAAAGGCGGGTTTCAGCCGGTCGAGCCCCCGGCTCGCCGCCCACCAGCCTGTCGCCGTCACCGCGACCCAGTCTTCACGCCGGATCACCGAGAGAACGCCAGGCACGGCGCGCGCCGCCGCCTCGTCGAGCCGTATGACGCGCCCGCCGCCGACCGGCCCCTGACGGATTGCGGCATAGATCATCTCGGGCAGGCGGATGTCGGCCGCGAAATTGGCCGACCCGTCGAGCTTCGCTGGCAGGTCGAGCCGGGGCACGTCGCTGCCGAGCAGCCGCCCCTCCTCCGCCGCCTGCGGGCGCAGCGGCAGGTCGGCCGGCACGTCGAAGCCGACCGCGTCGTCGACCAGCTCGCCAATCCGCGCGCGACGGGTGCCATCGCTGACAATGCCCTCTGTAATGTCGCAATTCTGCCATTCTGCGCCCCAGCGCGCCGCTGCCGCCTTGCACAGGAGCACGCGGGCCGCCGCGCCCGCCTCGCGCATCGCCGGGCCGAGAGCCGCAAGCGAGGTCGACCCGCCGGTCAGCACGAGGGCCTCCCGGGTGGCATATTCACCAACCAGCCAATCCCCGATGGTGCCGGTGGCGCGCAGGGCGGGACCGTCGAGCCATTCGCGCGCGAGCAGGCGATTGGCATAGAGCGGCCCCGGCACGGCGGGCTGGACGGCGACGGTTCGCCAGTCCGCGCCGAGTTCGTCCGCCAGCAACTGCGGCAGCAGCGTATAGACGCCCTGACCCAGCTCGGCCTGCGGTACGATGACGGTGATCTGTCCGGTCCGGTCGATCTTGAGAAAGGCGCCGATCGCCTGCTCGCCGGGCGTCACATTGAGATGCGGCGTATAGCGGCGCGGCCACACCGCCCAGGCGAGGGCCAGACCGCCAGCGCCGGCAGCACCAATCAGAAAGGCGCGGCGGCTCGTCCCCGATGGCTGGCGCCCAAGCTCATCCTCCCGCTGCATCGGGCCGGTCTAGCCCGGCTGCGACGCCTCAGGCAACAGGCGCGATGCCGAGCCGCGCGATCTCGATCTTGGGGCAATGGTCCATTACGACCTTGAGGCCTGCCGCCCCGGCCCGCTCGGCGGCCGCCTGATTGACGACGCCAAGCTGCATCCACACCGCCTTGGCGCCGATGGCGATGGCGTCATCGACCACCGCGCCCGCCGCCTCGCTGTCGCGGAAGATGTCGACCATGTCGACCGGCTCGCCGATGTCAGCGAGGCTGGCGACAACGGGCTGCGCGAGAATGTCCTGACCCACAAGGCCGGGATTGACCGGAATCACACGATAGCCATGGCGCAGCAGAAACGCCATGACGTGATGGCTCGCGCGCTCGGGCTTGGCCGAAGCGCCGACCATGGCGATGGTGCGGACGCTGTTGAGCAGGGCGGCGATGTCGGCGTCTGTCGTAAGGGTCATGGGTTCTGCTCCTGCGCGCCCGATGGCCGGCTGTTCGCCAGCCAGCGCGCCAATATACGCGCGACCGCGCGAAAGGGTTCGCCCTCCGGCCCGTCGCCCGCCGCCGGGGGCGCACCGGCGTCGGACGCGCGGCGCACCGCGATGTCGAGCGGGATGCGGCCAAGAAAGGGGAGGCCCATCTGCGCCGCGGCCGCTTCCGCGCCGCCCTGCCCGAACGGGTCGCTGACCTCGCCGCAATGCGGGCAGGCGTAGCCCGCCATGTTCTCGACCATGCCGATCACCGGCACTTCGGCCTGTTCGAAGAGGCGGATGGCCCGCGCCGCGTCGATCAGCGCCAGATCCTGCGGGGTCGAGACGATGAGCGCGCCGGCGGGCTTGTGCCGCTGGATCATGGTGAGCTGAATGTCACCTGTGCCGGGGGGCAGATCGACCACCAGCACATCGACACCGCGCCAGTCGGCGTCGAGGAGCTGCCCCAGCGCATTGCCCGCCATCGGCCCCCGCCAGGCGATCGCCTGCCCCGGCTGGACCAGATGGCCCATCGACAGCATGGGCACGCCAAGGCCGTTGGGCACGGGCACGAGCTTGTTGTCGCGCGCCTCGGGCTTGATGCCTTCGCTTGCGAGGAGGCGGGGCAGCGACGGGCCATAGATGTCCGCATCGACCATCCCGACCCTGAGCCCGAGCCCCTTGAGCGCCACCGCGAGATTGGCGGCAAGGGTCGACTTGCCAACGCCACCCTTGCCCGATCCCACCGCCAATATGCGGGGCGCAGGCTGCTTCTCGGCGGTCTGCGCGATGCGAACATCGCGCACACCCGGCTCGCCCATGGCGGCGGCGCGCACGGCGCGTTCGAGCGGGGCGATGTCCTCCGCGCCGAGGCCGCCCACGTCGAGGAGCACGGTCAGCACGCCCTCTCTCATCCGCGCGCCGCTGGCGCGGCCTTCGCTCGCCGCCTGCAGGCGTGCGTCGGTCTGGGCGGAAATCGCGGCTATCGTCGGATCGGTCATGCCGCTGCTCTAGGGAAGCGGGAGCCGGTCGGGAAGGATTTTTCCCGACCGCGCCCTGTTCTTGGCGGCATCGGCTCCCTATAGAAGAGGGCATGAAACGATTTTGGACGACGCGCGGCCCGCGCGCACTGGCGGCAGAGGGCAATCCCTGGGGCGGCGACGACGGTCAGGGCGGCAAGGAAGGCCCCAAAAACCCCTGGACCCGGCCGACAGGCGTGCCGCCTTCGGGTGGCGGCAGAAACGGCGCGAACGGCGGCGGCGGGCGCGGCCCCGCGGCGATCGACGAGCTGATGCGCCGGGCGCGCGGCAGCTTCGGCGGTGGCCTGCCCGGCGGTCCCGATGGCCGGGCGCTCTGGCTCTACGGCATCGGCGCCATCGTCCTGATCTGGCTCGGCACCACCTCCATTCACCGCATCGGCCCGCAGGAGCGCGGCATCGTCACCACGCTCGGCAGCTTCAGCCGGACGCTGACCCCCGGCATCGGCCTGACCCTGCCCGCGCCGCTGGAGAATGTGCAGGTGATCGACGTCGAAGAGATCAGGACCATCGACATCGGCTCCAACGCGGAAAATCCGAACCTCGTGCTCACGGGCGACGAGAACATCATTGATCTTGCCTATTCGGTGCGATGGAATATCCGCAACGCCGAGCGTTATGCCTTTCAGCTCGCCGACCCGGACCGGACCATCGGTGAGGTCGCGGAATCGGCGATGCGCGCCGCCGTCGCCAGCGTGAAGCTGACCGACGCGCTTGGCCCCG
Organism: uncultured Sphingobium sp.; assembly: GCA_964529225.1. Lineage (GTDB taxonomy): Bacteria > Pseudomonadota > Alphaproteobacteria > Sphingomonadales > Sphingomonadaceae > Sphingobium. The sequence goes on from CAZGVX010000028.1 coordinate 17,806, forward strand.
GCCGCGTCGCCATCGAGGACGAGGTGCGCGCGCGCATGCAGGAAATTCTCGACAGCTACCGGTCGGGCGTCCTCGTGCAGGGCGTCGCAATCAAGCAGGCCGATCCGCCGGACGAGGTCAACGACGCCTTCAAGGAGGTTTCGGCCGCGCAGCAGACCGCGCAGACCTACCTCAACGAAGCACGCGCCTACGCGCAGCAGCTCACCGCCAAGGCGCAGGGTGAAGCCGCCGCGTTCGACAAGGTCTATACCCAATACAAGCTCGCGCCCGATGTGACGCGGCGGCGCATGTACTACGAGACGATGGAGCAGGTGCTCGCCAACGTCGACAAGACGATTGTGGAAGCAAGGGGCGTCACGCCCTATCTGCCCCTGTCGGGCCTGCCGCGCACCGCCGAGAAGGCTGCCGCCGCCGATGGCCGGGAGGCCGCGCAATGATCGAGATCCAGCCCGCCCGCGCGATATTCTGGGCGGTCATCGCCACTGTCGCGCTGATCCTCATCGGCTCCACAATCGCCATCGTGCCCGAAACGCGCCAGGCGGTGATCGTGCGCTTTGGCGATCCCGTCGCCATCGTGAACCCCTACAAGCAGGGCGAGCAGTTCGGCCGGACCGGCGCCGGCGTCAACGTGCGCATGCCGTTCGTCGACCAGATCGTATGGATCGACAAGCGCGTCCAGTCGCTTGAGATGGACCGGCAACAGGTGCTCTCGACCGACCAGCTCCGGCTTCAGGTCGACGCTTTCGCCCGCTATCGAGTCACCAACCCCCTGCGCATGTATATTGCCGCGGGGACGGAAGATCGCGTGTCCGAGGCGCTCAAGCCCATTCTCGGCTCGGCGCTGCGCAACGAGCTGGGCAAGCGGCCGTTCGCGGCGCTGCTCAGCCCCGAGCGGGGTCAGGTGATGGGCAACATCCGCTCCGCCCTCAATCGTGTCGCCAGCCAGTATGGCGCGGAGATCATCGACGTGCGGATCAAGCGGGCCGACCTGCCGGACGGCACGCCGCTGCAAAGCGCGTTCGAGCGGATGCGCACCGCCCGCCAGCAGGAGGCGCTGACGATCCGGGCGCAGGGTGCGAAGCAGGCACAGCTGATCCGCGCCGACGCGGAAGCGAACGCCTCGCGCATTTACGCGCAGAGTTTCGGCCAGGACCCCAAGTTCTACGATTTCTACCGCGCGATGCAGGCCTATGGCACCACCTTCGGCCCGAACGCGCGCGGCGGCACCAACCTGGTGCTCTCGCCGGACAATGAGTTCCTGCGGGAGTTCAACGGCCGTTAAGGCGGCGGCGGGCATGGACCGGGGCCGCCCGGCGCCCGCCAGCCCGTGCCAGGGCACTATTGATGAGGAAGGATGAAACCGACCGTGCGCTACGTCTACGCTTTCACCACTGCGCTGCTGCTGGGCGGCGCTGCGCTCAGCCTGACCTCCAGCCCCGATCTCAGCGCCCAGACCGCCCAGAATGAGGGCATGAAGGCGGCCGCACCGCACGGTGCCCCGGTCAGCTTTGCGGACATGGCCGAAAAGCTCCAGCCCGCCGTCGTCAACATTTCCACCCGCCAGCGCGTCAAGGTCCAGAATCCGTTCGCGGGCACGCCCTTTGGCGGCATGTTCGGCTTTGACGATGCGCAGCCGCAGACCCGCCAGGCGCAGTCGCTCGGCTCCGGCTTCATCATCTCGGCGGACGGCTATGTCGTGACCAACAACCACGTCGTCTCTCCGGGCGCGCAGGGCGCCACGATCGATTCGATCACCGTCATCCTGCCGGACCGCACCGAATATCCCGCCAAGCTCGTCGGCAAGGACGCCAATTCCGACCTCGCGGTGCTCAAGATCGAGGGGCGCAAGCCTTTCCCGTTCGTCAAGTTCGGTGACAGCACCCGCGCGCGCGTCGGTGACTGGGTGATTGCGATCGGCAATCCGTTCGGCATCGGCAGCACGGTGACGGCGGGCATCATCTCGGCCCTCCACCGCTCGACGGGCGGCGGCTCCGACCGCTTCATCCAGACCGACGCCTCGATCAATCAGGGCAATTCGGGCGGGCCGATGTTCGACATGAATGGCGACGTGATCGGTATCAACTCGCAGATACTGTCGCCCTCCGGCGGCAATATCGGCATCGGCTTTGCCATACCGGCCGAGGTCGCCAGCCCTGTGATCGAAACCCTCAAGAAGGGCGAGTCGGTCAAGCGCGGCTATATCGGCGTTCAGATCAGCCCGCTGTCCGACGACATGGCGGACTCGCTCGGCCTTCCCAAGAACCGTGGCGAGTTCGTGCAGGGCGTTGAGCCCGGCAAGGCCGCCGATCAGGGCGGGATCAAGGCTGGCGACGTCATCGTAAAGGTGAACGGCAAGGATGTGACGCCCGACGAAAGCCTGTCGTTCATCGTCGCGAACCTGCCGATCGGCACCCGCGTGCCGATCGAGATCATCCGCCAGGGCAAGCGCCAGACGGTAACCGTCACCATCAGTCAGCGCCCGCCGGAGGAGCAGCTTGCGCAGTTCGGCCGGCCGTCCGACGAGGACTTCTCCAATCCCGACCAGCAGTCGGGCGAGGCGGCCGCCAAGCAGAAGCTGGGCATCGCGGTCATTCCGCTGACGCCGCGTATCGCGCAACAGCTCGGTATCCCCATGACCACCCGGGGCGTGGTGATCACCGGCGTCGATCCGTCCACCGATGCTGGCGCCAAGGGTCTCAGGCGCGGTGATGTCATCCTTTCGGCCAACAATCAGCCCGTGCTCGCCGAGACGGACCTGTCTGGCGCGGTTGCTGCGGTCATCAAGGCCGGTCGCAACGCCATCCTGCTCCAGGTTCTGCGCCGCGGTCAGCCGGCGGCATTCGTGCCGATCCGGCTGCGGGACTGATCACGCCAGCATCCGGAGCAAATGGGCGCCTTGCCCGAAGGCCGACGATCCTTCCGTGACAAGCCGGTTTCCCTCCGAGCCGTGAGCGGCTAATCCTGCGGCCGGATCGGGCGACGAGGGGGCATATGGCGGACGGGGACATTTTCATCGGACTGGCCGAGGACGGCGCAGGCCAGCATCTCGTGCTGCGCCGGGCGAACCGGCACGGCATGGTCGCGGGCGCGACGGGCACCGGCAAGACCGTGACGCTGCAGGGCATCGCAGAGGCCTTCTCCGCACGCGGCGTGCCCGTGTTCCTTGCCGATGTGAAAGGCGATCTCTCCGGCATCACCATGGCGGGATCACCCACCGCCAGGAACGCCGAAAGGCTGACCGCGCGGGCGAAGGAGGTCGGCCTCACCGATTACAGCTACGCCGACAACCCGGCGATCTTCTGGGACCTGTACGGCGAGCAGGGGCACCCGGTTCGCACAACGGTCAGCGAGATGGGGCCGCTGCTCCTCGCGCGGCTCATGGGCCTTAACGACACACAGGAGGGCGTGCTCACCATTGCCTTCCGCTGCGCCGACGATGAGGGGATGCTGCTGCTCGATCTTGAGGATCTGCAGTCGATGCTCGCCTGGCTCGCCGACCATGCCGATGAAATCAGCGGCAAATATGGCAATGTGACCAAGGCGAGCGTCGGCGCCATCCAGCGCCAGCTGCTTCAGCTCGACAGCCAGGGCGCCAGCCACTTCTTCGGCGAACCGGCGCTCGACATCCACGACATGATCCAGGTGGATGATCAGGGACGCGGCTATGTCAACATCCTCGCCGCCGACAAGCTGATGCAGAGCCCCCGGCTCTACGCGACCTTCCTGCTTTGGCTATTGTCCGAACTGTTCGAGACGCTGCCCGAGGTAGGCGACCCGGACAAGCCGGTCCTCGCCTTCTTCTTCGATGAAGCGCACCTTCTGTTCGAGGACGCGCCCAAGGCACTTGCGGACAAGATCGAGCAGGTCGTGCGCCTGATCCGGTCCAAGGGCGTCGGCGTCTACTTCGTCACCCAGAATCCCATAGACATTCCCGAGGATGTCGCGGGACAGCTCGGCAACCGTGTGCAGCACGCGCTGCGCGCCTTCACGCCGCGCGACCAGAAGGCGATAAAGGCGGCGGCCGATACGTTCCGCGCCAATCCGGGCGTCGACGTGGCAACTGTCATTACCGAGCTGAAAGTTGGCGAGGCGCTGGTGAGCCTGCTGCAGGAGGATGGCGCACCCTCGCCGGTTGCGCGCACGCTGGTGGCGCCGCCCCGCTCGCGCCTCGGGCCGGTCGATGCGAAGGAGCGCGCGATCATCCAGTCGATCTCGCCGGTCGCGGGCAAATATGACAGCGCGATAAACCGGGAGTCCGCCGCCGAGCTGCTCAGGGCCAAGGCGGATGCCGCCGCTGCCGCCGCTGCCGAGGCGGACGCGAAGGACGCCGCTGAAAAGGCCGCCGCCGCGCAGGCGAAGGTGGAGGCGAAAGCGCGGGAAAAGGCTGCGCGGGAAGCGGCCAGGCCGAGCGGGATCGACCGCGCGATCCAGTCCGCGACGCGCTCGGCCGCCTCCTCGATCGGACGTCAGGTCGCGAACGAGATCGGCAAGGCGGTCCTCGGCGGCGGACGATCGAGGGGCGGCGGACTGCTCGGCGGACTTGTGCGCGGCGTGCTGGGCGGGCTGTTGAAATAGTCAAATATCTCCAACAGGGATCAGATATTTTTGGCGCTCCCATCGGTCCGGTGCTACTTGGGGCAAGATCATCGGTGTCGGGGGGAATTCAAATGTTGGTGAATAAGTTCACGGGCGCGCTCGCGCTCGCTTGTCTGCTGCCCGTTTCCGGCGTCTATGCTAAACCACCGTTGCTACCGTTGGAAGACGCTCCAGCCAGTCCCACATCGGTGCCGTCCGCTGCGTCCCCAGCACCGGTTGTCCCGCCAGCCATGCCAACGGCTGCACCCGCTGTCACTTGGACGCTGCCAGCCAACACGGAGTTGACCCTCACGCCTAATGATACCCTTAGCAGCAAATCGCTCAAGGAAGGCGACACGTTCACCGTGAGCACGGTCTATGACGTGTTGATGAACAACTACATCGTCATCCCCAAGGGTTCGCGCGGGCAGGGCACTGTCATCTGGCGCACCGGCAAGGGCGCTTTCGGCAAGTCCGCGAAGATGGAAATTTCTTTCAACTGGCTCGACGTCGGCGGGCGTCGCGTGGTGATCGAGGGTAAGCATCGTCAGGAAGGTTCCGGCAACACGGCAGCGACGATTGGAACCGCTGTTGCTGCGGGAATCTTCAGTGCTTTTGTGACGGGCAAGTCCGCTACCATTCCTAACGGCATGCAGATCAAGGGTCGCACGGCGGAACCGATCAGTTTCACCGCGGCCAGCTTGCCGCCCGCGCCTGCAATCGCCACCATCAACACCATTGGCGCCCCCGTTGTGACTCAGGGTACAAGTCCAGCACTGAACGCTGTGCCGTCCGCTGACCGCATGAACTGACGCCCGCGCCTCAGCCCCCACACCCCGCCCGGTGCGCCTCGGCCTCGTCCACGCGCACCGGCATGCCG
>CAZGVX010000028.1:23360-30576 GCA_964529225.1 uncultured Sphingobium sp.
GCCCCCACACCCCGCCCGGTGCGCCTCGGCCTCGTCCACGCGCACCGGCATGCCGCATGTCTGGCAGAGCCGATGCGCGCCCGGCGCAAGACCATGCGTGACGGCCACCCGCTCGTCGAACACGAAGCAGTCGCCGCGCCATAACGAGTCGGCCTCCGCCACCTGCTCCAGATAGGCAAGGATGCCGCCCTTGAGGTGGTGCACATTGCCGAAGCCCATGGCCCTCGCCAGCGCCGTCGACTTCTCGCACCGGATGCCGCCGGTGCAGAACATGGCGATGGGCCGCTCGCGCCGCTCCGTCTCGCCCATCGTGGCGGCAAGCGACGCGAGCCATCCGGGAAACTCGGTGAAACTGCGCGTGCCGGGATCGCGGGCGCGCGCGAAACTGCCGATGCCCACCTCGTAACTGTTGCGGGTGTCGATGACGAGCGTCGCGGGGTTCGCGATGAGGGCGTTCCAGTCGGCGGGGTCGACATACTGGCCGACCTGATCGCCGCACTGGGGCCGCCCCATGGTTACGATCTCGGGCTTCACCTTGACCTTGAGCCGCCCGAACGGGATCGCGTCCGCATCGGCAAATTTGATCTCCGCCCACCGATCCGCCCCAAGCACGCGAAGGGCCTCGACGAGCCTGTCGATGCCCGCCTCCGGCCCCGCCACGGTGCCATTGAATCCCTCCCCGGCGAGGATAAGCGTTCCCCTGATGCCCTCTGCCTCGCACAGTCCAAGCAGCCGCGCCGCCTGCTCGGCGGGATCGGCGAGCGGCACGAAGCAATAGGCGGCACAGATGCGGATCATCGCTATCCGTTAGCCGGGTCGCGCGGCGCTTGAAAGCCCGCCCCCCTTGGGACATAGCGGGAACATGCAGCTTTTCACCTTTGCAGGTCACGACCTCGCGCCGCTGCCCGATCACGCTTTGTGGTGGCCGGGGCGCCGCGCCCTCATCGTCGCGGACCTGCATCTGGAAAAGGGGGGCGCCTATGCGCGCGCGGGCGCGATGCTGCCGCCCTATGACAGCCTCGCCGCGATCGAGCGGCTGGAGAGCCTTGTCGAGCGGACGCGGGCGCGGGAACTATGGGCGCTCGGCGACAGCTTCCACGACCGGGCAGGGCCAGCCCATCTCCCGCCCGCGCTGGCGGCGCGCCTGCGCGCTCTGGTGAGCCGGGTCGACTGGACCTGGATCACGGGCAATCACGATGCGGAAAGCCCCGGTGCGTTGGGCGGACAGGTGCTGGCCGAAGCGGCGGTCGACGGCCTCATCCTGCGCCATGAAGCCGAGCCGGGCGAGAGCCGCCCGGAACTCTCCGGCCATTATCATCCCAAATGGCGGATCGGTGGCCGGGGACGCATGGTGTCGCGCCGCTGCTTCGTCGCGGGGGCGCGGCGGATCATCCTGCCTGCTTTCGGGGCACTGGCTGGCGGGCTCCATGCCGGCGCGCCAGCGATTCGCGCTCTGGCGGGGCCGCAGGCGACCGCGCTGGTGCCAGTCGAGCGGGCGCTGCTACGCTTTCCGATCGTCTGAGGGGGCTGGCCTGTCCTCGTCCGGCACAGCCGCCGGTTCGCCCGGCGTGCCCTGTCCCCGCGCCTGCGCCTTGCGGCGCCGAAGATTGGCGCGCAGCTCCGCCGCCAGCCGCTCGCGACGCGCCTCATCGCTCATGGGCGAGCGCCTTGACAGTTGGCCATGCCGCCGCCATAGGCGCGGCTCCCGCAGTGGAAGCCGCCCGGCCGGGCGCGCGCGCCACACCGGATGGGCTGCTGTAGCTCAGTGGTAGAGCACTCCCTTGGTAAGGGAGAGGCCGCGAGTTCAATCCTCGCCAGCAGCACCATTTTCTGACGCAAATCCAACCGCTTAAGAAGATCGCTCCGATCGTCGCGCACCCTTGGGGTAGCGAGAGAGGTATCGCGGTGCTTCCAGAAAACATGATGCGGTTCAGGCTGCATAGAACTCAGGCTCGGGCGGAGTCGGAGAACGTTCTTAGCCTATCAGGCTATTAGCGCCCAAATGGCATTGGCAACGACTATTTTCTGACCGCTTCGCGCCATCGCCAACGCTATCGACCTTAGACGTAAGGATTACGGCCGGTCCGCATCGTTGACCCAGTCGCGACGGAGCCACTGGCCGCCCAGCGCCATGAGGATCGCGGCAAGACCATAGAGGGAGAGCGCATAAAGCATCGAATAGCGCAGCGCCTCATCACCAAATTGCGCCGACAGACTGTCCGACAGCGCGCCCAGCACATAAATGCCTCCGCCAATCCCGACCAGATTGTTGATGAGCAGGAACAGGGCGGAAGCGGTCGCCCGGCTGGCCGGCGCAACCAGATGCTGAACCGCCGATATGACCGGTCCAAGCCAAACATAGGCCAAGGCTTGCGGCACCAGGAAAAGGAAGAAGCCAGTCGCCGCGTTGCTACTGAACAGGCCAAGCGCGAACAAAGGCCCGGTGAGCGCAAAGCAGAGCGCCGGCAACCGGCCCAGCCAGGCGCGATCGACACCGCCCAACCGATCCCCCAGCCATCCGCCGCCCAATATGCCAGCGACACCGCCTATCAACATGACGGCCCCAATGTAATGGGACGTCTCCACCAGGCTCAGCCCGAAGCTGCGACCGAGCAGGCTGGGCATCCAGAACGCGAAGCCGTAGCCCAGCATCGAACTGGCGGCCGCCCCGAAGGCGAGGAGCCAGAAGGCCGGCTTGCCCGCGAGTTGCGCCGCCACCTGACGCACAGGCGCCGCGGCGGCGCGTGGCCCCGGTGGATCGCGCACGACGAGCTTGAACAGCGGCGCAAGCAGCAGTCCGGCCAGGCCCAGGGTGATGAAAGCGAGGCGCCAGTCAACGGTTGCCGCGATATAGGCGCCGGCAAGCGTCCCCAGTGCGGAACCGAGCGGAATGCCGAGCGAGTAAACGGACAGCGCAAATGCGCGGCGGTGGCGAGGGAACAGGTCCGTTATCAGCGCATAGGACGGCGCCACGCCGGCCGCCTCGCCGAACCCGACGCCTAGTCGCGCGAGGAAAATGTGCCAGAAACCCTGCGCGAATCCGCACATGGCCGTGAAACCGCTCCACAGCGTCAGGCCGATAGCAATGGTCCAGCTCCGACTGGTGCGGTCGGCAATGAAGGCCAGCGGGACGGCAAGCGTCGAATAGAGCAGCGCAAAGGCAAAGCCACCCAGAAGGCCCATTTGCGTATCTGTGAGGCCGAGATCCTGCTGGACCGGCGCGGCGAGGATGGCGAGCACCTGCCGGTCGACAAAGTTGAAAATATAGACGAGCAGCAGCATCGCCAACACCCGGTTGGGAGCGACAGCCGCCGGTGGGGAGCCCCCGATCACCGGAGATGGGCGCCGAGAAAGGGTTTCAGCGCCGCCAGCACCGCAGGCTCGTCGAGCAACGGCGCGTGGCCCCGCAGCGGAACCTCCACTGTCACGAACGGACCGCTGTGCCGACTCGCCATCTGCGCCACGGTGGCGGGCGAGAGCAGATCGGTGAGGGCGCCGCGCACCAGCAGGACCGGCAGCGGACCAAGCATATCCCACAACGGCCAGATATTGGGCGGAACAGTCCCCGGCGGGTCGCCCAGGACGCTGTGCGCGATCATGGGATCATAGGCGAGGATCACCGCCCCGTCCGCATCCTCGCGACAGATGCGGCGGGCAAAGGCCAGCCAGTCAGCCGCCGCGAAATCGGGGAAGGCATCCGCATTGACGGCGGCGCACCGGGCGGCCGCGTTGTCCCAGCCCGCAAAGGGCGCCGTGGCTCCGACATAGCCGCGGATGCGGTCAAGCCCCTCCGTTTCCAGCTGCGGACCGATATCGTTGAGCACGACGCAGGGGAACCGGCCAGGCAGCGTCGCGGCAAGGCCAATCGCCATCAGTCCGCCCATGGACGTGCCGACCAGACCCGCCGTGCCGATGTCCAGACCATCGAGCAGGGCGAGCATGTCCTGACAGTAGACGTCCGGCCGGTAGTTGGCCGGATCGTCATCATATTGCGAAAGGCCGCGCCCCCTCTGGTCGGGCACAATCAGCCTGTACTGACCGGCCAGATGACCCGCGAGCGGCTCGAAGTCCGCGCTGTTGCGCGTCAACCCATGCATCAGGAGCAGCGGCGGCCCGTCTCCCGCATAATCGCGCGCGTAGAGATCGAGCCGCCCGTCAGCACTTCGATAGCGATGGTCCCTGTAGAGAGCGGCCATGGATCGCCGTCAGAAGTTCAGCGTGGCCGTCACGAACACCTGGCGCGGATTGCCGTAAAAGGCGGTCAGCGTGCCCTCCTTGCCCAGTGTCGGCACAGGATAACCAGAGGCGCCGTTGACGATGGCGCCGGTCGTCGCGTTGGCGGAGACGAACGTATAGCCCGACGTGATGTACCGCTTGTCGAACAGGTTCTTGCCATGAACACCGAGGCTCCACCGACCTTCCGGCGCGGTATAGACTAGGCTTGCATCGACCAGCGCGTAGCCCGGCTGGTCGATATAGGGGTTCGGAATCTCGAACTGATAGGTCTTGCTGCGATAGGACACGGACGAGGAGACGCTGAGGTCGCCGTTCATCACGGGCAGGGTGTAGGCCAGCGTGCCGCTCGCGGTGAATTCAGGAGTGTTCTGCACCTTGCGGAAAGCGGCGACGTCAGTCGGCCCCTGACCCGCGATCTGGGTGATGTATTGACGGTATTTCGCGTCGATATAGCCAGCCGATCCGTTGAGGGTCAGCTTGTCGCCGGCCGCGAACAGGCTGCGACCCAGGCGGGCGTTGGTTTCCAGTTCCAGGCCCTGAAGCCGGGCCTTGCCGGCATTGGTGACGATACCGCAGAATGTGGGCACGCCCGCGACGGTGCAACCTGCGGAACCAGGAATCTGCACATCTGTGTAGTCCATGCGGAACGCGGCCATCGCAACATAGAGCGCGCCACCGAACAGATTGCCCTTATAGCCGATTTCATAGCTGTCCACCGTCTCCGGCTTGAAGCTCAGATAGGCGGAAATCTCCGCATCCTCCAACCGGCCATCGCCGTTCAGGTCCGGCGCGTTCACACCGACACCGCGCGGGTCGAAGCCGCCGCCCTTGAAGCCCTTGGAATAGCTGGCGTAGATATTGTGGTCGCGGTTCGGCTGGAAGCTCAGCGAGACGCGCGGGGTGAATTTCTTATATTCGTTCTCGCCCTGGAACTTTGTGCTGGGAGCGCCGAACGGTGTGCCCAGGCCACCAAATACCGGAGAACCGCCGCCGGTGTAATTCTGGCGCAGGATGTCGGCCTGGCGCTTGTCCCATGTGTAGCGACCGCCCAGCGACAGGCTCCACTGATCGGTGAAATCATAGGTCAGGTCACTGAACAATGCATAGGTTTCGGTATCAATATTGGCCTGGGTGAAGGCTGCCAGACCCGCGACGGTCGTGAAAAGACGCACGTCGAACTGGGTATCGGCGGTGGCAGTCAGATAGTAGAATCCGATCATGCCCTTGAGCTTGCCGCCATTGTCATACTGCAACTGGAATTCCTGGCTGGTCTGCTCATTGTGATAAAGGGCAGGAACGTCGACATCGACAGCCGGCAGCGAGTCGAAGTCGATGGGTGAGGCACTGTCGTCACGCCGCCAGGCGCTGATCGACTTGAACGTGAAACCGGAACCAAGATCCACCGTCGCGTTGAGAGCAAGGCCATAGGCTTCCACATCCTGTTGCGGATCGTTGAGCGCGCCCTGGCTGTCATAAAGATCGTCAAGCACCGGCGCGCCCGACTGCTGGCCGGGAATGAGGCGATGACCGCCGCGCGGATTGCTCTTGTCACGCGTGTAATCGCCGGAAATGCGGATGAGGACAGGCTGGCCCTTGCCCCCTATTTCCAGAGTCCCGCGCCCGGCCCAGACATCCTTGTCGTAGTTATCCAGACCGGTGGTGGAATTGTAGCCGAAGCCGTCCCGGGTAAGCCGCGCGACCGATCCCCCGACGCGGATGAGGTCGTTGACCGGCGCAGAGACGCTGAGAATGCCATCGGCCTGATTGTAGCTGCCATAGGTGCCCTTCAGCTTCACGGCGAATTGATCGGGCAGCGCCTTGGTCACATATTTTACCGCGCCGCCGATCGTATTGCGGCCATACAGCGTGCCCTGCGGACCGCGCAGCACCTCGATGCGTTCCACGTCATAAATGTCGAGCACTGCCCCCTGGGGACGATTGAGATAAACATCGTCCAAATAGATGCCGACGCCCTGCTCGAAGCCGGAGACAGGATCCTGCTGGCCGATGCCGCGGATGAAAGCGGAAAGCGTGGAGTTGGTTCCGCGCGACGTTTCAAGCGTGACGTTCGGCGCGCTGTTGGCGACATCGGTAATGTCGATTGCGCCCTGCGCCTCGAGCGCGGCCCCGCTGATGCTCGTCACTGCGATCGGCACGTCCACCAGCCGCTCCTCGCGGCGGCGGGCGGTCACGAGGATGTCGCCAATCTCTCCCGCCTCACTGGCGGCCGGTGCGGCGTCCTGCGCATAGGCATGCATCGGCGCGGCCAGCCCGGACAAGGCGACCGAACCGAGAAGGAGGTTGCGGACGGGCAGATTAAAGACTGCAGGCAATTTCATGCTTCGCTCTCCCTGAGTGAATTTCTTCGTTGCCCCCTTCATATTGAAAAACGATTCAGTTTTCAATATGGTGATTTTGCAACAGCCACCGGATGTGTTAGCGACTGCAACATGGGCATGCAGATCGAGCCGGCGCCGTCACTTGCGCCCAAGAAACCCCGCACGGAACGCGGTCGTCAAACCCTTCGGCGCCTGCTCGATGCGGCGGCACTGGAGTTTGGGGAAAAGGGATTTCACGACGCATCCGTGAGCGGCATCACGGCCCGCGCGGGAACGGCGCTGGGCACATTCTACACATATTTCGATTCGAAAGAGGCACTGTTCCGTGCGCTGGTGACAGACCTTTCCGATCGGGTTCGCGATACCGTCGTTGCCGACCTGAAAGGTGCGGCGGCGAACGACGCGATCGACCTCGAACGCGCAGCCTTTGCTGCGTTTCTCCGCTTCGTGCGCGAGCACAAGGAAATTTATCGCATCATCGACGAGGCGGAGTTCGCTGATCCGGCAAGCTATCGCGCACATTATGAAACCACGGCGCGCCGCATGTTCGAGCGTTTACGCAAGGGAAGCGCGGCAGGGCAATTGCGCAACGACCTGACCGAGGCGCATGCCTGGGCCATTATGGGGATGAACGTGTTTCT
>CAZGVX010000029.1:0-30224 GCA_964529225.1 uncultured Sphingobium sp.
CACGCACCCGTAGCTCAGCTGGATAGAGCATCAGACTACGAATCTGAGGGTCGGACGTTCGAATCGTTCCGGGTGCGCCATTTTCCCCCGTCTACCGTTCCATGGACAGCGCCGTCCGCGCGTCCTACATGCGCCAGCGATGATCCGCCAATTTTCCAAGATGCACGGCCTCGGCAACGATTTTGTCGTGATTGACGCGCGCGATGCCCCGCTGACAATGTCGACCGCGCTTGTCCGTGCTGTGGCGGACCGCCGGACGGGCGTCGGATGCGACCAGCTTATCCTGATCGGTCAATCGTCGCACGCCGATGTGGTGATGCGAATCTTCAATCATGACGGCAGCGAGGTCGAGGCGTGCGGCAATGCGAGCCGGTGCGTGCCGCTGTTCGTCGGCCGCGATGTGACCATCGAGACGGCGGGCGGCATCATCGACGCGCGCCGCGCTGGCGACGGTGCCAGCGTCGACATGGGTAGTCCGCGCTTTGACTGGGACGCGATTCCGCTCGCTTATGCAATGGATACGCTCGAGATGCCGGTAAGTTGGGACGATCTCCCGGCCCCCGCCGCCGTCAATGTCGGCAATCCGCATGTCGCGTTCTTCGTCGAGCATCTGGATGCTGTCCCGGTCGAGCGCCTCGGCCCGCTCATCGAGAACGATCCGCTGTTTCCGCAGCGGGTCAATGTGAACTTCGCCCAAATTGTCGAGCCCGACCATATCCGGCTTGTTGTCTGGGAACGGGGCGCGGGGCTGACCCGTGCCTGTGGCACCGGCGCCTGCGCCTCCGCTGTCGCCGCGATAAGGCGCAGGCTTTGCGTCGGCCCGGTGCGCGTGACGCTGCCGGGCGGCGATCTCGTGATCGACTGGGCGCCCGGCGGGACGATATGCATGACCGGCCCGGCATCCCATGTTTTCGACGGAACGATCGACCTCGGCACATTCGCATGAGCGAACCCGAACTGATCACGCTCGGCTGCCGCCTGAACATCGCCGAGAGCGAGGCAATGGCCGCCATGGCGCGGGGCGAGGACGGGCTCGTCATCGTCAACAGCTGCGCCGTCACGGCGGAGGCTCTGCGACACACCCGGCAGGCGATCCGCGCCGCGCGCCGGCGGCGACCCGATGCGCGGATTCTGGTCACGGGATGTGCGGCGGAAACGGACCGGGTCGCGCTCGCCGCCATGCCGGAGGTCGACCGGATCGTGGGCAATGGCGAGAAGCTGGAGCGCGGCTGGCTCGCGCGCAATGCGCCCGCCCCGCCCGCTGGCACAGAACGCACCCGTCGCCGCACAAGGGGTTTCCTCATCGTCCAGAACGGCTGCGATCACCGCTGCACCTTCTGCATCATCCCCCAGGGGCGCGGCGCCAGCCGTTCGGTGCCGGTTGCAGAACTGATCGCGGCCGCGCGGCTGATGGTCGAAGAGGGTGTCGCGGAGATCGTCCTGACCGGTGTCGACCTCACCAGCTACGGCGCTGATCTTGACGGCACCTCAACGCTCGGCGGGCTGGTCGAGGCGCTGCTCACCGCCCTGCCAGCGCTGCCGCGTCTGCGCCTGTCGTCTCTCGACGGCGCCGAGATTGACGATCAGCTTTTCGATCTCCTGACCGGCGAAGCGCGGGTCATGCCGCATGTTCATCTGTCGCTGCAATCGGGCGATGACCTCATCCTGAAGCGCATGAAGCGCCGCCATGCCCGCGCCGATGCCGTCCGGCTGGTCGATCAGCTCCATGCCCGCCGCCCGGACATCGCGATCGGCGCAGACATCATCGCCGGCTTCCCGACCGAGACTGCCGCAGCCTTCGCAAACAGCCTGGCGATGGTTCGCGACTGCAGGATCGTCCATGGGCATGTGTTCCCCTACTCGCCCCGCCCCGGCACCCCTGCTGCCCGCATGCCGCAAGTGGCTGCGCCGGTTATTCGCGAGCGGGCGAGGCGGCTGCGTGAAGCCTGCGCCACCGCCCGCGCCGACTGGCTCGCCGCGCATGTGGGGACAATCCAGTCGGTCCTGATCGAGCGCAGTGGGCTGGACGGTCATGCGCCGGATTTTGCGCCCGTTCGACTCGATGATCCGGCGGCACCCGGCGCAATCGTCGATGCCCGCATCCGCGCCCTTGAGGATGGGCGCCTGATCGCGCAGATAGGCGACTATGGCTGAAACCAACGACAGGGGCTGGCGCGACAAGCTGTTCGGGGGCTTCCGCCGCACGTCCGACCGGCTGGGCGAAAACATCGCCGGCCTTTTCACCAGGGCTGCGCTCGACGAGCAGACACTCGACGAGATCGAGGAAGCCCTCCTTGTCACCGATCTCGGCCCGGCCATGGCCGCGCGCATCCGCAACCGGCTTGCCGAGGGGCGCTACAACCGCACCCTCACCGAGGAGTATCTGCGCGAGATTCTCGCCGAAGAGATCGAAAAGGTGTTGGCACCCGTCGCCAAACCGCTGGAGATCGACGCCTTTCCCCGCCCGCAAGTTATCCTCGTCATCGGCGTCAACGGGTCAGGCAAAACGACGACGATCGCCAAGCTCGCCCATCTTTTCACCGAACAGGACTATGCGGTGATGCTCGCGGCGGGCGACACGTTTCGCGCGGCCGCCATCGGCCAGCTTCAGGTCTGGGCGGACCGTGTCGGCGTGCCGCTGGTCAGGGGGGCCGAGGGCGGCGACGCGGCGGGTCTGGTGTTCGAAGCGGTCAAGCAGGCGACGGCCGCTGGCACTGACGTCCTCATCGTCGATACCGCCGGGCGGCTCCAGAACAAGCGCGAGCTCATGGACGAGCTTGCCAAGATCCGCCGTGTGCTTGGACGGCTGAACGCCGAGGCCCCGCACGACGTTGTGCTCGTGCTGGATGCGACGACAGGACAGAATGCCTTGAGTCAGATCGAGATTTTCGGAGACGTCGCACAAGTGACCGGCCTTGTGATGACGAAGCTCGACGGCACCGCGCGGGGCGGTATGCTGGTCGCGGCGGCGGACAAATACGGCCTGCCGATTCATGCCATCGGCGTCGGCGAGGGTATTGGTGATCTGAGGCCGTTCGATCCTGCGGAACTGGCGCGCGCGATCGCCGGAGTGGCTTATGCGCGCTGAGGATCGGGCGGTGACGGGAATGGAAGACGCGCCGGGCGTCGAGCTGGCGGCCGATGGCCCCAAGGAGAGCTGGCTGCCGCTTGCGCTCGACTTCGGGCCGCTCCTCGCCTTTTTCCTTGGCTACAAGTTCGCGGGCATGATCGCGGGCACGGCCATTTTCATGGCGGCGATCGCCATTGCGGTGATCGTGTCGAAGGTGAAGCTGGGCAAGGTGTCGCCGATGCTGTGGCTCTCGGCGGTGCTGGTGCTGTTCTTCGGCTCGCTGACGCTCTATTTCCGCGACGAGCGGTTCATCCAGATCAAGCCCACGATCATCTACGGCTTTTTCGCGATCATGCTGCTTGGCGGATGGTTGCGTGGGCGGCCTCTCCTGAAATATCTGCTCGGCGCTGCCTATCAGGGCCTCAGCGAGACGGGCTGGCTCAAACTCTCGCGCAACTGGGGCGTGTTTTTTCTCTTTCTCGCGCTCGCGAACGAGGCGATGCGCGCCTGGTTCAGTTTCGAAGCGTGGTTGTCGTTGAAAGTCTGGGGCGTCACCATCGTCTCGCTCCTGTTCGCCTTTGCGAATGTGCCGATGCTGATGAAGCACGGTCTCAGGCTTGACGGAAAAGCGGCATCATAGGGTCGCGTCAGGGCCCGCCGGCGCCTGCTACATTGACTATCCGCCGCCTCGCTGCTAACCGGTGCGGCTCACCCCATCACGCAAGACATCCGAAGGAGCCCTCATGGCGCGTGTTACCGTCGAGGATTGCATCGACAAGGTCACCAACCGCTTCGACCTCGTGCTGCTGGCCGCCCAGCGCGCGCGTCAAATATCGAGCGGCGCCGAGCTGACGATCGACCGCGACAGGGACAAGAACCCGGTGGTGGCGTTGCGTGAAATTGCCGAAGAGACCGTCACGCCCGAGGATCTGCAGGCGGACCTCGTTGGCTCGATGCAGAAGGTGCAGATCGACGACGACGATACGCCGGACGAGATCGGCTCGCTGCAGCGGTCGGCCGAGGCGTTGATGCTCACCGCCGCCGCGCCGCCGCGCAACCACAATATCGGCGGTGACTACGACGGTTGACCGTCGCTGACCAACGTTCATGAAAAGGGCGCCTGAGGCGCCCTTTTTTCGTGTTGCGACGGGTCGCCGCGATCAGGCCCCGGCAGGGCTGGCCCCGCCGATCGAGCCGCCCCTGCGGCCGCTCTTGGGGATCGAGGAACCGGTTACCGGCGCAAGGGCCGGCCGGATCGGGCCGTCGGAGCGGACGAACTCGCCGTTCTCGATCAGCGCCTTGATCTCGTCGCCGGACAATGTTTCATATTCCAGCAGCGCCCCCGCGAGCAGGTGGAGCTGGTCCGCAAATTCGGTCAGCAGCGACTTGGCCCGGTTGTAACCGCCATCGACGATGCGACGGATTTCGGTGTCGATCTTCTTGGCCGTCTCGTCCGACATATGGACCCGCTGGGACTGCGAATAGCCCAGGAACGTCTCGCCCTGCGGCTCCTCATACTGAAGCGGACCCATCTCGTCCGACATGCCCCACTGGGTTACCATGTCGCGCGCGAGCTTGGTGGCATATTGAATGTCGCTGGCGGCACCGGACGACACCTTGTCATAGCCGAAGATGATTTCCTCGGCCACGCGACCGCCCATGGCGACAGCCAGGTTCGCGTGCATCTTGTCACGATGATAGCTGTAATTGTCCCGCTCCGGCAGGCGCATCACCATGCCGAGCGCCCGGCCGCGCGGGATGATCGTCGCCTTGTGGATCGGGTCGGAGGCCGCTTCCTTGATCGCGACGATGGCGTGGCCAGCCTCATGATAGGCGGTCATCTTCTTCTCATCGTCGGTCATGACCATCGACCGGCGCTCGGCGCCCATCATGACCTTGTCCTTGGCGCTTTCGAATTCGGCCATCGCGACGAGCCGCTTGCCGCGCCGCGCCGCCATCAGCGCCGCCTCGTTGACGAGGTTGGCAAGGTCCGCGCCCGAGAAGCCGGGCGTCCCGCGCGCAATCACCCGTGCATCCACATCGGGCGCGAGCGGCACCTTCTTCATGTGCACTTCGAGGATCTTCACGCGGCCTTCGATATCCGGGCGCGGCACAACCACCTGCCGGTCGAAGCGGCCGGGACGCAACAGCGCCGGGTCGAGCACGTCAGGCCGGTTGGTCGCAGCGATGATGATGATGCCCTCATTCGCCTCGAACCCGTCCATCTCGACGAGGAGCTGGTTGAGGGTCTGCTCGCGCTCGTCATTACCGTTGCCGAGGCCTGCGCCGCGATGCCGTCCAACCGCATCGATCTCGTCGATAAACACGATGCACGGTGCGTTCTTCTTGGCCTGCTCGAACATGTCACGGACACGGCTGGCACCCACGCCGACGAACATCTCGACGAAGTCGGAGCCCGAGATGGTGAAGAAGGGCACGCCTGCTTCGCCCGCGATTGCGCGAGCGAGCAGCGTCTTGCCGGTGCCGGGCGACCCGACCAGCAGCGCCCCCTTGGGGATCTTGCCGCCGAGCCGCGCAAATTTGCTCGGGTCCTTCAGAAACTCGACAATCTCCTGCAACTCTTCGCGCGCCTCGTCGATGCCGGCAACGTCGTCGAAGGTCACGCGGCCATGCTTTTCAGTAAGGAGCTTTGCCTTGGACTTGCCGAAACCCATGGCGCCGGACGCGCCGCCGCCTTTCTGCATCTGCCGCAGAACGAAGAAGGCGATCCCCATGATGAGAATGAACGGCAGCGACTGGTAGAGCAGGATCATCCAGAAGCTCGGCTGCTCCTCCTTCTCCCCGCTATATTTGACACCATTGTCGTCGAGCAACGCGGTGAGGCCCGGATCGGCCACCGGCACGGTGGTGAAACGCTGACCATTCTCCATCAACCCGCCAATATGGTCGGGCGCAATGGAGACTTCCTTGACGTGGCCTGCCGCAACTTTTTGCCGGAAATCGGAATAGGCGATGGCGCTGCCCGCCTGACTGCCCATGCGGCTGTCGAACATGGTCACGAACAGGAGCAGGGCGACGATGACCCCGGCCCAGATCAGGGCGCTTTTCAGCCAGGGGTTGGTTTGCGGATCCTTGTCGCCGTTCATGCTCTCTCTCTTTCCCCGTCAAGATAGGGGGTTCGGGCGCCAGCGCAATGGCTATTGGGGTTTGCGCGGGGGCGCCTTTCGCACTGTCCAACGCTCGCCGCCGGTCACCACGCAGTCACCAAGGCTCAGCTTCCTACCATCGAAAAGCTGAACAAGAGCCTTCTCTATGGCCTCGCCCCGAGGCGGAGGCGCATCCGGCGCCATGCTGGCGATCATGCGGCTGAGCAGACGAAACAGAAGCTCGCGCGGGAGGTCAGTCTCCGTGAGCACAAGCGAGTCGCCTTCAGCCTGTACATGGCCGCCATAGAGCCGCTCGCTGGCCCACAGCAGCGCCGCGTCTGCATCGGCGAGGGCGGACGCGCAGCGGACAGCCGCCCTGGCGTCGAGCCAGTCGACGTCCGCAAGCGCCGCACGCAGCCGGGCGCGATCGAACCGCATGTCGCCATTGCTCGGGTCGCGGACATAGGGAATGGCGTTCGCCTCGACATGGGCCACCAGATCGGCCTTGCGGACGCCCAGCAGCGGACGCAACACCGCGCCGCGGCGCGCGCGCACGCCCGCCAGTCCTCCGACCCCTGAACCCCGGTTGAGCCGCATCAGCATCGTCTCGAGCTGGTCGTCGGCATGATGGGCGGTCACGATCCAGTCGACGCCCTTCTCCAGCCGCCACGCTTCGAGCACGGCATAGCGGGCCTTGCGCGCGCCAGCCTGGATCGTCCCGGCGATCGGTTTGGGCAGGGTCAGGATGGCATGCGGGATGGACCGCGCGGCGCACCATGCTTCCACCATGGCGGCTTCCGCTGCCGAGTCGGGACGCAGGCCGTGGTCCACCGTGACGGCCTCGACCTTTGACGGGAATGCCGTCGCCATCAGATCGGAAAGCGCCATGCTGTCCGGTCCGCCGGACACGGCAATGCCGAAACGGTCGGTGGGATCGACCGCCCGGCCGATCAAACGCTCCAGGGCTTGAGCGAGGCGTGTCCCGAGGTGGTCGTCAGGCGCCACATTTCGCGCGAGCGCGCCCCTTCTCCATCATCGTGCGCAGGTCGGACCGCAGCGTCGCACCATAGACATCTTCCAGCTCGCTGTAGACCTTGCAGGCATCGGGCAGCTTCTTGAGCTGGATCAGCGCCTCGCCGAGATAGGTCAGGCTGTCGGCCGCGCGGTCCCCCTTGGGGCGCTTCTGATAATTTTCGTAAAAGGCGACAGACGCGAGGGCCGGTTTGCCATCGTCAAGATAGGCGCGGCCGAGGAGATTCTGCGCGCGCGACGCGGTGCTTGCGCCTGGAAACTTGTCGACGGTAGCCTTCAGCTGGACCTGCGCCTCCGGGAAGAATTTCGCGGCCCAGAGCCGATAGCCATAAGTGTATCCGTCCTCCGCGCCGTCACCGGCCGGCCGCTCCACGGCTGCGACCGCCGCCTGACGGACCGCATCGGTGCCTTTGGGCATCGGCTTGGCTGGCGACGCCGACGGCGGCGAGGTCGTGCCGGGCGCGGTCGGGGGAAGGCTCGGGGGCGCTGCGGGCGCCTGCGCGGCCTTGAAGGCGTCGAATGCGGTTTGAAGCTGGCGGAGCTGATAGCCGGTCTGTTCGACCTGCCCGGTCAGTGCTCTCACCTGTGATTCGATCGCCAACACGCGCGCTTCCAGGTCGGCGACGGGTGAGGTCGCAGGACTGCCGGCGGCAGCGGCGGGTTGCTGTCCGGTCAACTCCGGCTGAAGATATTTGCCCGCGCCGTCCGGAAACACCTTGCGCTGAACGGCCCGTATTTCGGATTCAAGGCGGCTCACACGCCCATCGAGCGAAGTCTGCCCCTGTGCCGACGCACATGTTGCGCCCGAAACTATAAGGGCAAGCGAAGGCAGCAACACGGATGATCGAAGCATGATGTCCCCTTTAATGGTGGCGCATGATCTGCGGACATCCATAGGGTCGATGCCGCGCGTGCGCAAATCTCAGCGGGCCGCGTTCTGGGCCTCGGGCGGTGCTGGCGGCGCGCGATCGACCACAGCGGGTGTTGCCGGGGCGGCAGACGGCGTCGTGTCCGCTTCGCCCTGCCGACGACTGGCCGCTGGCCCCTCCCGCCTAGGCCGGCGCTCGACGGTGCTCCGTGACGACATGGAAGCCGGAGGCGTTGGCTGCTGCATGGCGGCAGGTGCTGATTGGGTCGGCGCAGCAGTGCCCGCCTGCCCGGTTCCGCCACCATTCTGGGCTCGCCCGAGGAGCGCCGCAGGCGTCAGCAGCACATCCGATATGGTTCGCTCTGCAGTGCCGAGAGGGGGAATGGCTCGCCCGCCCACCGTCACCGCCAGCGCGTCCGGTCGCCCGGTCAGGATCATCGGATCGCGCGCGTCGGGCGGCACCGTATAGCTCTCGCCCTTGGCCATCGCCTTTTCCAGAAGCACCTTGCCGTCAGCATCGTAAATGCGCAGCCAGACCCCGTCCGCCGCCGTCAGCACCACCGGGCCAGTCAGAACCGGCGGCCGCACCACAGGCGCAGGCTGCGGTCCGGCCGTGGTCGCTACCGGAACGGTAGCAAGATCGTCGGCGGTCGGCGGCTCGTTGATCTGCATCCGCCAGATTCCGTATCCGCCCGCGAACAGGAGGGCGATGATCGCGGCCGTCCAGGCCAGGATTCGCGATGGCAGCCGGGCCGGTGCGACCGGCTCCTCCATGCGGTAAGGGTCCGGCGTAAGCTGACCGGTTTCGGCCATTTCCGAGCGAAGACGCGACACCAGCGCCGCCTCGTCCAGACCCACTGCCCGCGCATAGGCCCTGCCGAACCCCGTCACATAGGTCGGGCCCGGAAGCGCCTCCAGATTCCCCGTTTCCAGCGCCTCGAGATGGCGGAGCGGCACTCTGGTCCGGGCCGCAACATCGACCAGCGTCATACCGGCACGCTCACGGGCTTCGCGCATGGTCGACGCGCTCCGCGCGGAAGCGGCGGTGGGTTCGACCTCGCTGTCGCTATTCATGTCCTTGCCCTCGTGAGCCAAGCGCCGACGCGCCGGATGCTCCGTCCTCGCCGATCAAATCTCGCGAGCGCGAGGCGTCCTGTCAACGTGGTTAACGGCCGGAACCGCGGGGAATCGGCGCGGCAACGGCTCACCCTGTCTCCACGTCATGATCCCGGCCCCATTTTTCGAGCTGAGGGCGCAGGCTGCCAGCGGTATTTGCCAGCATGACGCTGAGGTCAGCGCGCAGCGTCGAAGCGTCGAGCGAACGGATCATGGCCTTCACCGGGCCGATCGACACCGGTGTGATCGACAGGCGCGTGATGCCGAGGCCGATGAGCGCCATCGCGTCGATTGTCCGCCCGCCCATTTCCCCGCACACGCCGACGGGAATGCCATGCTCCCTCGCTGCGCCTGCAACCCGGTTGAGGAAGCGCAGCACGGCGACGCTCAGCCAATCATATCGCTCGGCAAGCTTCGGATGCGCCCTGTCCGCCGCAAACAGAAACTGCGTGAGATCGTTGGTGCCGATCGACAGGAAATCCAGGCGCGGCAGCAGCTGGTCCAGCACTTCGGCAAGCGCGGGCACCTCCAGCATCGCGCCGTAACGGATCGCGACCGGCAGCTTGTGCTTCGCCTTTTGCAGGAGCGCCCGCTGTTCCTCGAAAAGCCTGTGCGCCTCGTCGAATTCCCAAGGCTCGGAAATCATCGGGAACATCACGTTGAGTGTGCGCCCGGCGGCCGCTTCCAGCAGCGCGCGCGCCTGCACCTTCATAAGACCGTCGCGCTCCAGCGCCAGCCGCAGCGCCCGCCAGCCCATTGCCGGGTTTTCCTCACCGTCGCTCTCGTCGCCGTGAAGATAGGGCAACGCCTTGTCGCCGCCGATATCCACAGTGCGAAAGATCACGGGCTTGGCGCCCGCCGCATCGAGCACGTCCTTGTAGAGGCGTTGCTGGCGCTCGCGCTGCGGAAGCGTGGCCGAAACGAGGAACTGAAATTCCGTGCGGAACAGGCCGATGCCGTCGGCGCCGGTCAGCTCGATGGCGGCGGCATCGTCGCGCAGCCCGGCGTTGACCATCAGTTCGATGCGGACACCGTCCTTTGTCACGGCAGGCAGATCGCGAAGAGCCGCATAGCCGGCACGTTTTTTCTGGGTCAGCGCGAGTTTGGCGTCGAACGCCTGATCCATCGGCACAGACGGGCGGACGATAATGCGGTTCTCGGTCACGTCCATGAGGACAAGATCACCCTCGTTGATCGTCTGCTTCACCTGCCGCATCCGGCCCATGACCGGGATACCCATCGCCCGCGCAACGATGGTAACATGGGCGGTCAGCGACCCTTCCTCCAACACCACGCCTTTGAGGCGACGCCGGTCATATTCCAGCAGCTCGGCTGGCCCCAGATTGCGCGCGATCAGGATTGTGTCCTGCCGCAACCCCATCTGGGCGGCGGTGCCGAGCTGGCCGGAAACGATCCTGAGGAGCCGGTTGGCGAGATCCTCCAGATCGTGCATCCGGTCGCGCAGCAGCGGATCGTCGATCTGGCGCATCCGCATCCGGGTGCGCTGCTGCACGCGCTCAATCGCCGCCTCGGCCGTCAAACCGCTGTCGATCGCCTCATTGATGCGTCGTGACCAGCCCTCGTCATAAGCGAACATCTTGTAAGTCTCGAGAACTTCCCGATGCTCGCCCTCGACGCCGAATTCGGCCTGCCCGGTCATGCGCTCGATCTGCTCGCGCATTTTGGTGAAGGCGGAATAGACGCGGCTGCGTTCGACTTCGATATCCTCCGCCACGGTATGTTCGATGGTCACGCGCGGCTGGTGGAACACCGCGTAGCCGCGCGCCATGCCCATGACCAGTTGCAGCCCGGAGACGATGTTGGTGCCGGTCTCCATCCGGCGCTCCTCACCGGGATTGAGATCGACGAGGCCCGCATTGGCGATCAGTTCGGCAAGCACCATGGCGACCGTCTGCAGCGCCTCGATCTCGATTTCCTGATAGGGCCTTGGCTCGATATGCTGGACGGAGAGCACGCCCACCGCCCGCTCGCGCCGGACGATCGGCACGCCCGCGAAGCTGTGGAACAGCTCCTCGCCCGTTTCCGGACGATAGGCATAGTCGGGATGCGCTGCCGGTTCGTCCAGGTTCAGCGTATCGACATTCTGGGCGATTGTGCCGACAAGTCCCTCACCCAGGGCGAGCCGGGTCTGGTGCACCGCCTCCTGATTGAGGCCGCGCGTGGCGAACAGTTCAAGCATCCCCTCGCGGAGGAGATAAATCGAGCAGACCTCGCTCGACAGTTCCTCGCCGATGATTTCAACAACCTTGTTGAGCTTGGCCTGCGCGTTGCTGCGTGCCGCCATGACATCGTGCAGCCGAGAGAGGATCTTGCGCGCTGACGAAGCAGCACTCAGCGCATTGAGAGGCGGCATGGCGGATGCGTTCATGCCACCGATGCTATCAGAAAGGGCAGCACCATGCCAACGTCATCCGGGCCATGGCTTGCCAGCGTCCCGTCGCACTTTTTGTGCGCACGGTTTTCAGTGCCTTCTGCGCCAGTCCGCCATCATGTCAATGCATGCGCGTCAGGGCGGCCGCGGCCTGTTCGATGAGCGCGGCGATGATCGCGGCGGCAGGCTCCTCCCGCGTTACCATGCCGACGGATTGCCCGGCCATCACCGATCCCTGCTCGATATCGCCATCGATCACCGCGCGCCGCAGCGCACCGGCCCAGAAATGCTCGATCTCCAGTTGCGCCGCAGCCATGTCGATGGTTCCGGCATCAAGCTGCTGTGCAACCTCGCGCTGCTTGGCCGCAAAGGCCTCGGTCGCGTCATTCCTGAGCGCGCGCACGGGGATGACCGGCAGGCGGGGGTCGATCTGGACGCTCGCCACGGCGTCGCGCGCATTGGCGCGGATGAAGGCCTGCTTGAACGCGGGATGGGCGATACTCTCCGTGGCGCAGACAAAGCGCGAGCCAAGCTGCACGCCCGCCGCCCCCATCTCCATATAGGCGGCGATTGCCTCTCCACGTCCGATGCCGCCAGCCACAAAAATCGGGACATCTTCGGCCAGCGCCGGGAGAAATTCCTGGACAAGCACGCTCGTCGAAACAGGGCCGATATGCCCGCCCGCCTCCATACCCTCGATGATGAGCGCGTCGACGCCGGACCGGATCAGCTTCTTGCCGAGCGCGAGCACCGGCGCGAAGCACAGGAGCTGCGCACCCGATGCCTTGATCGCCTCGATGCTGCCCTTGGGCGGCAGGCCGCCCGCCAGCACGATATGGCCGACGCCATGACCGGCACACACCGCGATGAGATCCATGAGCTGTGGGTGCATGGTGATGAGATTGACGCCGAAAGGCCGCTCCGTCAGCGCCTTCGTCGCCGCGATCTCGGCGTCAAGCAGCTCCGGCGTCATGGCGCCGCAGGCGATGACACCAAAGCCGCCTGCGTTGCTGATCGCGGCCACGAGGTTGCGCTCGGACACCCAGCTCATCGCGCCGCACAAGATCGCGTGCTCGCAGCCCAGAAACTTCGCGCCGCGCGCCATAAGTTCCTTGAGGCGCGCCCGGCCGCTTGGGGGCTGACGGCTCACGCGGTAACAGGCTCCGCGTCGAGGCCGTAGGCGCTGTGCAGCACGCGCACCGCCAGTTCCGTCTCGTCCTCGTCGATCAGCACCGACACCTTGATCTCGCTTGTCGAGATCGCCTCGATATTGATGCCGCGGTCGGCCAGCGTCTTGAACATGGTCGCGGCCACGCCGGCGTGGCTCTTCATGCCCACGCCCACGACGCTGATCTTGGCCACTTCGGTGTCGGTCACAATCTTCTCGAACCCGATTTCCCTCCGCTTGGCCTCCAGAATATCGACGCTGCGCGCGAGATCGGCGCGCGGCACGGTAAAGGTCACGTCGATATCCGTGGCGTCATGCGGCGTGTTCTGAATGATCATGTCGACGTTGATGCTGGCATCGGCCAGCGGCCCGAAGATGTCGGCGACGGCGCCAGGCCTGTCCGGCACGCGGGTCACGATGACCTTCGCCTCGTTCTTGTCATGGGCGATCCCGGTGATGAGCTGGCGTTCCATCTTGCTATCCTCGACTTCCTGTTCGCTGACGATCAGCGTGCCCGGCACGTCGTCCTGCCCCGGCTCGTCGAAGCTGGAGAGGACCTGAACGCGGACATTTTCCTTCATGGCGAGCGCGACCGAGCGGGTCTGGAGCACCTTGGAGCCTACCGAAGCGAGCTCCAGCATCTCCTCATAGGTGACGAGGCCGAGCTTGCGCGCGCGGGACACGATGCGCGGATCGGTCGTATAGACTCCGTCGACATCGGTGTAGATGTCGCACCGATCCGCCTTGACCGCTGCCGCCACCGCCACCGCCGAAGTGTCGGACCCGCCCCGGCCGAGCGTTGCGACGCGGCCGTCCTCCATCATCCCCTGGAAGCCTGGGATCACCGCGACCTGACCGGACCGCATGGCCGCAATCAGCGCGTCCGTCTCGAAACTTTCGATCCGCGCCTTGGCATGGGCATCGACGGTGCGGATGGGCAGCTGCCAGCCGAGCCAGCTGCGAGCGTTGAGGCCCATCGCCTTCAGCGTCATCGCGAGCAGCCCCGCCGTCACCTGCTCGCCAGAGGCGACGACGACATCATACTCCGCCGGATCGTAGAGCGGACTTGCATCCTCGCAGAACGCTACGAGGCGGTTGGTTTCGCCCGCCATCGCGGAGACGACGACGGCAACCTCGTTGCCGCGCTCGACGACATGACGAACCCTGGCCGCGACGTTGCGGATGCGGTCCATCCCCGCCATCGAGGTGCCGCCGAACTTCATTACGATCCGCGCCATGGCCTAGCCGCTTGCTTTCCCGTATCGCCTTGCAGAAATTGAGCCGCTGTCGGGTGTCCCGTCAACGGCAGGCGCTCCCTTTAGTCACGAGGACCAGGCATGGCAAGCAAGGCCGAAACCATCACCATCAGGCCCGAGGAAGTCGCGCATTTCGGCGCTCTCGCATCGACGTGGTGGGATCCCGATGGGCCCAATGCCATGCTTCACAAGCTCGGGCCCCCGAGGCTTCGCTTCCTGAGGGACAGCCTTACGGCCCATTGGGGCTGCGCCCGCGAGGATCTGCGACCGCTGGCAGGCAGGCGCGCGCTCGATGTTGGCTGCGGCGCAGGACTGCTCACCGAGCCGCTCGCGCGCCTGGGTGCCGAGGTTGTGGGCATTGACGCGACGCCGGAGAACATCGCCGTGGCGCGCGATCATGCCGCCGCTGGCGGCCTCGCCATCGACTATCGCGCGGGAGGGACCGAGGGGCTTGATGCCGCGCCATTCGACCTCGTCACCTGCATGGAAGTGATCGAGCATGTGGCCGCGCCGGATGACTTTGTACGCCATCTCGCCCGGCTGCTCGCGCCCGGCGGCCTTCTCATCCTGTCGACGCCCAACCGCACGGCCCTGTCGCGTCTCGCCATGATCACCGTCGGCGAGGGGCTGAAGCTCATCCCGCGCGGCACCCATGACTGGCGTCGCTTTCTCACCCCCGAAGAGGTGGACGCGCTGCTTGACGCTCACGGACTTGCAACGGTCCGGCGCGCGGGCCTCAGCTTCAGCCCGGCGCAGGGCATCGTGCTGAGCGACGACATGCGCATGAACATGATCCTTGCCGCCGTGCGCAAATGACTGCGCCGCGGAACGACGCCCCGAACTCGAACGTTAGCCGCCCGTAACCATGGGAGCCGCCATGCCGTCCGATGTCGCGAACGCCAAATCCGTAGCACCTGAGACCGACCGCGTGTTCGTGGATGCCTCTCCACTGGAAGCGTTGCGCGACCTTCAGTCTTGGCTGCTCGCGCACTGGCTGAGCATCAGCCTCTCTTTGGCGACAGGCCTCCTGCTCTATTCAGTGTTTGCATGGGCGCGGCGGCGCGCCCGGCGCGTCTGGGAAAGACGCGGTTCGCCAAACGACGCCGCCGGGCTGCTGGCGCGTGCCCTGTCGCGCACCTGGCATCTGTTCATGGCGCTGGCTGCGGCGCGCATCGTCATTGGCTATGCCAATCCGCCGGAAGTGCTCTTCGACCTCGTGCGCCTCCTGTTCACGCTGGCGAGCGTGTTTCAGGTGACGGTCTGGCTCCGCGAGATCGTACTGGGTTTGCTGGAGCGGCAGAGTGATCCAGGCACCGGCAACAACACCCTCAACAATGCCTTCGGCGTCATCCGTCTCCTCGTTACCGTCGCGATGTTTACCGTGGCGATCATCGTCGCGCTCGACAATATCGGCGTCAACGTGACCGGCCTGGTTGCGGGCCTAGGCATCGGCGGCATCGCGATCGGGCTGGCGGCGCAGGGCATATTCGCCGATCTGTTTGCGGCGCTGGCCATCATCTTCGACAAGCCGTTCCGCATCGGCGACACGATCATCTATGACAACACCACGGCGACGGTCGAGCATATCGGCCTGAAGTCGACCCGGCTGCGTGCCCTTACCGGCGAGCAGAAGATTATCGCCAACACGCAGCTGCTGGGCACCGAGATCACCAATCTCGCGGAGCTGCCCTTCCGCCGGGTCCACTACAAGATCGGCCTGATTTATCAGACGTCGCCGGAGGTGGCGCGGCGCGTGCCGGAGCTGACCAGAGCGATCGTCGAAGCGGAGAAGGGCGAGTTTGTCCGTTGCGGCTTTGTCGGGTTTGGCGACAGCTCGCTGGACTATGAGCTGTGGGTGGACATCCGCCCTTCCAGCTGGGACCATGTGTTCGAGGCGCGGCACCGCATTGGGCTAGCGATATTGGAGCGGTTCAATGCCGAGGGCATCGAATTCGCCTATCCGACCCAGACGACCTTCACCGCCGCCCCGGACGGCGAAATGGTGCTGCCCTATCCAAGCCAGGGGATCATGCTCAAGCCGGAATAGCCGGCACCCCCCACAAGCCACCCGGTTCAATCGCGCCGCCGACCGCTTTCAGGCCGCCGTCCCGGTCCGACGCGAGAAGCAGGGCGCCATCAAGGTCGACCCATCGCGCCTGCTGGGCTACCAAAAACGCGGGCGCGATGCCGAGCGACGTGCCGAGCATGCAGCCAACCATGATCTGCTGGCCGCGCCGGCGCGCCGCCTCGGCGAGTTTCAGCGCCTCGGTCAGGCCCCCGGCCTTGTCGAGCTTGATGTTGATTGCCTGATACATGCCGAGCCCATCGAGGTCCGCCCGGTCATGGCAACTCTCATCGGCACATAGCGATACGGGCGAGCGGATCGAGGCCAGTATGGCGTCTTCCCCGGCTGGCACAGGCTGCTCGATCAGCTCAACGAACAGATCGTCGAGCGCGCTGGCGTTCGGGGCGACATCCGGCGCGGCCCAGCTCTCATTGGCATCCACCACCAGCCGGGCGCATGGTGCGCCCTGCCGCACCGCCGCCATCCGCTCGAGATCGAGGGTGCCCTCGCCGCCCAGCTTGCATTTCAGCAGGCCAAAGCCACGTCCAACGGCGGCGGATGCGGCCGCCTCCATATTGCGGGGCGTGTCGATGCTGAGCGTGATGGCGGTCGCCAGCGGAGCAGGCGGCTGCAATCCCGCCAACTGCCAGACCGGCCGGCCGGTCAGTCGTGCTTCCATGTCCCAGAGCGCGCAGTCCAGCGCATTGCGCGCCGCGCCCGGCGGCATCGTCGCGTTGACGCTGCCCCGATCGAACGTTCGACCGTCGGCAAAGCTGCGAATGGCGTCGGCACATGCCTGCGCGCTTTCGCCCCGATAGTAGATCGGACTGCCTTCGCCCCTGCCCTGAAAGCCTGCCACGCCCACGGTGCAGACGACGACATCAATATGGCTGCGCGCACCACGGCTGATCACGAACGCCCCGGCAAGGGGCCAGCGTTCCACCCGCACGTCGAGCAGCTCGGCCTGCACGAGCGGCGGAGCGTCAGCGATTGTGCGCGGCAATCCAGTCCTCGACCACCGGCGCTATGGTGTTGCGCCACTTGGAGCCATTGAAGATGCCATAATGGCCGACGTTGCGAGCCATATAGTATTTTTTGAGCGTATCCGGCAGATTCCGCGCGATGGTCAGCGCCGCCTTGGTCTGACCTAGGCCGGAAATGTCATCTTTTTCGCCCTCGATCGCGAGCAGCGGCACCGTCTTGAGAGCGCCGGGATCGACAAGCCGTCCGCGATGGGTCAGCTCGCCCTTTGGGAGCAGGTGTTTTTGAAAGACGGACTCAATCGTCTGCAGGTAGAATTCGGCGCTCATGTCGCAGACCGAGCGATATTCCTCGTAAAAGGCCTTGGTGGCGTCCGCGCTCTCGTCATCACCCTCAACCAGATGGCGGAACATGCCCCAATGGCTCATCAGGTGATTGCCGAAATTCATCGCCATGAACCCGGCCAGCTGGAGGAACCCCGGATAGACCCGGCGACCCGCCCCCGGATAGTTCATCGGCACGGTCTGGATCACATTCTGCTGGAACCAGCTGAGCGGCCGCTGGACGGCCAGCTCGTTGACGACCGTCGGCGCCATGCGGGTGTCAATTGGCCCGCCCATCATCGTGAGCGACGAAGGGACATTCGCATCGCCACTGTCGGCCATCAGACAGGCGGCAGCGTATGCGGGCACGGTCGGCTGACAAACAGCCAGAACATGCGCGTTCGGGCCGATATGCGCGAGCCAGTCGATCAGATAATCGACATAGTCATCAAAGTCGAACCGCCCCTCATGGAGCGGCACCTGCCTCGCATCGGCCCAGTCGGTAATCCACACGTCATGACCCGGCAGCATCCGCTGCACCGTGCCGCGCAGCAAGGTCGCATAGTGGCCCGACATCGGCGCCACGATCAGCAGCTTCGGCTGTTCCGGCGCTCCCTCCCGCAGGAAATGCCGGAGCTGACCAAAGGGCCGCACCGCCTCGATCCGTTCCGAAACAGCAACTTCGCCCAAACCGTCCACTAGCGTCGTCGCCAACCCGAACTCGGGCTTGCCCCGCGCGGCGGCGGCGTGCGCGAACACCTCCAGCGCCGATGCGATCAGCGGCCCGCCACCGAAATAGGCTAAGGGATTCGCTGGATTCTGCAGAAATTCCGCGCTTGCGCCAGCGAGCATACTGGCGCTTGCAAGCAAATTGCGCTGCATCTCGTAAGTTGTGTAGAGCATAGGATACCTCGCCACCTGCGTAACCGGACTATCATTTTTCGTTTTCGTGCGCGGTATGGAGCACGGATGCCAGCGCCTTCGCAAGTGCAAAAAAGCGCAGGTGTCGGCGCGGTTCCTTGGCCCGCCCCGATTGGCATAGCGATAAATGTTAAATTTGCGGTTTTACAGCGCGTCCAAGCCCAATTAAGGCGCGCCGATGGCTCGCCGTCCCGCTAAGGCAACCGACAAGTTTGATTCCGCGCCCGGCCGAATCGGGGAACTCCGGTTCATCGTGCGCTTTGCGCGTGCGTATCCTGTCATGTTGTTGGGCGCTGCAACCGCGCTCATCGTGTCATCGGCCGCCACGCTCGCCATACCCAGCGGCTTCAAACTCGTGATTGATCGCGGATTTGCCGGTGGCGGCGATACCGATCTCGCGCGCTGGTTCGAATATCTGCTGATGATCGTGGCGGTATTGGCAATTGCGACCGCCGTGCGCTTCTACTGCGTTTCCTGGCTCGGCGAACGGGTCGTGGCGGATATGCGGATCGCCGTGCAGTCGCGGCTGCTCCACCTGTCGCCCGGCTTCTTCGAAACCAACCGCCCCTCGGAGATCGCCGCACGCATGACGAGCGATACGGCGATCATTGAACAGGTTGTGGGCTCCACGATCTCGGTGGCGCTGCGCAACTGCCTGACAGGCATTGGTGGATTCGCCTATCTCTTTTATCTCGCGCCCAAGCTCACGGGCATGCTGCTTCTTGCGCTGCCGATCACGTTGATACCCATCGTCCTCATGGGCCGGGCCTTGCGCCGCCTATCCCGCTCCAGCCAGGACCGCATGGCCGCCATCGGGAGCCTCACGACCGAGGTGCTTGGCGCGATGAAGGTCGTTCAGGGCTTCGCGCAGGAGCGACGGGAGGCGAGCCGCTTTGCCGAAACTGTGGAAGCCGGCTTTCTTGCTGCCCGGCAACGCATCGCCTTGCGCGCTGGGATGACGGCGGTCGTCATCCTGCTCGTGTTCGGCGCGATCACCCTCCTGATGTGGCGGGGCGCGCTCGATGTCGCGAACGGGACGCTGAGCGGCGGCAGCATCGCCGCATTCGTTCTTACCGGTGGTCTTGTCGCGGGCGCACTCGGCGCGCTGAGCGAAAGCTACGGCGACGTGCTGCGCGCCGCCGGGGCCGCCCAGCGTCTCAGCCAGCTGATGTCCGAGACGCCCGAGATCTCCGCGCCTGCAACGCCGCGCCCGGTGCCTGAGGCCGCGCCCGCGGCTCTGTCATTCGAAGGGGTTTCGTTCCGCTATCCGGCCCGGCCCGATCTGCCGGCGCTTGATGGGGTAACGCTTGCCATCCGGCCGGGTGAAACCGTTGCGCTGGTCGGCCCTTCAGGTGCCGGCAAATCCACGCTGCTTCAGCTTGCCGCGCGCTTCTACGATCCATCGGCGGGTTGCGTCCGGTTCAACGGTGCGGCGTTGCCCGAGATGGACCCGGTTGCACTGCGAGGCCATATGGCCATCGTCCCCCAGGAAACAGTTATTTTCGCTGCCTCCGTGCGGGACAATCTCCGTTACGGCCGCTGGGATGCTGATGACGAAGCGATCTGGGCGGCGGCGCGCGCTGCCCATGCCGAGGCGTTCATCCGCGCACTGCCCGATGGCCTGGAAACCTATCTGGGTGAAGGCGGCTCGCGCCTGTCGGGAGGACAGCGCCAGCGCGTCGCGATCGCGCGCGCCCTGTTGCGCGATGCCCCTCTCCTTCTGCTGGACGAGGCGACCTCCGCTCTCGACGCGGAGTCCGAGCGCGCCGTGCAAACGGCGCTTGAGGCGCTGATGGGCGCACGCACCACGCTGGTTATCGCGCACCGCCTCGCCACCATCCGCGCCGCCGACCGCATCGTGGTGATGGACGCCGGGCGGATCGTCGAGACCGGCACCCATGCCGAGCTCGCGGTTGCGGGCGGGCTTTACGGGCGTCTCGCCCGGCTCCAGTTCACGGGCGAAACCGCCTGAACCCTCTTGCCACAAGGCTCCAGAAAGACCGCCGGCGACAGCACGCCGCCAAAACCGACCGCCCGAGCCGCGCCCCCGTAGCGCCTGATCGGGGTTAAAAAAAGGGGGCCGAAACCGACCCCCTTCTAACCAGTCTTCGGTCGGCGCGTCCGTCAGAACGCCCCGTAGCGTTCGTTGCCAACGAAGCCGAGCTTGGTAATCTTGCTCCGCTTGATGACGGCAAGCATCTCGTCGACCTTGACATAGCGCGTCTGCGGATCGGGCTCGAACTGGAGTTCCGGCTCGGGCGTCATACCACGGGTCTGCTCAAGATACTGACGCAGCGTGACTAGGTCGATAGGCGAGCCGTTCCAGTAAATGACACCGGCCGGATCGGTCGTGACCTTGTTCTTGACGGGATCGACCGTCGGCGGGGTCTGGTTCGGCTGATCCTGCGGGAGGTCGATCTTGACCGCATGCGTCTGGATCGGGATGGTGATGATGAACATGATGAGGAGAACGAGCATGACGTCGATGAGCGGCGTCGTGTTCATTTCCATCATCGGTTCGCCGTCATCGCGGCCGCCACTCATGGCCATGTCGATAGTCTCCTAAACGTGTCTTAGAGGCGCATGATGCGGATCGAGTTCGGGTCCGGCTCCGAGATGAAGCCTACCTTGGGATAGCCAGCCATCTGCATGGTGTAGATGGCGCCGGCAACGCAACGCCAAGGCGTGTTGATGTCGCCGCGGATATGCGCTTCCGGCAGGTCTTCGGGGTCCATATTCTCGACGCCGCCAGCCTTTTCGATGTCCTTCTTGAGCTTTTCCACCGCGCGGTTCAGCAGATCAGCCGAACCCACTCTGGTCATGTTCCAGTAAACGTCGCAGGTGCCGCCGGTGTTGGTGACGGTCAGCGAGACATTCTCCGGCTTGGTGGTGGTCGGCTCGAACGGCACCTTGGGGAGGTTCACTTCGACCGTCTGGATCACCACCGGGACAGCGATGAGAAAGATGATGAGGAGCACCAGCATGACGTCGACGAGCGGCGTCGTGTTGATGTCGGACATGGGCACGTCGTCGCCGCCACCACCTGAGCTAATTGCCATGGATCGTTATCCTATCAAAACTTCCGGTGAGAGCGCCGGCCGACCAGAGATGGCCGGTCGGCGCATCTCCGAAATCAGGCCTTGGCGGCAGCAGCAGCCGGCTTGGCGGTGGCGGGAGCGGCCGGAGCGACCGTCGGACGCACAGCGCCGTTGGAAACCATGAAGCCGAGCAGGTCGTTGTTGAAGCCGCTCAGATCCTCGGCAATCGCCTTGTTGCGACGCTGCAGCCAGTTGAACGCGAGCACCGCCGGAACAGCGACGACGAGGCCAAGCGCGGTCATGATGAGCGCCTCACCGACCGGACCGGCGACGGCGTCGATCGACGCCTGACCCGATGCGCCGATCTTGATGAGCGCGCGGTAGATGCCGATAACCGTACCGAACAGGCCGATGAACGGCGCGGTCGCGCCGACCGTCGCGAGGAAGGCCAGGCCGCCAGCCAGCTTGGAGTTGATGGCATTTTCCGAGCGGGCGAGCTGCCCATGGACCCAGTCATGGGCCTCGACCGGGTCGGTGAGCTTGCCGTGCGCTTCCTGCGCAGCGATGCCGTCATCGACCAGCTGCTTGTAGGCGCTGTTCTTCTCGAGCTTGGCCGAACCCTCGCGCAGCGTTGCCGAACGCCAGAAGGTCTGACGGACCTTCTTGGCCTGGCTGATGACCTTCTGCTGCTCGATCAGCTTGGAAAACAGGATGAAGAACGAAACGATCGACATGCCGACCAGGATAAGAAACACCGACCAGGCGATGACGCCGCCCTGCTCGAGGGCTTCCCAGAGGCCGTAGGGGTTCGAATTGGCGCCGGCCGGAGCGGCCGCGGCGGTAATGGCAGTGAACATTGCAATGATTCCTTCTCAAACTCAAATGATCACGACAGATCAACCGTCACGAAACCGCTTACTGCGGCATTTTCCAGACCACACTCGTCGACGCTGACGAGACTATGGGGTTACCGTTTTGATCGAGCGCGGGTGTCTTGTACTTACCCCGGCGCAGGATCACCTTGCAGGTCGCATCATCGAGTTCAGCGTTGCCGCTCGAACTTGTAACCCGGCAATTGCTGACGCGCCCGTCCGTACCAATGTCCCACTTGACCGAAACCCGGCCCTCGGCCTGCTCGCGCAGCGCACGGGCGGGATAGTCGTCAGAGGTGAACCAGCTTCGCGGATCACCGCCACGTGACTGGGCCGCTTTGGACACTGTCGGCGGCGGCGGTGCCGGCGGCGCGGTGGGCGCGGGCGGCAGCGGCGGCGGCAGCGGAACCTGCGGCGGCGTGTAGGCCTGAGGCGGCGGCGCCAGCTTCACCTGCGGCGGCGGGATGTAGACCGGCGGCGGCGGCACCGGCTGATCCGGCGGCGGCGGTGGCGGCGGCTCCTCGGGTGGCGGCGGTTCCTCCGCCACGTCGATGACGTTCAGCTGTTCCGCGGCCTTTTTGACATATTTGATGCCGAGACCACTGATGAAAGCGTAACCGAGCACCGCGTGGATAACCGCCACGATAATGAGCGACACCGCTCTGCTCGAGGATTGGGAATGGTCAGCATAGGCCATTCGGCAACGACACTCCTTAACTCAATAGTGGGTCCAGATCAGAGTCAGACTGACGTGCCTTATGCGGCGCGCGCCTGCAAACCGTCCGAACACAGAGGGGCTTTCTGTTTTCGCAGGCCTTTTCCTATCGCGACGTTCAGGCTTGCGCAAACGCTTTGTTAAGACGCAATAGTCGGGTCCCGATCTCAGAATTTCCCGTTTGCAGGAGCCCCGCTTATGCCCCGATCGCCCCGGTCACGCCTGCTCCTCCGATCCGGCGCAGACCGCCGCGCCCAATGCCTAACACACGTATTTTGCTGTCTTTTCCTTGGAGGTTCCGCCTTCGCAGCCCCGCCTCAGGAGAGCCTCTCTCCGCTCAGCTATGCCGATATCGCCGACCTCGCAGCCCCCGCCGAAGTTATCGTGGAGGGCAAGGTTCGGACACTCATTGCGCTCAAGGCGCCCAGCCCGGCACCCCCTCCGGATCGGATCAGATACTATGCCGAGCTGTCGGCCAGCGCAGCGATTCGCGCCCCGGCCGCCCTGCCGCCGACGCTCAGTTTCCTCATCGACCTGCCCACCACGAGAGGCGCAGCGAAACAAGTCAAGGGCCGATCTCTCATCCTTTTCGGTCATCCCGGCCAGCGTCCCGGCCAGTTCCAGCTGCTTTCAAGCACGGCGCTTCTGCCGCTCAGCCCCGACACGGACAGCCGCGTCCGCGCCGTGGCGGCTGACGTTGCAGCAGCGGACGCGCCACCGGCGGTGACCGGGGTCGCCGAAGCCTTTCACGTCGCCGGCACCGTAGAAGGCGAAAGCGAGACGCAGATATTTCTCTCGACGGCCAGCGAACGACCCATCTCTCTGTCCATCATCCGCCGCCCCGATCAGGCGCCCCGGTTCGGCGCGTCGCTGGGCGAGATCGTGAAAGAGAACCCCACCCTGCCGCAGCGCGATACATTGCTCTGGTATCGCCTGGCCTGCGGCCTGCCCAAGCGCCTGCCAGCATCGGCCCTCGCCGGAAGCGGTCCACGCGAAGCAGATGCGGCACGCGCTGACTATGCGGCTTTCCTGTCGGAGCTGGGGCCATGCAACCGAACACGAACGCCCAGCCTTGGCAACCGGACGAGCGCCGACTAAGAGCCGCCGAGATGAACAGCCCCCTGCCCGCCAGTCACGCGCCGTTGCGTCTCGCCATTGTCGGTCTTGGCACCGTTGGTGTCGGCGTCATTCGCCTGCTCGAGGAAAATGCCGCACTGATCGCGCGCCGCGCGGGTCGGCCGCTGCAGATCGTCGCGGTGTCCGCGCGCGACCGCTCCCGCGACCGCGGCGTCGACCTGTCGCGCTACGAATGGGTGGACGACATGAGTAGCCTTGCCATCCGCGACGATGTCGACGCTGTCGTTGAACTGATCGGCGGCGCGGACGGCCCGGCACTCACGCTCGCACGCCAGACGCTCGGCCACAACAAGCCGTTCGTCACCGCAAACAAGGCCATGATCGCGCATCACGGCCTCGCCCTCGCCCATGATGCGGAACGTGGCGGCGTCGCCCTGAAATATGAAGCCGCCGTGGCGGGGGGCGTGCCGGTCATCAAGGGACTTCGCGAGGGTGCTGCGGCCAACCGGATCGAGCGCGTCTATGGCATCCTCAACGGCACCTGCAACTACATCCTCTCGACCATGGAGAAGGAGGGTCGCGATTTCGCCGACGTGCTGAAGGATGCGCAGGACAAGGGCTATGCGGAGGCCGACCCTGCGTTCGATATCGACGGGATCGACGCCGGGCACAAGCTGTCGATCCTCGCCAGCCTCGCGTTCGGCACGGAGATCGACTTCGCATCCGTGGACATCACCGGCATCCGCCACGTCCTCGCCGCCGACATCGGCGAGGCGGCGGCATTGGGCTATCGTGTGCGTCTTGTCGGGTTGGCCGAATGCGAGACGGAGGAAGGCGAGAATTTCGGCCTCTTCCAGCGGGTGCATCCGGTGCTCGTGCCGTTCGCCCACCCCCTCGCCCATGTCGATGGTGCGCTCAACGCCGTCGTCGCGGAGGGCAATTTCGTCGGCCGCCTCTTCTTTCAGGGCTCGGGCGCTGGCGCGGGGCCGACGGCATCGGCCGTGGTGGCAGACATCATCGACGTGGCGCGCGACGAATATGGTCCGGCGTTCGCCATGCCCGCCGAGCTGCTCGACCGGCAGGTGAAGGCCGACCCCGGCGCGCGCGTTGGTCGCAACTACATCCGTCTCATCGTCAAGGACCGGCCGGGCGTCCTCGCCGAAATCACCGCGGCGATGCGCGATGCGGGAGTCTCGATCGAAAGCCTCATCCAGCGCGGCAATGCCGATGCGGAGGACAGCGTGCTGATCGCCGTCGTCACGCATCTATGCTCGGAGGCCCGCATAGCCGACACCTTCGCACGGCTGACGGGCACCGACAGCCTGATCGGCGCGCCGATGGTCATGCACATTCTCGACTGATCGCCGACGCTACCGCGCCTTAACCACCTCGTCTCGACAATGCGGCAACGCTCGCCTATCGACCAGCCGTGACTCAAAGCATGGGATGAACACAGCCATGGTGACCGCCAGTTCCGTCCTCGACCGCGTTCTTGTCCTCGAAATGGTCCGCGTGACCGAGGCGGCCGCTATCGCCGCGTCCAAGTTGATCGGCCGGGGCGATGAGAAGGCGGCCGACGCCGCTGCCGTGCAGGCAATGCGCCTTGCCTTCAACGATCTCTACATGGACGGCACCGTCGTCATTGGCGAGGGTGAGCGCGACGAGGCGCCTATGCTTTATATCGGCGAAAAGGTCGGCGGCGCGCCGGGCAAAGGCCCCAGGATCGACATCGCGCTCGATCCGCTGGAGGGCACCACCATCACCGCCAAGGCTGGCCCCAATGCCCTCGCCGTTCTGGCGGCAGCGGAGGAAGGTGGCCTGCTCAATGCGCCCGATGTCTATATGGACAAGCTTGCGGTCGGCCCCGGCTATCCCGAGGGTATCATTGATCTGGGCAAGACGCCGACGGAGAATGTCGAGGCAGTCGCGAAGGCCAAGGGCGTCGATCCGTCCGACATCATCGTGTGCGTGCTTGACCGCCCGCGTCATGAGAAGCTGATCGCGGAACTGCGCGGGCTCGGCTGCGGCGTGGTGCTGATCGGCGACGGCGATGTGGCGGGCGTGATCGCCACGACGAACCCGGATACCACCATCGACATGTATATGGGATCGGGCGGCGCGCCGGAGGGCGTGCTTGCGGCCGCGGCGCTGCGCTGCGTCGGCGGCCAGTTCAACGGCCGGCTCCTGTTCCGCAACGACGATGAGCGCGCCCGCGCCCGCAAATGGGGCATCGAGGATCTCGACCGGATCTACAAGCTCGAGGACCTCGCCAAGGGCGACTGCATCTTCGCCGCGACGGGCGTGACCGACGGCTCGCTGCTCGACGGCGTCAAGCGCCGCCCCGGCGGCACGATGACGACCGAAAGCGTCGTGATGCGCGCGTCATCGGGCACCGTGCGCTGGGTAAAGGGCGAGCACCGCGTCGACGCGAAGGACTGAATCTCCGTCATCGCGGGACACACATAGGCTACCGCATCAAGGCTTGATGCGGTAACCGGTCCGGAAGATCCACGCGATCACGCCGATCGCCACCGCCATGAACAGGGCCGTGACGCCGATGCTCACCAGCACCGGAACGTCACCCTTGCCAAAGAAGCTCCAGCGGAATCCGCTCACCAGATAGACCACGGGGTTGAACAGCGTGATCGTCCGCCACGGCTCCGGCAGCATCTCGACCGAATAGAAGGCGCCGCCGAGGAAGGCGAGCGGCTGGACGATCAGCAGCGGCACGAAGCCCAGCTGCTCGAAATTGCTGGCCCACACCCCGATGATGAAGCCGACAAGGCTGAAGGTCACGGCGGTGAGCACCAGGAACAGCATCATCGCCAGCGGATGCGCGATGGTGAGGGGCGCGAACAGTTCCGCCGTCGCGAGGATGATGAGGCCGATGATGACGGACTTGGTCGCGGCCGCGCCGACATAGGCCACCAGCGCCTCGCCAAAGCCGAGGGGCGCCGATAGCAGCTCGTAAATCGAGCCGGTGAATTTCGGAAAATAGATGGCGATGGACGCATTGGAGAGACTCTGGGTCAGAACGCTCATCATGATGAGGCCAGGCACGATGAAAGCGCCGTAGGGCACGCCGTCGACATCCCGGATGCGGGCGCCGATCGCACCGCCGAACACAACGAAGTAGAGGGCCGTTGTCAGCACGGGCGCGACGATGCTCTGGCCTGCGGTGCGCCCTGCCCGCGCCATTTCATGCGCATACAGCGTCCAGATGCCACGCAGATTGGGACCGCTCATGCCGCCACCTGCGCGCCGTTCAGCCGGTCCTCATTGAGCAGGTCCACAAAAATCTCCTCAAGCGAACTGCGCCGCGCGTCAAGGTCGCGATAATCGACCCCCTGCGCCTTGAGCGCGAGCAGCAACGCCTCGATCCCGCTCTCCTCGGCTGACCCATCGAAGCTGTAAACGAGCTGGCGGCCATCGTCCGCAAGCGCGAGCGGCCAATCGGCGAGGTCGGATGGAACAGCGGCCATCGGCTCGGCCAGAGTGAGGATAAGCTGACGTTTGCCGAGGCGGGACATCAGCTTCGCCTTCTCGTCAACGAGCAGCAGCCGCCCCTTGTTGATGATACCGACCCGGTCAGCCATTTCCTCAGCTTCTTCGAGATAGTGGGTAGTGAGAATGATGGTGACGCCGCGCTCCCGCAGCTTGTGAACCAGCCGCCACATGTCGCGCCGCAGTTCCACATCGACACCGGCGGTCGGCTCGTCGAGAAACAGAATGTCCGGCTCGTGCGAGAGCGCCTTGGCGATCAGCACACGCCGCTTCATGCCGCCCGACAGCTCGATGACCTTGGCGTCTCGTTTGTCCCACAGCGACAGGTCGCGCAGGAGCTGCTCAACATAGGCGTCGTCACGCGCCTTGCCGAACAGACCCCGCGTCAGCCGTGTCGCGCGAAGCGGCGTGGTAAATATGTCGAGGTTGAGCTCCTGGGGAACCAGGCCGATCTTTTTGCGGGCGTCCCGGAAGTCGGACTGCCAGTCGTGTCCGTCGACCAGAACCCGCCCCGCCGAAGCCATCACCGTGCCGCAGATGATCGAGATCAGCGTCGTCTTGCCCGCGCCATTGGGACCGAGGAGCGCGAAAATTTCGCCCTTGCCTATGTTGAGGCTGGTTGGCTGCAACGCCACCACCCCAGAGCCGTAGGTCTTTGCTACGCCCTGAATGCTCAATATCGTTGTCACGTCGCTGTTGGCCCCGCTGGTTCGCGATGACTAGATAAGGCAGCGATATTGCGATGC
The DNA here is from genome assembly GCA_964529225.1 of uncultured Sphingobium sp. GTDB lineage: Bacteria > Pseudomonadota > Alphaproteobacteria > Sphingomonadales > Sphingomonadaceae > Sphingobium. The sequence goes on from CAZGVX010000029.1 coordinate 28,252, forward strand.
AACCATCGGGGCCATTTGCACAGCGAGAGAGAACCACCTACGTCGGGGGGATGGAGGCAGCCCTCGGCATCACCCGATCCCTGACGGGTCGCACCTGGCGGTGGCGCGGCGGCCAGTCGGGCGCACTCTCGGGCGAAGCCGATGCGCTCGTCAACGATCTGCTGCGCGCGCGGGGCTGCGCCGAGCATGACCTGGAGCGTCAGCGTCACCCGACCATCCGCAATTTCATGCCCGACCCATCGCTGTTCCGGGACATGGATGCGGCGGCGGAACGGCTGGCGCGGGCGGTGGTCGAAAGGGAGCACCTGACGATCTTTGGCGACTATGACGTTGACGGAGCAACAAGCGCCGCGCTGCTCGTCCGGCTTCTGCGCCAGCTCGGCTGCGATCCTGGCGTTTACATCCCGGACCGGCTGATGGAGGGCTATGGCCCCTCGGCCGAAGCCCTGGTGCGGCTCGGCGAGCAGGGCAGCCGCCTCATCGTCACGGTCGATTGCGGCGCGCAGGCGTTCGCGGCGCTGGAGGCCGCGCGAACCGCGGGCATCGACATGATCGTGGTCGACCATCACCAGTGCGCGACCGCCCTTCCGCCTGCGCTGGCGCTGGTCAACCCCAACCGGCTGGATGAGGCGCCCGAGGCCGCCGCGCACGGCCATCTTGCCGCTGTCGGGGTCGCGTTCCTCCTGGGAGCGGCCCTGCTCCGACACCTGCGCGCGAGCCGATGGTTCGCCGACCGCGCGGAACCGCGCCTCATGGACCTGCTCGACATTGTCGCGCTTGGCACGGTGGCCGACGTCGCCGCGATACGTGGCCTCAACCGGGCTTTCGTCGCACAGGGCCTCAAGGTCATGGCGCGCGGCGAAAATATTGGCCTTGCCGCGCTCCGGCGCGCGGCGGGGCTCACGCGAGCGCCCCAATGCCGCGATCTCGGATTCGCGCTCGGCCCGCGCATCAATGCGGGTGGCCGGGTCGGCGAGGCGGATCTGGGCGTTCGGCTGCTCACCACGGAAGACCCGGCGGAGGCCGCCGATATCGCCGCCAGGCTCGACGCGCTCAATGTCGAGCGGCGCGCCATCGAATCGACCGTGCAGGCCGAGGCCGAGCAGCAGCTTGCCGCGCAGGACGGACGCGCGGTGGTGATCGTCGCTGGCGCCGGCTGGCACCCCGGCGTCATCGGCATCGTCGCCGGCCGCCTCAAGGAACGCGCTGACCGTCCAGCGATCGTGATCGCCCTGGGCGAGGATGGCACCGGCAAGGGCTCGGGCCGCTCGATCAGCGGGGTGGACCTCGGCGCGGCGGTGCTCGCGGCGCGCGATGCGGGGCTGCTGGTGGCCGGCGGCGGACATGCGATGGCGGCTGGGCTGACGGTGGCGGCGGACAAACTCTCCGAACTCGCCGCGTTTCTCGACGACCGGCTTACCGCGGCCGTTGCGCGCGCGCGGCTGGATGCGGCGATGCTGATCGACACCGTGGTGGCGCCGCGCGGCCTGACGCGCGCGCTCGTGGGGGCACTGGAGGGAGCCGGCCCCTACGGCAATGGCTGGCCCGCCCCGCGCGTCGCGACCGGGCCGGTGCGGGTCATGAAGGCGGATGTAGTCGGCGCGGGTCATGTCCGCCTTCTGCTGACCGGCGAAGATGGCGGACGCACCAAGGCGGTTGCGTTCCGCCAGGCCGAAACGGCTTTTGGGCAGGCGCTTCTTGCTTGTGGGCGCGATCGCCGGCTCTGGGTGGCGGGACGCGCCCAGCAGGATGACTGGACCGGCGGGGATGCGGCCGAACTGCACATCGAGGACGCTGCCTGGGCCTGATCCTTGGTGTCGTCATGGCGATGCGCGACGGGGCTTGACCCCCCTGCGCCTGTTCCGTAAAGGCGCTGAGCCCATGCGTTGCCGTGCCTTATTTGGCAGACGACCGCCGGCGGCCCCTTCGTCTAGCGGTTAGGACGCGGCCCTTTCACGGCTGAAACACGGGTT
>CAZGVX010000030.1:0-29567 GCA_964529225.1 uncultured Sphingobium sp.
AATATCAGGTCAACGTCAACACGATGGAGCATCTGGCGGCCAAGACGCTGGACCTTAACGCCATCGGTGTCGCCAACATCGTGACCGACCGGCCGATCCCGTTCGAGCCCTATACGCAGGACCGCGATCTCGGCGGCTTCATCCTGATCGACAAGATGACGAACGCGACCGTCGCTGCGGGCATGATCCACTTCTCGCTCCGTCGCTCGCAGAACGTGCACTGGCAGGCAACCGACATCACCCGCGAGCATCATGCCGCCTCCAAGAACCAGAAGCCGGCCGTGCTCTGGCTCACCGGCCTGTCGGGCGCGGGCAAATCGACGATCGCGAACATCGTCGAGAAGAAGCTGGCGCGGATGAACCGCCACACCTTCCTGCTTGACGGCGACAATGTCCGCCACGGGCTCAACAAGGATCTGGGCTTCACCGACGCCGACCGGGTGGAGAACATCCGCCGGGTGGGCGAGGTCGCCAAGCTGATGACGGACGCTGGCCTTATCGTCATCACGGCCTTCATCTCGCCGTTCCGGGCGGAGCGCGACATGGTGCGCCAGATGATGCAGCCGGGCGAGTTCGTGGAGGTGCATATCGACACGCCGCTCGCCGAGGCGGAGAAGCGCGACGTCAAGGGCCTCTACAAGAAGGCGCGTGCTGGCGAGCTCAAGAACTTCACCGGCATCGACAGCCCCTATGAGCCGCCCGAAGACCCGGAGATCCGCATCGACACGACCGCCATGACCGCCGAGGAAGCGGCCGAGGAAATCGTGCGGAGGCTCATCCCATGAGCGCCATGACCGATGCCGAACTCGCCGCCCATCTCGCGGAAGTGGCTGGCCGGATCCTGCTGGAGGTTCGTGCCTCCGGCCTGTTCGGCGGCAAGTCGCTCGGCAAGGCAGGCGACCAGACGGCGAACCAGTTCCTGTGCCATGCCCTGCGCGAACAGCGGCCCGACGATGGCCTGCTGTCGGAGGAAGAGAAGGACAATGACGAGCGCCTTGCCAAGTCGCGCGTCTGGATCGTCGACCCGGTCGACGGCACGCGGGAATATGGAGAGGAACGCAGCGACTGGGCCGTCCATGTCGGCCTCGCCATCGACGGCGTGCCGACGCTCGGCGCGGTCGCGTTGCCGGGCCTCGACCTTGTCGTGCGCAGCGATCAGCCAATTGCCATGCCGTTTACGCCCGACAGGCTACGCATGGTGGTGAGCCGCACCCGCCCCGCCGCCGAAGCGGTGAGCGTTGCGGAAAAGCTCGGCGCGGACTTGGTGCCGATGGGATCGGCGGGCGCAAAGGCCATGGCGATCATCCGCGGCGAGGCGGACATCTACCTCCACACCGGCGGGCAATATGAGTGGGACAGCTGCGCCCCCGCCGCTGTTGCGCTCGCCCACGGGCTTCACGCCAGCCGGGTGGACGGCTCCCCGCTCCTCTACAACCAGCGCGACACCTACATGCCCGACCTGCTCGTATGCCGGAAGGAACATGTCGAGGCGATCTTGAACGCGCTGTGAGCCGCCTTTAGAGCAGCGTGCCATGTCCCGACGTGCCGACAGCCTCGCGCTTCTCGATAGATACTACACCGCGTTCAACGCGGGCGATGGCGAAGCAATGCTCGCCTGCCTCAGCGACGATGTTGTCCATGACATCAACCAGGGCCAGCGACAGTGCGGCAAGGCTGCATTCCGCGCGTTCCTTCAACATATGGATCGCTGCTACAGTGAGCAACTGCACGATCTGGCGCTGATGGCGAGCGACGACGGCGCGCGGGCCGCCGCCGAGTTCACAGTCCATGGCCGCTATCTCGAAACCGATAGCGGCCTGCCCGCCGCGAAAGGTCAGACCTATATTCTGCCTGCCGGAGCCTTTCTGTCGATCGCCGATGGCCTGATCACGCGGATCTCGGTTTACTACAATCTTGCCGACTGGACCCGGCAGGTGGACGGTTGAGTATCACCGTCAACACCCTGACTGGCGCTTCAATCGGGTCGGTCCTCGATGATCTCGCCTGGCTCCGGATCGCCATATTCGCCGAATGGCCCTATCTCTACGATGGCGATGCCGACTATGAGGCCGTCTATCTGCGGGAGTTTGCCGCAGCACCCGGCGCTGTGCTCGTCGCGGCGATGGACGGCGCGCGCATCGTCGGGGCGGCGACGGCCTCCCCGATGACTGCGCAGAAGCCTGCGTTTCGGCAGCCGTTCGAGGAGCGCGGGCTCGACATTTCCGGCCTCTGGTATTTCGGCGAGAGCGTGCTCCTGCCAGCCCATCGCGGACAGGGGCTTGGCCATGCCTTTTTCGATCATCGCGAGGCGGCAGCGCGCGCAGCCGGCGCTCGAGCCGCGACATTCGCGGCGGTGGAGCGCCCGGCCGATCATCCGGCGCGGCCAGCAAACTATGCGCCGCTTGACGCCTTCTGGCGCAAGCGTGGATACGAACCGATTGAAAAGCTGACAACGCAACTGGCGTGGCGCGATCATGGCGAAGCGGAGGAGACGCCAAAGCCCATGCGCTACTGGTGGCACTCCCTGTAGAGCGGTTTGCGGCCAATCCAGATCGGGGATAGCGTCAGGTCGCCAGGACCTGCGCGAGCGCGGCACGCCATCCAGCAAGACATTGCTGTCGCACGGATGCGGGCATGTCAGGGGCAAAGACCGTCAGATCGGAACGATCGTCATCGTCCAGCGCCTGCATCCCGTCGGCCAGCCCTGCACCGAGCGCGGCCAGTCGCGCCGCCCCGAGCGCGGTGGTTTCGACCGAGCGCGGACGATGCACCTCCACGCCCAGAATGCCGGCGAGAAAGCGGCAGAACCAGTCATTAGCAGCCATGCCGCCATCGACGCGCAGGCTCGGCAGGGCGACCCGCGCATCCTGTCGCATGGCGACGACGAGGTCGTGAGTCTGATAGGCGACCGCCTCCAGCATCGCGCGCGCGACATGTGCGCGGCCGGTGCCCAGCGTCATGCCGGTGAGCAGCGCCCGGGTCTCCGGACGCCAGTGGGGTGCGCCAAGCCCGGCGAAAGCCGGAACAAGATAGACGCCGCCATTGTCGTCCAGTCCCGCTGCGAGGCGCTCGCTCTCCCCGGCGCTCCCTATCAGGCCAAGTCCGTCGCGCAGCCACTTGACGCCAGCCCCGGCAACAAAAATCGCACCCTCCAGTGCGTAGTGAACCCTGCCGCCCAGCCGGTAGCCCACGGTCGCAAGCAGGCGGTGTTCGGAGGACGCCACCGTCTCGCCGGTGTTCACCATGGCGAAGCAGCCGGTGCCGTAGGTTGCCTTTGCCGCGCCGGGAGCAAGGCATCGCTGCCCGATAAGCGCCGCCTGCTGATCGCCCGCGACGCCGGTTATGGCGATGGATCGGCCGAGAACGCTTCCATCGGATTCGCCGAAATCAGCCGCGCTGTCCCGCACCTCGGGCAGGATGGCCATCGGTACGCCGAACATCCGGCACAGATCGGGGCACCAGATCTGGCGGTGGATGTCGAACAGCATCGTCCGCGATGCGTTGGTGGCGTCGGTCGCATGAACGCGCCCGCCAGTCAGACGCCACAGAAGGAAGCTGTCCACCGTTCCGAACGCCAGTCGGCCTGCCTCGGCCAGCGCGCGCGCGCCCGGCACGTTGTCGAGCAGCCAGGCGAGCTTTGTCGCCGAGAAATAGGAGTCGAGCAGAAGCCCGGTGCGCCCCGCCACCAGTGACTCAGCGCCCTCCTCGCGCAACCGCCGGCACATGTCCTCACCGCGCCGGTCCTGCCACACGATCGCCGGGTGGATCGCCCGGCCGGTCTGCCGATCCCACAACAGCGTTGTCTCACGCTGGTTGGCGATGCCGATTGCCGCCACCGCCCGCCCCTCGGCGTCGGCTACCGCCAGAATGTCCTGCACTACCGCCAAACTGTCGCGCCAGATGGTTTCGGGGTCCTGTTCGACCCAGGCTGGCTGGGGATAGGACTGCGGCAGTTCGCGCTGTGCGAGCGCCGCCGGGGCGCTACCCGCGCCGAAAAGCAACGCCCGGCTCGACGTGGTGCCCTGGTCCAGCGCGAGGATATGGTCGCCGTTGGTCATCGGCTCAGTTTGCCGCGCACGCCCGCATGAGGCGCTTCGAATGACAGCCATGATGCCGAGCGCGGATCATGCCTCCGTAGCTGGCACAGAGCGAAGCACCGGACAAGACGCTCGGCACCGCGCCAGGTCCAAGACGTAACGCGCCGCCTGGCACATGGCAGGTCGAGCCGGTCCGCCCCCCTCCCCCCTATGGCGCCTGATTGATCAGCTGGTTCGCCCTCAGCCTGTCCGCAGCCAGATCGACGAACGCGCGCACCTTGGCAGAGGCGCGTCGGCCTTCGGGATGGACTATATGGATCGGCAGTGGCGCCTGCTCGAACTCGTCCAGCGCCGTTTGCAGCCGCCCGGTCACCAGATGCTCGCCGATCTGATAGGACAACACGCGCGCCAGGCCCCAGCCATCCAGCACCGCCCGAATGACCGCGTCGTAGGTGCTGCAAAGCAGCCGCGGCCTGACGTGGACGCGCTGCTTGCGATCCTGCCCAAACTGCCAATCCACGGCTGCGAATGCGCCTGTACCGGCCGCGATTCTGTGCCCCGACAGGTCGGCCGGACGTTGCGGGACGCCATGCGCCGCGAAATAGGCGGGCGCACCGCAGATGACCTGCCGGACCGTGCCCACTTTTATCGCGCTCTGGCTTGAATCGGGCAGATGGCCGATGCGGATCGCGACATCAATGCCTTCCTCGACCAGATTGACGAGGCGGTCGACGAACAGAGCCTGGATCGTCACGTCCGGGTTTTCGCCCAGGAACTCCGTCAGGATCGGCACCATGAATGCCTGCCCGAACAACACGGACGCGGTGACGTTGAGCATCCCGGTCGGCCGCGCATAGGAGCCCGAGGCGGCGGCCTCCGCCTCGTCGACATCGGCGATGATTCTTCGACAGTCCTCAAAATATCGACGTCCTGCCTCGGTCAGGCGAACGACCCGCGTGGTGCGGGTGAACAGGCGCGTTCCGATCTGGTCTTCGAGTGCGGAGACGGCTCGCGTCACCGCGGGCGGACTCATGTGCAGCCGTCGGGCGGCTTCGGCAAAACTGCCTGTCTCCGCCACTTTGACAAAGGTCTGCATCGCCTCGAATTTTGCCATCTCGCGCTCCAGCCAGCGTTCAGCGCAGCAGCGGAACGTCCCCGGCGGCGCAGTCCGATACTATTTCAAAAATTGGAATAGTTCATTGATTCTTATCAGCGTTCATTTTTCCGATGCAACAGTTCACATCATTTTGCGCAAGAGGCCCGGCACTTACCCTCGCTGCGGCCCTAGCAATTCTGGAGATACGCCGATGAAGCTCTACTACCATCCCCTGTCCGGTCACGCGCATCGTGCCCAGCTGTTCCTCTCGCTCACCCAGACCCCGTGCGAGTTGGTCGAAGTCGATCTCGCCAAGGGTGCGCACAAGGCGCCGGAGTTTCTGGCCATGAACCGGCTCGGCCAGGTTCCCGTGCTCGACGACGAAGGCACGGTGATCGCAGATTCCGCCGCAATACTGATCTATATCGCCAAGAAACACCGGCTGACCGACTGGCTGCCCGATGATCCGGCAGAAGCCGCCGCCGTGCAGCGCTGGTTGTCGGTCGCTGCGGGCCAGATCGCATTCGGCCCCGCCGCCGCGCGCCTGATCACAATATTCGGCGCGAACTTCAACGCCGATGAGGTGATCGAGCGGTCGCATGCCATCCTTAAGACAATCGACGAGGAACTGGCGGACAAGCAGTGGATCATCGGCAGCGCGCGTCCGACCCTCGCCGATGTCGCACTTTACAGCTACATCGCGCGCGCGCCGGAGGGCAATGTCGACCTGGCACCCTATGCCAACGTTGCCGCCTGGTTGAAGCGCGTCGAAGGCCTGCCCGGCTTCGTGCCGTTCGTCCAGACCCCCGTCGGCCTGACTGCCGCCTGACCCGGAGCCCCGGTCGCCCGGCCCTGCAGGGCCCGGCGGCCGGGCGCACACTGCCGCGAGGTGCACAATGGATGCGACCGAAGACAGCCCTGCCGCTTCGCCTTTCCACAGCGGCGAGATCGAACTGCAGCGCGCGCTGGGCGTCGCAGACAGGATGGACAGGTTCGGGCGGCGGGTCATCCGCGCGGCGATGCCCGACCAGCACCGTGACTTTTTCCAGCAGCTGCCGTTCGTGGTGGTCGGGACGGTTGATGCCTTGGGCGATGCCTGGGCGACCCTGTTGGCGGGCGAGCCCGGCTTCCTCCATGCGCCCGATGCCCGACAGCTGACGATCAACGCGACAGGCGATCCAGGCGATCCCGCGATGAAGGGGCAGAAAGCAGACGATGCCGTCGGCATCCTCGGAATCGAGCTGCATAGCCGCCGCCGCAACCGCATGAACGGCACCATCGCCGCGATCGGGCAGGAGGGCTTCACCGTCACGGTCGAGCACAGTTTCGGCAATTGCCCGCAATATATTCAGACGCGCAACTGGCATCGGAGCGAACACCCTGTGACCCCGGCGCGCGCCGAACATCTCATCGAGCTCGACGAGCCCGCACGGGCGTTGATCGGCGCGGCAGACACCTTCTTTGTCGCCTCCTATGTCGATCTGGCCGATGGCCGGCGCCAGGTCGATGCGTCGCATCGCGGAGGCCGGCCGGGCTTCGTGCGTGTCGACGCTTCGGGCAAGCTGACAATTCCCGATTTTGCCGGAAACCATCATTTCAACACACTTGGCAACATGCTTCGCAATCCCCGTGCGGGCCTGGTTTTCGTCGACTTCGAGAGCGGCGACATGGTGCAGTTGACCGGCGATGCGGCGGTTGTCCTCGATTCCCCCGACATCGCCGCCTTTCAGGGTGCCGAGCGGCTCTGGACTTTCGTCCCGCGCAAGCTGGTGCGCCGCAGGGCGGCCTTGCCCCTGCGGTTCGAATTTCTCGACTGGTCGCCCAGGTCGTTGATGACCGGCGACTGGGCACAGGCCGAGCAGCGGCGCAAGGCGGCCGGCCGCCCCATCCCCGACATCTGACGCTTGCGCTGCCCGAACCATGCCGACGATTGCTCCATTTCACGCAATGGTGTGTTCATTTTTTTTGCCGTTCTTTCGCTGGCACGCGCCGGCCATATGTCGCCACGGGAATCAGAACGCGGGAGCAGCGGGCCATTCGAACATGCAGCGCACCGATTTCAGCCATTTCCGGATCATCTCCACCCTCCGATGATCCGGCTGCGGACGGCACGGCAACAGTCCCCCAGCCGTGCCGTCCGCCGACACTCCAGAAACAGGAAAGTCCCTATGTCCCGTCCCCCCCTTCCTCCTTTTGACGCAGAAACCGCCGCCAAAAAGGTCCGACTTGCCGAGGATGGATGGAACAGCCGCGATCCCGCTCGCGTCGCTCAGGCCTACACTCCGGACAGCCAATGGCGCAACCGCGCCGAATTCGTTTCGGGCCGCGAAGCGATCGAGGCATTCCTGACCAGGAAGTGGGCGCGGGAGCTCGATTATCGCCTGATCAAGGAATTGTGGGCGCACGATGGCAATCGCATAGCTGTGCGCTTCGCCTACGAATATCATGACGACAGCGGCACATGGTTTCGCGCCTATGGCAACGAGAACTGGGAATTTGACGCTGATGGCCTGATGCGTCGCCGCATTGCCAGCATCAATGAACATCCGATCAGCGAAACTGACCGCAAATTCCTCTGGCCGCTCGGCCGCCGCCCGGATGACCTTCCGGGCCTTAGCGATCTAAACCTCTAACCGATTGCGAGCGGGACAGCGCCGCGTCGATCAACGGGCTACATATCCCGCCGGTCGCCGCCGATCGTCGAAACGCTTTTGTCGCAAGTCCGCGCAACGTCCAGGAATGCACTCACCAGCGGGGTTCGATCGTCCTGCCTCCAGATGACCGACAGGTCGAAGCGGATTTCCTCCTTGGGATCGAAGGGCACATAGGCAATGCCCGGCAGCCGCAGGTTCCGCGCCGGTTCCACGATGAAGCACGCCCCGAGCCCGCTGGAGACAAGCGCCACGGCGGTAACGACATCGTCGACTTCCTGCACGACATTGGGCACCAGTCCCCGATCGTCGAACAGGCGCAGCAACTCGTAGGTAAAGCCGCTCGGCTGGGGCGCACGCGGATAGAATACGAGCGGCTCCTGCGCCAGGTCGGCAAACCGGACGGTGCGGTAGCTCGCCAGGGGGTGCCCGGAAGGCACCGCAGCGAACAGCCGTTCCGAATAGAGCGGTTCCCACAGCAATCCCGGCTCGTTCTTGAAAAAACGATTGAGGCCGACCGCGATGCGCCGGTCGCGCAGGGCGCGCAACTGCGTGTCGCGGTCCATGTTGTGGAGCACGACGTCGACATCGGGATAGATGTCGCGAAACGCCTTCAGGATGCGTGGCACGGTATCGAGCACCGCCGAACCGAAGACGCCGACGTCTAGCCGACCGAGCTGCCCCTTGCCGGTCAGGCGCGCGCGATGCGTCGCCCGGTCGAGCATGTCGAGAATGTTCCTCGCGTCCTCGTAAAGGGCTTCACCGGCCGCCGTCGGCTGCACGCCCCGGTTCTGACGAATGAGCAGCTGCGTGCCGATCGCCTGCTCCAGCTGCTGAATCTGACGTGTCAGCGGCGGCTGCGAGATATGCAACATCTCCGAAGCGGCGCGAAGACTGCGATGCCGGACGACCGCGACAAAGTAGCGCAGCTGGCGGACATCGACCGACAGGGCGGCTGCTTGCGATACCTTTTCCGTAATCATGGGCGATATAATCTGTATTAGACGGTTGAGGTCAAGAGTCATATTTCCGGTCCAACGACGCCGCTCCCTTCAGGGCGGCACGACAGCGGGGATAGGATCGGCGATGCACGACACCATGGCGAACCAGGAGGCCAAAAGCCCCACGGCCGCCCGCTTCCCCCATTTCATCGCCGGCAAAATGACCGATGGCCAGTCCGGCCGGTCGTTCGAAAAGCGTCGCCCCCATGATGGCTCGGTTGTCGGCCTTGTGGCCGAGGCAGGGCGCGAGGAAGTCGATGCGGCCGTATCGGCGGCACGCGATGCGCTAGGCGGTCCCTGGGCGAACATCTCGGTTGAGGACCGCTCCGACCTGATGCGCGCAGTCGCCGATGGTATTACGAGGCGGTTCAACGACTTCGTTGAAGCCGAGATGGCCGACACCGGGCAGCCGCGGTCGATGATGGCCCATGCCTTCGTCCCGCGCGGCGCCGCCAATTTCCGGTCGTTTGCCGATGTCGTCAAATCGGCGGCGACGGAGTCCTTTCAGACGGCAACGCCGGACGGGCGTGGCGCGATCAACTATGCGATCCGCAAGCCCAAAGGCGTGATCGGCGTGATTTCGCCGTGGAATGCGCCATTTCTGCTGATGACGTGGAAGGTCGCACCCGCCCTCGCCTGCGGCAATACGGTCGTGGTGAAACCCTCGGAGGAGACGCCGGGCACGGCCACGCTGCTGGGCGAGGTCATGAACGACGTCGGAATACCGGCCGGAGTCTACAATGTCGTGCATGGCTTTGGGCCGGACTCTGCCGGACAGTTCCTGACCGAACACCCCGGCGTCGATGCGATCACCTTCACGGGAGAGACGCGCACCGGCACGGCCATCATGACGGCTGCGGCCAAGGGGCTGCGCGATGTGTCGTTCGAGATGGGCGGCAAGAACAGCGCGCTCGTTTTTGCGGATGCCGATCTCGATGCCGTGACCGAGGGCCTGATGCGGTCGGTGTTCCTCAATTGCGGACAGGTATGTCTCGGGACCGAGCGCGTGCTGGTCGAGCGCCCCGTGTTCGACGAGGTGGTCGCCAGGCTCAAGGCGGGCGCGGCATCTTTGAAGCCCGGTCATCCGGAGGACAAGGCCACCAATTTCGGGCCACTCATTTCCCGTGAGCATCGCGAGAAGGTGCTTTCCTATTTCGCCCGCGCCAGGGCGGATGGCGCCACCGTGGTCACTGGCGGCGGCGTGCCCGATCTGCCGGGTGATCTCGCCAACGGCAATTTCGTCGAACCGACCATCTGGACCGGTCTGGCGGACGACAGCGCCGTGGTTGTCGAGGAAATCTTCGGCCCCTGCTGCCACATTCGCCCGTTCGACAGCGAGGATGAGGCGATACGCCTTGCGAACGACACGCAATATGGCCTGGCAACAAGCATCTGGACTCAGAATTTGGCACGGGCACATCGGGTTGCGGCCCTGGTCGACGTGGGCATCACCTGGATCAATAGCTGGTTCCTGCGCGACCTGCGCACGCCGTTCGGCGGTTCCAAACAGTCGGGCATCGGTCGGGAAGGCGGGGTTCACAGCCTCGAATTCTATACCGAGCTTCGCAATATCTGCGTGAAGCTCTGATGGCGCTCTCACCCGACATCATCACGCTCGCCGGCGACGAGTTGTTCGATGCCTATCGCGCTGGCAAGACGGTGCCGCCGCTGCGCGACCGCTATGCGGACATCGACATCGTCGACGCTTACCGCATTCAGGAGCGTTTCATGGCGCGTCGGGCAGCCATTGGCGAAACCGTCGTCGGCAAGAAAATCGGTGTAACGTCAAAAGCTGTTCAGGAGATGATCGGGGTCTTCGAGCCCGACTTCGGCATCCTGACATCCGTGATGGGCCACGCCAACGGCGCGACGATCAATCTCGACACGCTGATCCAGCCGAAGGTCGAGGCAGAAATCGCCTTTGTGCTGAAGCGTGACCTGACCGGGCCGGGCGTTACCGCGATGGATGTGCTGCGAGCCACCGATTATGTGTGCGCCTGTTTCGAAATTGTCGACAGCCGCATCGACAACTGGGACATCCGCATCCAGGATACCGTGGCCGACAATGCCTCATGCGGCGCTTATGTGCTGGGACCGGACCGGGTCGACCCCCGCGACGTCGACCTGACGCTGGCGGGCCTGCTGATCGAACTGAACGGCGAAGCGCACGCCACCGGCGTCGGCGCGGCTGTTCAGGGATCGCCCGCCAATGCAGTGGCGTGGCTCGCGAACACGCTGGGACGGCTCGGCATGCCATTTCTTGCCGGGGAGGTGATTCTCTCGGGCTCGCTCGCGCCACTCATCCCGGTTGGGCATGGCGACAGGCTGGTCGCGCATATCGGCGGCATCGGATCCTGCGCGGTCGCGTTCGAACATGGCGCCGCCGCCAGCGCATCATCCCAGGAGGTCGCCCATGCTTGATGCTCCGACCCTTGACGCGGTGGCAGCGCAGGTTGCCGCAGCGCAGAGCGCGCCCCACACGATCCCCAAGCTCACCGATCTCTATCCCGGCCTTGATGTCGACGACGGCTATGCCGTGCAGGATCGGTTATTGCGGCACTGGCGGGACGAGGGACGCGAGCTTATCGGTCTCAAGGCGGGGCTCACGTCCAAGGCCAAGATGGTGCAGATGGGCGTGTCGGTGCCGAGCTTCGGCATATTGATGCGCGATATGGTCTATCCCGAGGGCAGCGTCATACCGGCCGCAGCGATGATCCATCCGCGCGTAGAGGCGGAAATCGCCTTTGTCATGAAGGGCGAGCTGTCCGGCCCGGACGTCACCGTCGACGCCATCTGCGACGCCACCGACTTTGTGCAGCCAGCAATCGAGGTGCTGGACAGCCGGTTCGAGAAGTTCCGTTTCGACCTTCCCAGCGTGATCGCGGATAACGGCTCGGCCGCTCGCTTCGTCCTGGGTGGCCGGCCGCGCCGGCCTCGCGATGTCGATCTGCGCACCATCGGCATGGTCATGGAAAAGAACGGCGAGATCGTCGCGATGGCGTCGTCCGGCGCGGTTCTGGGTCATCCCGCAACCTCGATCCAGATGCTCGTCGCATGGCTACACGGCCGAGGCCGGACCCTGCCCGCCGGCGCTGTCGTGCTAACCGGCGGTGCGACCGAAGCGATCGCAGTGGCGTCGGGCGACGCGGTGTGTGTGCGCTTTCAGGACATGGGAGAGATCAGTGTGCGCTTCAGCTGAAAAGCGCGCGCGCACGGTCAGCCCGGATAACAGCCGCCAGCCGCATGGCCGGGGAAAGATGGAGAAGTGGATGCCGATCATTTCGGTCATTTTGGGTGAAGGCCGCACCACGGAGCAGAAGCGGGATCTCTGCCGCGCGCTTACGGACGCCACCGTCTCGGCGGTAAGCGTGCGTCCCGAACAGGTGCGCGTGATCATCAACGACATTCCTCTCACCAACTATGCCGTGAGCGGCGTCACCTTCGCCGACCATGACATCCGTCGCGACGCAGGAGCGATCGAATGACCAAGATCAAATGCGCAATCATCGGTCCCGGCAACATCGGCACCGATCTTTTATACAAGTTGCTGCGGTCCGATGTGCTCGAGCCGGTGTGGATGGTGGGCGTGGACCCGAGCTCCGAAGGGCTGGCCCGCGCCCGCGATCTTGGTCTGAAAGTGACCGATCAGGGCGTCGACGGCATGCTCGACCATGTGCTCGCCGATGGCGTTCAGATCGCGTTCGATGCGACCAGCGCCTATGTCCACGCTGATAACAGCCGCAAGCTCAATGCGCTGGGCGTGCTGATGATCGACCTGACCCCTGCGGCGATCGGGCCGCTGTGCGTGCCGCCTGTCAGCCTTGAGGGCCTGATGGGCAAACAGGTCATGAACGTCAATATGGTGACGTGCGCCGGCCAGGCCACGATCCCCATGGTTCACGCGGTCAGCCGGGTGCAGGCGGTGGACTATGCCGAGATCATTGCCACTGTTGCCTCGCTGTCCATCGGGCCGGGCACGCGAAAGAATATCGACGAGTTCACCCGAACGACGTCGAATGCCGTCGCCAAGGTCGGCGGCGCGCGGCAGGGTAAGGCGATCGTCGTCGTCAACCCCGCCGAGCCGCCGCTAATGATGCGAGACACGGTCTACTGCGAGACGGCCGAGGAGCCGGATCAGGACGCGATCACCGCATCGGTGCGGGCTATGATCGCCGAAGTGCAGAAATATGTGCCGGGCTATCGGCTGGTCAACGGCCCCACCTTTGTCGGTCGCCGGGTGGCGATCTTCCTCGAAGTCGAGGGCCTGGGCGACTTCCTGCCGAAATATGCCGGTAACCTGGACATCATGACGGCCTCTGCCGCGCGTGCTGCGGAGATGTTCGCACACGAAATACTGGCGGGGACCCTCACCCTCAA
Source organism: uncultured Sphingobium sp. (assembly GCA_964529225.1). Lineage (GTDB taxonomy): Bacteria > Pseudomonadota > Alphaproteobacteria > Sphingomonadales > Sphingomonadaceae > Sphingobium. The sequence continues at coordinate 13,163 of CAZGVX010000030.1, forward strand.
AGCCATTCCGCTGGAGGAGGCCGCATGATGGACAGGATCGAACCGCGCGTCCGGGGCAGGCGCATCAAGCTCCACGACATGAGCCTGCGCGACGGCATGCACTCGATGCGCCACCAGATCCCCGTCGACAAGATGGTCGAAATCGCAAAGGGGCTGGATGCGGCCGGCGTGCCGCTGATCCAGGTCACCCATGGCGACGGTCTGGGCGGATCATCGCTCAATTACGGGCGCGGCCTGCATACGGACGAGGAGTATCTGCGCGCCGTCGTTCCGGCGGTGAGCCGCGCGACGATCTCGGTGCTGCAGGTTCCGGGGATCGGCACGCTCGACGAGCTGCGCATGGCCGCCGATTGCGGCGTCGGCTGCGTGCATGTCGCTACCCACTGCACGGAGGCAGACGTTTCCGAGCAGCATATCGGCCTTGGGCGGTCGCTGGGGCTCGACACGGTCGGCTTCCTCATGATGGCGCATATGACGCCGCCCGCGAAGCTGGTCGAGCAGGCCCTGCTGATGCAGAGCTATGGCGCCACCACGGTCTATTGCGTCGACAGCGCAGGCTATATGCTGCCCGACGAGGTCAATGAGCGCATCTCGGGCATGCGTGACGCACTCGACGACGCGACCGAGATCGGCTTCCACGGCCATCACAATCTCGGCATGGGCTGCGCCAACTCGCTGGCCGCCATCGCGGCGGGTGCGACCCGCATCGACGGGTCAGTGGCGGGCTTTGGCGCGGGCGCAGGGAATACGCCACTGGAAGTCTTTGCCGCGGTGCTGGAGCGGATGGGCGCGATCACCGATATCGACGTTTTCGCGCTGATGGACGTGGCCGAGGACAGCGTGCTGCCCATGATGGCCTCGCCCCCCCGGGCGGACCGGGACTCGCTGACGCTGGGCTATGCCGGCGTCTATTCGACTTTCCTTTACCCCGCCAAAGACTGCGAGCGGCGCCTGGGTGTCCCCGCCCGCGACATCCTTCTGGAGCTGGGCCGCAAGCGGATGATCGGCGGACAGGAGGACATGATCGAGGACACCGCACTGACGATGGCGCGCGCGCGCGGGTTGATCGGGCATAACAGCCTGCCGGCAGAACCGGCCTGACCACCGCGCACCGGGACTGATGAAACGTGACATATATGGGAAAGGGAGGGCGAAAGGAATGACAGACAAATCCATCCGCGACCTTTCCGGTTCCGGTGATGCAGTTGACGGTGGCACCACTTATTCCGTCAGCATCGGCGGCAGTTCGCGCGGCCTGATATGCCGCGCCGATCAGACCGTGATCCAGGCGATGCGCGCCTCCGGACGGCACGATCTGTCCTATGGCTGCCAAGGCGGCGGATGCGGCGCGTGCCGGGTCAAGGTCATATCCGGTCGCTACGTTTCGCTGCCGATGAGCGCGGCCTGCGCCGACCCGGACCAGCAGCGAGCAGGCATAGTCCTGGCTTGCCGGATCAAGCCGCGCAGCGACATCGTGCTCATTTCCGCGCCGCTGCGGCGCGGGACAGCCGATACGGAAAGCCGTGCGGCATGATCGAGGTCTTGTCACCCCAGGCAGCCAGTCGGCTGCTCGAAACCGCCCGGCTGGCGGCGGAGCGGCTTGGCGTGCAGGTCGCGGTGGGCGTGGTCGACGGCGGCGGCAATCTGGCGGCCTTTCTGCGGATCGGCCGGGCATTTCTGGCATCGAGCGACCTTGCGATCGACAAGGCATGGACCGCAGCGAGCTTCGGCATGTCGACCCGCGCCTTTGCCGAACTGCTGGACGGCGAGCCCGTCCATGTGCGCGACGGCCTCGCGCAACGACCGCGCGTCACCCTCGTCCCCGGCGGCGTTCCCATCGTGAGCGACGGGCGGCTTATAGGGGCGCTGGGGGTTTCGGGCGGCAGCGACATCGAAGACGAGAACATAGCAATAGAAGCCCTGGCCGCGCTGCGGCGGGACGGAAAAGGAGAGTGACATGGCGGTGAACGGACTGCTCAGAGTGGGCGAAGTATGCCTGCGCGTGCTGGACCTTGCCGAGGCGAAACGCCACTACGGCGACCGGATGGGTCTTATCGAGAGCCATGTCGGCGATGACGACAAGGCCTATTACAAATGCGCTGACGAACATGACTGGTATTCGGTGGTCATTCGCGAGGCCGACCGCTCCGGCGTCGACTATGTCGGGTTCAAGACCCTTCACGATGCGGATCTCGACAGCTACGAGACGGCGCTGGGCGAACGCGGGATCAGCACCCGCTGGGTCGACGCCGGCGTCTATCCGCTGACCGGCCGGCGGCTCGTCTTCACGCTGCCTACCGGCCACGAGGCCCACATCTACGCGCATAAGGACCAGTGCGGCAACGGCATGCCGCTGCGCAATCCGGGAACGATCCCGGACGAGGGCTATATTCGCGGCATGCGCGTGGTGCGCCTCGATCATGTTCTGCTTGGCGGACCGAACATTACCGCTGCGCGCGATCTCATGAAGGACGTCTTCGGCTGGACGGTTTCAGAGCAGATTGTCGACCACACGAACGAGATGGAACTCGCGATCTTTCTCTCGGCGTCGACCAAACCGCACGACATCGCGTTCCTGTTGCAGCCGGATCCGGGACGGTTTCATCACGTCTCCTTCCTGCTGGACTCGGTCAACGACCTCTATCACGCGGCCGACCTCATCGGAAAATACGACATCGCGGTCGATGTCGCGCCCAATCGTCATGGCGTCACGCGCGGCGCGACCATCTATTTCTTCGACCCGTCCGGGAACAGGAACGAAGTCTTCACGGGCGGTTACGTGCATTATCCCGACACGCCCACGCTGACATGGGACACCAGCCAGATGGGACGCGCGCAATTCTCGCACGACAACTTGCCACGCGAGAGCTTTCTCAACGTACTGACATAATCGACGGGCGCCGACGCGCGCCCAATTAGGGGAGACAGGAAATGAAGATCAGGATTTTGAACAGTGCTTCGGCGCTGACAGTGGCGCTTGCTCTGCTCGCACCGGTTTCGGCCGTTGCACAGGAGAATGAGGCGGAAACAGGCGGTCTGCAGGAGATCATCGTCACAGCCCAGAAGCGATCGGAAAGCGCGCAGGACGTTCCGATCGCCATCTCGGCGATTTCCGCCGATGCGCTCAGTTCGAAGGGCGTCAGCGATATTTCCCAGATCGGCAACCAGTCGCCCAACGTAACCCTCAAGAATACGGCCGCCTTCGCCGGTTCCAGCTCGATCCTGGTGAGCTACATCCGCGGCATCGGTCAGAACGATTTTGCCTTCAACCTTGAACCGGGCGTCGGCATCTATGTCGACGGCGTCTATCTCGCGCGCAACATCGGCGCGAATATCGACCTGCTTGATCTTGATCGGGTCGAGGTGCTGAAGGGTCCGCAGGGCACGCTGTTCGGCCGGAACACCATCGGCGGCGCGCTCAACATCGTGACGCGCGATCCGGGCAACGATCTGAAGGTCAAGGGCGAGATCACCACCGGCCGCTACAACCGTATCGACGTTCGCGGCTCCATCGACATTCCGATCAAGCCCGATCTGCTCGTCGCCAGCCTCGCCTTCTCCACCAAGCATCGTGACGGTTGGCAGGAGCGCATCCCCTATACCGGCATCACCGATCAGAACCCGATCTACCTGCTTGCCACGGACGGCGCCTTCGGTGGCCCGACCAACACCAACACCGACGATCAATATGCGTTTCCGATCACCGATGGCCCGACCCATTCGACGAGCGGCGGCGAAAACAAGACATCCATCCGGGGCAAACTGCTCTTCACGCCCACGCAAAGCCTGCGGTTCCGGCTGATCGGGGACTATCTGCACGTGGACCAGTCGGCAGCGCCCTTCTCGCTCCTTGCCGTCAACCAGAACCTCTATGTGTCGCTTTACAACACCTGTATCACGGGCGATCCGGCCGTATATGCAGGCGTAGGCGCATTGTCGGGCCTTGGCGCGGGCGTCTCAAGCCTCTGCACGGCGCAGCGCGGCAATGCGGCCTCTCCCGCCGGCACACAGCCGTCGCTGTTCGATCAGGCGGGCAGCCATCTGCCCTTCGACGACCGTTTCGTCGTCCGCAATGCGGACGGTTCCATCAACCCCAATCGCAGCTATGCAACCGGCGCCAACTTCGACAAGGTTGAAAACTGGGGGATCAACGGTCAGGTCGAATATGACCTCAACGACGACATGACGATCAAGTCGATCACCGCATACCGCAAGCTCGACTCGAAGTTCGGCGTCGACATCGGCGGTGCGCCCTTCCTGACACTCTCCCCGACCTTCGAAACGCATGAGCGCCAGTTCAGCGAGGAGCTGCAACTGGTGGGCAAGGCGATGGACGACCGCTGGAACTACGTGCTCGGTGCCTATTATTTCCACGAATATGGTCGTCACACCGACCGGGTGCCGTTCATGTCCGGTCTCATCCAGATCTACGCGCCGGACAGCGTGTGGGATACGAAATCCTATGCGGCGTTCATGCACAACAACATCGACATCATCCCGGAAACGCTCGGCATCACCATCGGCGCGCGCTACACCTATGAGGATAAGACGTTCACCGGCACGCAGCGGGACGAAAACAACTTCGGCGGCAAAGTGCTTCAGCTCCCGCCCGCGGTTTACCCCGACCCCACCGACCTCTATCGCCTCTATCCGCTGGGCGAAAATACGCAGACCTTCCGCAATTTCTCCTATCGCCTCGGCGTCGAATATCATGTCAACCGGCGGGTGATGGTGTACGCATCCTATGCAACCGCCTTCAAGGGTGGTGGCTGGACCACGCGCCTGACGGTGCCCAACTTCAACACCACCACCTTTGAGCCCCTGCCCGCGCCCACGTTCGAGCCGGAAAAGGCAAAGACCGCCGAAATCGGTCTGAAATCGGAGCTGCTTAACCGCCGGGTCCGCCTGAACGTGGCCGTATTCAATACCGACTATGACAATATCCAGCTGACGTTCCAGAACGGCTCCTCGCCCGTCACGGCAAATGGCGGCGACGGCCGGATCCGCGGTGTCGAGTTCGAAATCAACGCCGCACCGATCGAGGGCTGGACGATCGACGCGAGCGGCGGCTATCTCGACGCGGAATACCGGAGCGTGCTGGCCGGCGTTCCGCTGACCGGCAGCGAGAAGTTCGTCAACACGCCGGAATGGTCGCTCCAGGCCGGAACCGCCTACACCGTCGAAACGGGTGTCGGCGCGTTCATTCCGCGCGTCGACTGGAACTATGTCAGCAAAATCTACAATGATGAGGCGAACACCGAACTGCTGGCCGCTCCCGCGCACAGCATCTTCAACGGGTCGGTGACATACCGCTATCCGGGCGGAAACTGGGAACTCCAGGCGGGTGTCCAGAATATCTTCGACAAGCGGTATATCGCATCGGGCTATACCAATGCGCAGGCGATCTACTCCGCCACGTATAATCGCCCGCGCGAGTGGTTCCTGACCCTGCGGGCCAACTACTGACGCAGGCGGCGCGGAGCCTCTGTGCAAATGACCGGCCGGCGCGCGTGCGTCGGCCGGTTTCGCCATGCATCGACCTTGGGCAATGCTGTTGGTTCCGTTCGCCCAACAGGCTAGTATCGCGGCGATGATTACGGCGCACCCTTCCCCTTCAGACGGACAAGACCCCCGCGACATGGTCTGGTCCAGCCGGGCAAGCGCGGGACCGGCAGCATTGAGAGAATGGGCCGGTCTGCTGTCACGGGAAATTGCGGAAATGGACGTGACGACCGATGCCGAACCCGGCTTTGCCGCCCGCTGGGCGCGCTATGGCCTGGGGCCGATTGATCTCAACCTGCTGGCCGCAACCCGCCAGACCGTGTCGCATCGGGCGGGCAACCTGCCACGCGGATCGGCGGGGTCGTTCGAGCTACTGTTTGCCCGCAACGGTGCCATCGACGTCGCCCATTGCGGCCGGCGATCAGTCGTTGCGCCGGGATGCTTCATCCTGCTGGACAATGAACATCCATGGGAGCTGTCCTTTCCGCGCGGCGGCGACTGCCCCACACTTCACATGCCGAAGGACTGGCTTCTGGCCCTCGCCCCCGCCGCCCCGATGTTCTGCGGCGCGCCGCTCGGTCTGTCGTCGGGATGGGCGCGCGCGCTGGCTGGCTATATCTCCGCGCTTGCCGATGAGGGGCCAGCATCGGCCGGTGTCCAGCGTGACGGCCTGGCCGAGCAGATCGGCGCGATGACGCATATCTTGCTGTCCGGCGAGGCGCGCCGTCCCTGTGCCCAGTCCCGAGACCTCAAACAGCGGATCGTGGACTGCATCGCGGACAACTATCGCGATCCCGAACTCCATCCGGCCGCCGTGGCGCGGGCGCTTTCAATCAGCACCCGCCACCTGCATCGGGTGCTTGCCCGGCACGGCCTCAGTTTCACCCTCGTCCTCCGGGACGCGCGGATTGCCGCCGCGACCAGTCTGCTGACGTGCGAAACAACCCGCGATCGCCCCATCGGCGACATCGCTTGGCAGGCAGGCTATGCGGACCAGAGCCATTTCGCCCGGGTGTTCCGCGCCGCGAACGGGTGCTCCCCGGCGCAGTTCCGCCGAATGTCCCTTCGGCGCGCGACCTGACGCAGCGGTCACTCTCGTCCTGAAAGCGAGTCTCTCTCGTGCGCGACGGCATCAGCACGAACTTCTATCCTGGATGTCAAAACAACGGGAGAGGACAGCGATGTTTCTGCATGACGCCTGGTATATGGCGACGACTTCGGACGATCTGGATACCGACGGCAAGATCGGCCTGACCATGCTCAATCAGCCGGTAGTGATATACCGTCGCGCCGACGGCGCAGCGGTCGCGCTGGAGGACCGCTGCATTCATCGCATGGCCCCCCTGTCGCTTGGCCGGGTCGAGGGCGACAATCTGCGGTGTATGTATCATGGCCTGCTGTTCAGCGAGTCCGGCCGGGTGCTCGACATTCCCGCGCAGGACATGATCCCCGACAAGGCATGCATCCGCCGCTATCCCGTTACGGAGGCAAGCGGCTGGATATGGGTATGGATGGGCGACCCGGCCAAAGCCGATCTCTCGCTCGTTCCCCCGGTCTACGGCATCCGCAATCCCGAATGGATCATGCCCAGCGACCGGCTCGACTATGCCTGCAACTATCAGCTCATCAATGACAATCTGACTGACCTCGGGCACCTGTCGTGGGTCCACATCCAGAGCTTCGGCGCAGACAGTTCCTGGTCGAACACGCCCGCAGAGATCACACCACTGCCGCGCGGCGTGCGTTTCCACCGCTGGTTGCGGAACATTGCCCCCATCCCGCCGCTGGGCAAGGCGGCCGCGCATGAGCGGGTCGATCACTGGGCGGGACTTGAATATCACGTCCCCGGCATTTTCCATTTCTATAATGCGCTGTTCCCGGTAGGCACGGCCGACCGCTATGCCGGGCAGGAACCCGACCGCGATGACGACAGCCTGCTCTACGACCATTATACGCAGCAGGCGGTAACGCCAATGACCGCCGAAACCACGCGCTACACATTCTCCTGGGGTCCGAGCGCCCGGCTGGGCACCGCGGAGGAAGCGCAGATCATGCGGAAAATTCTGGCCTCGGCCTTTCTCGAGGACAAGACGATGATCGAGGCACAGCAAAAGATCATTGCGCTCGATCCGTCGCGCGGCCCGATGCCGATCATACATGACAAGGGCGTCGTCCTCTTCCAGCGGCTCATGCAGCGCCTGATGCGCGAGGAGCGTGGATCGCGCTCCGTGGACGAGGCGGCGACGCTGGCGTCTGCCTGAAACAAAAACATCCCGGCGGCTGATGGCGATACCGATGCTGCAACGGTGTCGCCATGATCGGGTATTGGACGCGCGCGAAAGCGGCTTCTAGCGTCAGATGACAGCGGTTCGTCGCGTCCGGCCCGCGCCGCCGCGCGCAGACCGCATCGAAATGTGGAGCAGGAGCACAAGGCATGGGACAGCAGACCTCCGGGACGGAAACCGCTGTCGTGGTCGGCGTGACCGGGTCATTCGGACAGGTCATCGCGCGCAGGCTGATGGCCGACGGCCTGACTGTCGTGGGCGTTGCGCGCGACGGCGACTCGCTTGCAACTGTGGCCAGGACTCTTGGCTCCGGCTTCCTCCCCTGCGCCGCTGATATCGGCGACGACGCGGCGATCGCGGCGATCGCTGCCTGTCTGCCGGACGCGCCCGTTGCCGTCGTCGTCCACTCGGTCGGATTGCCGGTGGCCGGTGGTGTTGCGGATGCGCCGCCGCTCGCGCTCAGCACCGCCTGCAACCTCAAGGCGGCGGGATTTCTCCGACTGGTCCGGGCGGCCGAACCGCGACTGCGGCGCGGTTCGCGGCTAGTCGCGATCGGCGGCCATTACGGGTTCGAGCCCTCCCCTTATGCCGCAACGGCGGGTGTGGCAAATGCCGCGCTGGCCAACCTCGTCCGGCAGATGAGCTGGGCCTATGGCGCAAGAGGCGTGACCGCGCATCTGGTCGCGCCGGGGCCAGCGGATACCGACCGGCTACGCAAGGTCGCACAGGCGCGCGCGGACCGCGCCGGGGTTCCGCTCGATGAGGAATATGAAGCAATGAAGAAGGATTCGGCCATCGGCGCCTTCACGACGCCGGAACAGGTCGCCTGGGCCGTATCGCTGCTGCTTGCCCCGGAAGCGGATGCCCTCGCGGGATCGGTGCTCGGCCTCGATTCCGGTCGACGTCACAGCATCGGATAGGAGCCATCGCGCAGATATTCCTGGTGTGGGACAGCATCGCGGACAAGGCCATCGGCGCGATGATTCTGGAGGCCAGCCTGCTATGCCCGCATCCTCTGCCCCGATGCGAACCCTGTGCCGATCGAACGGGTCCGGTGCTTTGTCACGCTTGCCGAGCCGCAGGCGGCAATGAAATCATTGTTCATGTTCGATCGCCACGCCACATGGCGCAGCGGTAGCAGCAGGTCGAACGTCCCCTCCGGCTAGCGGCTGGCTGTCTTGCTTTCGCTTGGGCAGGCATTCGGCGCGCATCCGGACTAGCAGCACGTCGACTGGGGTGCAGCCATCTGGACCTCTGCGCCTGTCCGGCCCCTATGGTTCGCCGCAGCGGCGGCGACCTTACCCAGGCAGCCGCCTTGCTGGGGCTATCCCGGCGCCAGCTTGATTACCGGCGCCGGCAGGACAGCTGAGCCGGACCCGCCTATTCAGCCGCCAGCTGGTCCCCAACCACCGCCTGCTCCTCGTCGATCAGCTTTTGCAGCTGACGGCGCATTTTGACGGCGGCAAGATCGTTCGACATCAGGACAGGGTCCATGGCGAAGAAATCCCGATCGCCCATTTCCCGCTGACAGGCGATCATGATCGGGCCATCCTCATTCTCGAAAGCATCATGCATCGCGGCGATCTTGCCTGCATTATATTCGGCATCGTTTTCGATATGATTACGCCGTGTCGCGAAGAAATAATGCGTCGAAAACTCGTCCTCGGGCGTCACGCTGTGAAGATCATACTGGCCGGGGCCGTCCTCCACCGCGGTGTCGTCCTGGGCGCAGTTGAGCGATAGCTGAATATTGCCCGGCGCGGTCCAGCTGACCTGGATCCAATGACGCGCCTCCTCATCCGGGCGCGGCAGAAACGAGTTGAGGATCAGAATGGGCGGCGTCTGCTTCCATTCCCACGCGGCGGTCACGCTGGTGCTGGTTTCCTTCACCTGCGGAAAGAGCGGGGAGAGCTGTCCGCGCGTAGTGATGATCTCTCCGTGGACATGGTCGACATGGCTGAGGTCCATGACGTTGTCGAGGATCAGGCGATAATTGACCGGCAGCTTCATATAAGTGTGGGCGATGCCGGTGTCCGGCCCGACGTCGAGCCGCTGGTAGTCTGGAAGGACCGCATAGTCGGGCGCCTCCTCCGCCATCCATATCCAGACAAAGCCGTGCTTCTCCACCACAGGAAAGGACCGGACCGCAAGGGATTTGGTAATGACGCCCTTGCCGTGGGGATTATGGGTGCAGGCCCCCTGGGCGTTGAACGTCAGGCCATGATAGGGGCAGATGAGCTGATCACCGTCGCGGGTGCCCATCGATAGGGGTGCAAAACGATGCGGGCACCGGTCGTGCAGTGCGACAGCCTGCCCCTCACCGTCGCGATACAGAACCACCGACGTGCCGAGGAGGCGCCGGGCAAGCCTGGCGTCGGCGGTGATTTCCTTCGACATGGCGGCAACATACCATGCCTGCATAAGAAAACGGCTGTGTTCCATTACATCCTCCTCCAGCGTCCGCGTGCATTGCGGACTTCACAGGGCATTGAGCATGGATCGTGCCAGTTCACGAAAAGGCGCGGATCCCGGCTCGCGGAGCCACCGCGGATTGCTCAGCGCCAGCATCTGTGTATAAAATTCGTCATGCAGTCGGCTCACTACGAATAATTTTTGATAGTACGAGAGGCGGAGAACATCATGACCAAAGGCCTCGGCGCCTCCTTCCGCGCGACCGACGATGCCGCTGTGCAGGACCTGCGCGATCGTTTCGTGTTCGATCCCGATCAGGCCGATATCCGGCTCGGCAAGCGGCGGATGCTCCTGGTCGACGACCTCGGCCTGGGATTGATGCGGCAGGAGCTGATCCAGGCGCTGGGGTTCGAGCGCGCGCGCGGGGTGTTCTCGCGGATAGGCTACGGGATCGGTGTGACCGACGCGCGATTCGCACAGGACGTGCGCGGACATGGCGATCTGATCGACGTGTACCGGGCCGGCCCGCAGCTTCACGCGCTCAAGGGCGCTGTGCGGGTCGAGGAGCTGGCGTTCGAGGCCGATTTCGAGGCGGGCCACTTCCATGGCGAATATCTCTGGCACAATTCAGCCGAATGCCTCTCTCACCTCGATCGGCACGGCATCGGCACCCAGCCCGCAGGCTGGCAGCAGCTGGGCTATGCGTCAGGCTATGCGTCCACCTTTTTCGGACGACCGATGGTCTTTCGGGAGCTGGAATGCGTCGCCATGGGGCATCCGCGCTGTTACCTCGTCGGCAAGCCTGCGAACGAGTGGCCTGATGCGGAGGCCGAGCTCCGCTGGTTCCGGGCCGAAACATACAGCCGCCGGCCATCTTCGGCGGCGCCCGGCCATCCACGCCACACCGCCGATCACGACCTGCAGATGGGCGCACGCTCGATTGTCGGCGCATCCTCGCAGTTCAATGCGGTGCTGCACCTTGTCGACAAGGTCGCGCCGACACTGGCGCCAGTGCTATTTCTGGGAGAGAGCGGCGTCGGCAAGGAGGTCTTCGCACGCGAACTGCACAAGCGAAGTCGTCGGGCGGATCAACCCATGGTCGCACTCAACTGCGCCGCGATCCCCGACACGCTGATCGAGGCGGAGCTGTTCGGGGTCGAGCGGGGTGCCTATACAGGCGCATCGGCGAGCCGCCCCGGCCGGTTCGAGCGAGCAAGCGGCGGCACCCTGTTCCTCGACGAGATCGGAACGCTGTCACTTGCCGCGCAAAGCAAGCTGCTGCGCGTGCTGCAGGACGGCGAGGTCGAGCGGGTCGGCGGAACGCGCGCCATCAAGGTGGATGTGCGCCTTGTCGCCGCCACCAATGCCAATCTGGCGCAGGATCTGGAGAAGGGGACATTCCGGCTGGACCTGTTCCACAGGCTCGGCACCTTTCCCATCCATATCCCGCCGCTGCGCGAGCGCCCGGCCGACATTCCTGTGCTGGCCAACTATTTTCTCCAGCGCCTGTCAGCGCGTCACGGCCGGTCGGGCATGCGGTTCGACGCCGACGTGGTCCGCTGCTTCCATGACTATGACTGGCCGGGCAATGTTCGTGAAATGGAGAATTTGATCGAGCGGGGCATCATCCTCGTGGAGGATGACGAACCGATCACGACCCACCATCTGACGCCGGGAAGCGGATCGGGCAATCAAGCGGACGCGCTGCCCGATGCTTTCCGGCGCTTCATCCTCAACCGTCGCTCCGGCCAGCAGCAGGACAGGCCACAACTGGGTTCGCTCCTGCTGAGCAGCGGTCTTACCCAACAGGACGTGCTCGATCAGCTGATTTCCGCCGCGCTCGATCAGCATGACGGCAATGCGAGCGCCGCGGCGCTGGCGATCGGCATGACGCGCGCACAGGTCCAGTACTGGAAGAAAACGCGCTCGGGCGGCGGAGGAACGAGGTCGGCATAGTCGGCCAGCGGTACTCTGCCGCAACTAACGAGCGGCCGCGCCCATATCCGGCAGATCGAGAATAGCGCGGAAGCGGCCGTCTGAATGCGAGAAGCGCACACGCCCGCCATGGGCCTTTGCCACGCGGTCGGCGATGGAAAGCCCCAGTCCGGCACCGTCACCGCCGCGGGCCGTGTCGCCGCGCGCAAAGGGGCGCATCAGCCGCTCGGCTTCCACGGCATCGAAGCCGGACCCGGCGTCGCTGACCTCGATCATGACAGACCCGCCCTCCCGCCGGGCATCAAGGCGAACGGGGCGCTGTCCGTGGCGCAGGGCATTGCCGAGCAGGTTGCCGATCGCCCGGCCAACCGCCTGATATCGCAGTTCAGCCCGCACGGGTGCGTCGACCATCACCTCGGTTTGTCCCTGAGGGTCACAGTCGCGTGCAACGGTTCGCAGCATGTCCGCTATATCGCAGTCGCGCAGCGGCTCCTCGGCAAAGCCGCGCGCATAATCGAGAAACTGCTCGAGCATCGCCTCGATCCGTTCGACCTGCCGTGTGGCCGTTGCCTCCATCTGCGCATCATTGCCCCCCATCATCTCCAGACACAGGCGAAGCCGGGTCAAGGGGGTGCGTAGATCGTGACTGACCCCGGCCAGCATCAGCGTGCGTTCAGCCTCGTCCTCCGCAAGCCGAGCCGTCATGCGGTTGAAGGCGCGGGCGACTGCCGCGACCTCCTCGGGACCGTCCGTTTCCAGCACGGGTAGCGGACGCCCCTGCTTCGAGGCATCGGGCGCAAACGCATCCACCTCGGTCGCAAGCCGCCGGAGCGGCGCATCCAGCCGCCGCTGCAGCAGAAAGCCGGCCACTGCCGCGACAATGAAGGCCGCCACAAGGGCGTAGAGCAGAGTCAGCAACGCGCTCCGCCCCGCAGGCGGCGTAACACTGATCCAGACCGGCCGCGCGCCCATCCGCAGCGCGAACCAGAGCCGGTCATCGGCGCCGCGTCGCCATGACAGATTGTGCGCGGGCTCCAGCCGTTTCGTCAACGCGCGGACAAACTCCCGTTCCACGAAATTCGGCAGGAAATTGCGCAATGGCCGCTTGGCACTGGTGAGGGGCGGTTGATCGAGGCGGATCAGGAGATTGCCGCTGCCTCCGATCCGCGTCAGCATGGCCTCGCGCCGCTGCGGTGGCAGATCCTCGACGGCGCGCGTCAGGACAGAGACCATGTCGGCGGTCAGCTGCGCGATCCGGTTGATCTGCGGCCCGATCACCAGTCCCATGACCAGCAGCCCCGCCACGACCTGCCCGGCCAGAACAACACCGACCATCAGGACGACATTCCGGCGAAGGAGGCTGCGCGGCAGCATCGGCGAAGCGTGGTCCCCGCGCATCAGACGCCGGAGCCGCCGCGCTCCGGCGCAAGCACATAGCCCACGCCCCACACCGTGCGGATATAGCGGGGCTCGCCCGCATCGTCGCCAATGGCCCGGCGCAGGCGGGCGACCTGAACGTCTATCGCGCGATCAGTCACCTCTGCATCGCGGCCCAGCGCGCGGTCGATCAGCTGTGCCCGGCTGAGCGGGCGACCGGGACAGCGCGCCAACGCCGCCATCAGCGCAAATTCCCGCGACGAGAGCGCGAGTTGCTCGCCGTCGCGGCTGACGGTCATTGCGGAGAAGTTGACCTCGAACGGGCCAATCGTCACGGTCTCGTCGCTATTTGCGCTGCGCGCCGGAGCGATACGACGCAGCAGCGCGGCAATGCGCGCCACCAGTTCCCGGGGCAGGAACGGCTTGGCGAGATAGTCGTCAGCGCCCATCTCCAGCCCGAGTACCCTGTCCACCGGATCGCCGCGCGCGGTCAACATGATCACCGGCACCTGTTCGCCCCCGGCCCTCAGGCGGCGAAGAATTGCGAGGCCATCCTCGCCAGGCATCATCAGGTCCAGCACAATCACGTCGGCGGGATCGCGCTGAAGCGCCACGTCCATGGCCTTGCCGCTGTCCACCGCGCGCACGGCATAGCCATGCTCCGACAGAAATCGCTGCAACAGGCTGCGCAGTTCGGGGTCGTCATCAACGACCAGGAGGCGGGGTGCTCGTTCGGTCATGGTCGGTGTCCTGCCACTACCTGGGCCAATCAGCCACACAGCCTAGCGGGGAAGATGTGACAAAGCATTACAGCCGGCGCCTTCTGTCACGTCGTGCCACGACTTGCCGGTTTTGCGACATTGCGCTGATGCAAGTTGCGGGCAGAAAGCCCTCGTCGCCCGGCACCACCTGCCCCTCCCCACCCGGGCCGCAAGAAGGAGATTTCACATGACCAACCATCGCCGCGTCATCACCGCGCTCTCGGCACTCGCCGCCCTCACCCTTGCATCCACCGCCGAGGCCGGCGGCATTCGTCTCCGTGGCCAGAACGGCTCTGTCAGCGCCGTGGCCGGCAGCAAGGGCGTCGCTGGCCGCGCGGCTGGCACCACTGTCGCCGCTGACGGCACCAAGACCCGCTCGAGCACGTCGGGCTTCCAGGGCGTCAACGGCGCGCGCGGCGCCCGCTATTCCACCACGTCGGTCTCGCCGGACGGCTCGGTCTCGCGCAGCGCCGAAGCATCGACGAGCGGCGCGCGTGGCAGCGCCTCCTCGCAGGGCAGCTTCACCCGCAGCGCGGATGGCACCGCCAGCGGCTCGCGCTCGACCAACGCCACCAACGCCGCCACCGGCAACAGCTATTCCGGCTCGACCACCCTCAGCAACGGTTCGATCAGCCACACCGGCGGCTGCACGAACGCCGCTGGCGAAGCGATCGCCTGCCGGTAACTCAATCGCGGTGACTTTCCGGCCCCGGCCGGATCGTTCTCACGCGACATGGCGCGATGCTCGTCCCCCCTGTTGCGAGCATCGCGCCATCCCTCCTTTTGAATGGATCACATCATGGTTTTTGCACGCACCTTTGTCGCCGCCGCCGCCCTGGCGACGCTGGCACCCGGCCTCGCGCAGGCCGCCCCTTCGGGGTTGTCGAACCGCGACATCGCCGAGGAGGCGTTCGAGCGCATGCGCGCCGCCGATGCAAACCGGGACGGCACGATCACCCGCCAGGAACTGATCAGCCATCGCGCCGCGGAATGGCCCCGCCTCGATCGCAATGGCGACAATTATTTCAGCAAGGACGATCTGCCGCGTTTCGCGCGATCCCGCTGGGATGGCGGACGGCTCGCGACCTTGCGCGAGACCTATGACAGCAATCGCGATGACCGCATCAGTCGCGCCGAGTTTCTGTCCGGCCCAACAACCGCATACGACCTGGCCGATCGCAATCGCGACAACCGTGTCACCGGCGCCGAAATCGACACGGCGATCGCCGAACTGAAGCGGACTTAGGAGATTGCGTCATGCGTCTCGCTTTCCAACACCCCTGGATACTCGCGGTCATGCTGGCGCTTGTGCTGGCGGAGATCGTCTGGCGGCGACGCAGCGGTCGCGGCTATGATGGCGCCGCCGCCGCAGCGAGCCTTGGCGTAGCCGTCGGGCAGGCGATCATACGCCCGATCACCGGGATCGCTGTGGGTGCTGCGTTTCTGGCGCTGGCGGACCTCGCCCCGTTGCAGTTCCCCGCCTATGATTGGCGAACCTGGATCGGCGGCTTCTTTGCGGTCGAGTTGGCCTATTACTGGTTCCACCGCTTCAGCCACACAGTCCGCTGGATGTGGACAACCCACGCTGTCCACCATTCGGCCAAAGAATATGTTCTGCCGAGCGCCGTCCGCCTTGGCTGGACCGAGTTCTTCTCGCTCGGATGGGTGTTTTTCGCCGCCCTCGTGCTGGTCGGCTTCCCGCCCATGGTGGTGGCGGTTCTGATGGGGGTCAACCTCATCTATCAGTTCCCGCTCCACACCGAGGCGGTCCGCCGCCTGCCCAACTGGATCGAGGCGGTTTTCAACACGCCGTCCCATCACCGCGCGCACCATGCGAGCGAAACCGACTATCTCGACTGCAACTTTGGCGGCGTGCTGATCGTGTGGGATCGCCTGTTCGGCACCTTCCGTGCCGAGCCCGTGGATCGGACGCTGCGCTACGGGCTCGTCCACGACCTCGACTCACGCAATCCGATCGACATTGCGCTCCACGAGTGGCGCCGGTTGGGCACCGACATCGCGCGAGCACCGGGCATGTGGGCACGGATCAAGGTCGCCGTGGGCAGACCATGAGCAGGGCCTCAGGTTCCGCACTACCCTGCGGTCGCAAGCCTCATGCAAACCTGCTGGCTG
>CAZGVX010000031.1:0-10393 GCA_964529225.1 uncultured Sphingobium sp.
TCCTCTGGCTGATCTGCTCGCGGGCGGTGTCGGTCGCGACCGATTCGATCATCGGGCCGACGAACGCCATGCCCGCGTCCGCCTTGGCGGTAACGTCCCGCACGGCGAGGCCGGGGTTGCCGGTCGAGATGTCGGCCATCAGCTGCGCGCGCACGAAATTGCCGGCGCGGGTGCAGCGGCTCATCGCCGCGCGGGCCATGGTCTGCGGCGCGGCGACCGCACCCATCCCCAGCGCGCGGATCACACAGTCCCGGTAACCGCCGAGCGCGCCAGCGAAAGCCTCGGTCATCGGCAGGTCTGCGGTGGGGTCTGCCCGCGGCGTGCTGAGCGCAGCCGGTTCGGCAAGCGCCGGGGTGGCATTAAGACCAAGAACAGTAACCATGCTCGTCAACACAATCCGGGTCATCCGACGCTCCCTTCCAATGAAATTCCGAGAAGCTTTTGCGCTTCCACTGCGAATTCCATCGGTAATTGCTGGAGCACGTCCCTGGCAAAGCCGTTCACTATCAATGTTACGGCCGATTCACTATTTAACCCTCTCTGCTGCGCATAGAAAAGCTGATCATCGCTGATCTTGCTTGTTGTCGCCTCATGCTCGACGATCGCCGACGGGTTCTTCACCTCGATGTAGGGCACGGTGTGCGCACCGCAGTCGTCGCCAAGCAGCAGCGAATCGCACTGGGTGAAGTTGCGCGCACCCTCCGCATTGGCGCCCATGCGCACCAGCCCGCGATAAGTGCCGCTCGACCGCCCGGCGCTGATCCCCTTCGAGACGATCGTCGAGCGGGTGCCCGGCGCATTGTGGATCATCTTGGTGCCGGTGTCGGCCTGCTGATAGTTGTTGGTGACAGCGACCGAGTAGAACTCGCCGACGCTGTCCGCCCCGTTCAGCACGCAGCTCGGATATTTCCAGGTGATCGCCGATCCGGTCTCGACCTGCGTCCAGCTCACCTTGGAGCGGGCACCCTGGCACAGCGCCCGCTTGGTCACGAAATTATAGATACCGCCGCGCCCCTCGGCGTCACCGGGATACCAGTTCTGCACCGTCGAATATTTGATCTCGGCGTCGTCCAGCGCGACCAGTTCCACGACAGCGGCGTGGAGCTGGTTCTCGTCCCGCTGAGGCGCGGTGCAGCCTTCCAGATAGGAGACGTAAGAGCCCTTGTCGGCCACGATGAGCGTGCGCTCGAACTGACCGGTATTCTCGGCATTGATGCGGAAATAGGTGCTGAGCTCCATCGGGCAGCGCACGCCCTCCGGCACATAGACAAAGGTGCCGTCGGAAAAGACCGCGCAGTTCAAGGCCGCGAAATAATTGTCGCCCATCGGCACGACCCGGCCAAGCCATTTGCGAACCAGATCGGGAAACTCGCGGATCGCCTCGCTGATCGAGCGGAAGATGACGCCGGCTTCCTCCAGTTCCTTGCGGAAGGTGGTGGCGACCGACACGCTGTCGAACACGGCGTCGACGGCGACCTTGCGCGCGCCCTTGACCCCTGCCAGCACCTCCTGCTCAGCGATGGGGATGCCGAGCTTCTCGTAGGTGCGGCGGATTTCGGGATCGAGCTCGTCGAGGCTCTCCAGCTCCGCTTTCTTCTTGGGCGCGGCGTAATAATAGGCGCCCTGATAGTCGATGGGCGGCACGGCGAGCTTCGCCCAGTCCGGCGTCTCCATCGTCAGCCAGTGGCGATAGGCCTTCAGACGCCAGTCGAGCATCCACGCGGGCTCGTTCTTTTTAGCGGAAATGAAGCGAACGGTGTCTTCGCTGAGCCCCTTAGGCGCGAACTCCTGCTCGACATCCGACGAGAAACCCCATTCATAGTCGCTCGCGCGCTTTGCGGCGGCGAGCGCCTCGGCATTGCGAACCTGTTCGTTCATGCCGCCGCCTCCACATCGACAGGGGCGAACAGGCTGGCGAGCGTCACGCCAGCCAGCACGTCGCGAATGGCCGCGTTCACCGGCGCCCAGTGCGGCCGCATCCCACAGCGTGCCTCCCGGGCGCAGCGGTCATGACGGCGCTCGTCAAGACAGCTGGTGAGCGCGATCGGTCCCTCGAGCGCCTCAACGACCTCGGCCAGCGTGATCGACGCCGCCGGACGGGCCAGGCGGACACCACCGCCAAGTCCGCGCGTCGAGCGGAGCAGCCCGGCACGACTGAGCACGCTTACCAGCTTCTGCGCGGTCGGCACCGCAATCCCGGTGGCCTCGGCAAGGTCCGTGGCGCTCGGCCGCGTCCCGCCGCAACGCCCTGCGGCGGCCTGCATCAGGATAACGGCCTGATCGGTGAGGCTGGAAATCTGCAACTGACCCTCGAGAAAATCGGCGCGAAAATCGGATTGATCCGGTCCGATTTCTATGTGACGCCTCGGCGCCGTCCGATCAAGAGGTTAATCGGACTTTATCCCATGCGGCTCAGCGCAGCGAGGTCAGCGACATCGCGCCGCCCCATGGTCAGCCGCATGACCAGGCTGGCATTGCCGCGGAGCTGATTGGGGGTCATGCCGATGAAGTGTTTGATTTCCCTTATGAAATGCGACTGATCGTAAAAGGCGTCGCCGCAGCAGTCCGTCCACTCGAGCTGGTCGATGGCAATCGCCTGAGCACAGCGCAACGCCCGATATTTTCGGGCGAGATATTTCGGGGACGCGCCATAATAGCGATTGCAGAGTCGCGAGATCTGCCGCGCCGACAAGCCCGTCGCGATCTGCAGGTCTTCGATCCGGGGCGAATTCGCGCCTGTCAGCCACGCATCCGTCGCATTGACGAAGGCAAGCTGCGTCGACTGGGGCGGAGTCACGGCATCGCGCAGCAGCTGCCAGACCAGCGGGGCTGCCTCCTCGATATCGTTGATCCGCTGAAGATCGGCCATCAGCTCTCGCCCGGCCTTGCCGAGGCGCTGGCCGATGTCGGCGAGGTTCTCCGCCAGCTCACTCGCATCCCCGAGACGCAGCGCGATCCAGCCGAGCGGCAGTATGCCGATGCCCAGAACCCGTAGCGGTCCCGCGACGCGGAAACGCGTGGCCATATTGGTCGGACCGAGAAGGCACAGGCGCGGCGTCTCGACCTGCCGCCCGTCACCGAAAATATAATGGCCCGTGCCGGACAACATGAAACGCAGTTGCGCCAGCTCGGCGCGCGTATGGTCCTCGACCTCCGCCTTGTCGGCGATGAAATGGTAAAGCGCGCCGAATTTGTCCGCCAGATCGGGCGGCGGCGCGAGATAGGTGAGCGATACGGCACCCGATAGTGCGGACTGGGCCGGCGAAACTGCAGGGGCGTGCCGGGGCGCTCGTTGGACCGCCTCCGTTCCCTTCATCCCGTCCGGACGCTCTGCCACATGATCTCCGCTGACAATTCTCGTCTTGTTACATCCGTTATTGCCGCCCAGAATGCGACGTGCATCACCATTTTGGACAGAAATGGAAAAAAAGACCTGCCGGACAACGTCCAGCAGGTCCTGAAGTTGCAAGGTCTCCACGTCCAAAGACATAAGAGCCCTTCGGGTCGCACCATGTGCCTAAATCGGCGATCCTGAGTATGATTGGATGGAATCGCCATCAATCGCGACAGAATGATGAACAGCAGGACATTCCGGTCACATCTCGACCGAATTTCTACAGTTAACAGCAGAATATCCGAGCTCCTTATCTTTAGCAATGGATTGCAAAAATTGCCGCTCCCGATCGCGACTCGTCTGGGCTAGCACCGGCACGGCCATGACCGGACTCATACGATTCGCACTGACCCGTCTCGACGCCGAGCGGGCGCATCACCTCGCCATTGCGGCGCTTCAGTTGTTACCGCCCGCGCCGGCGCCATCATTTGACGACTCGCTCGGGCAGCGCCTGTGGGGCATGAACTTCGCGGGACCGGTCGGGCTCGCCCCCGGCTTCGACAAGGATGCCCGGATATTCAGCCGAATGGCCCGTTTCGGATTTGGTTTTACCGAAGTGGGCACGCTGACGCCCCTGCCTCAGGCGGGCAACGCGCGGCCGCGCCTGTTCCGCCTCACCGAAGATCGCGCCGTCATCAACCGCATGGGGTTCAACAATGGGGGACAGGACGGGGCACTTGTTCGCCTTGCGCAACCGAGGCCGGCGGGGAGCATCCTCGGCATCAATATCGGCGCCAACAAGGACTCGGCGGATCGCATCGCCGACTATGTTGCGGGCGTACAGCGCATGGCACCCCATGCCGACTATCTCACCGTCAACATTTCCTCTCCGAACACGCCGGGCTTGCGCGCGCTCCAGGACCGGACCGCGCTCGACGCGCTTCTGGAGCGCGTGATGGCGGCGCGGGGAGACTGCGGCCCGCCTGTCTGGCTCAAGGTCGCCCCCGACCTGACCACAGCCGACATTGACGACATCGCCGCCGTGGCGATGGAACGTCGGGTGGATGCGCTCGTCGTATCCAACACGACGATATCGCGCCCCGCCGCGCTGCGTTCGCCGCTGGCGACGGAGGCAGGGGGGCTTTCCGGCGCGCCGCTGCGCGACCTTGCTCTGCGACGCCTGAAGGATTTCAGATCCGCGACGGGAGGCGGGATGACGCTCATCGGCGTGGGGGGCATAGCGAGCGGCGACGATGCCTATGCCCGGATTCGTGCCGGGGCAAGCCTCGTCCAGCTTTACAGCGCGATGGTGTTCGAGGGGCCGTGGCTGGCGGCGCGGATCAACCGGGAGCTTGTCCGCCTGCTGCAGCGCGACGGCTTGGCGAACATCGCGCAGGCGGTGGGGATCGACGCAGGGGCCTGACAATGCGCTTGCCTTCGCGCTTATCCCCCGCAAAAGTCCTTGAATGATGTCTTTTTCCGCCCCGCTCCGCCTCGCCCTTGCCTGCCTTGTGGCGCTCCTGCCAATGCCCGCGCTGGCCGATGGGGGCCTCGTCTCCTCCGCGGACCCCCGCGCCAGCGAGGCAGGGCGCGATATCCTGCGTCAGGGTGGCTCGGCGACCGACGCAGCCATGGCGATGATGATCGCGCTGACGGTGGTGGAGCCGGAATCGAGCGGCATCGGCGGTGGCGGTTTCTTTCTTCACCACGATGCCAAGGCGCGCCTTCTCGAAACCGTCGACGGACGGGAAACCGCGCCTGCGAGCGCAACCAGCGCGCTCTTCCTGGACGCCGACGGCAAGCCGCTCCCGTTCCTTGCCGCTTTTCCCGGTGGCCGATCGGTCGGCGTGCCCGGCGCGATCGCCCTGGCCGCGAAGGTCCATGCCAAATGGGGAAAGCTGCCGTGGGCGGCGCTTTTCCAACCGGCCATCCGCCTCGCGGAGGACGGCTATGTCGTCAACGACTATATGTTCAAGCGCATGAGCGCGGTGTCGGCAATCTGGAAGGATTTCCCCGACGCGCGGGCGCTCTACTGGGTGGACGGCAAGCCTGCGCCGGTCGGCACCACGATCCGCAACCCGGCGCTCGGCGCCTATCTGCGCCAGCTGGCGGCGGAGGGGCCCGACGCCTTTTACAAGGGTGAGAATGCGGCGGCGATCGAGAAGGCCGTTGCAAGCGCGCCGCTGAACGCGACCAGCCTGACGGCTGCCGACCTTGCGGGCTATGAGGCCAAGGCGCGTCCCGCCGTTTGCGGTCGCTACCGCGTCTGGAAGGTCTGCGGCATGGGACCGCCCTCGTCCGGCGCGGTCACGGTGCTCGAAATATTGGGGATGCTGGAGCGGTTCGACCTCAAGGCGAGCGGTCGCGACAATCCCGGAAGCTGGCATCTGATCGCGGAAGCCATGCGCCTGGCCTATGCCGACCGCGACAAGTGGCTGGCCGATGCGGATTTCGTGGCCGTGCCCGTCACTGGCCTCATCGACCCGGCCTATCTCCAGGCGCGGGGGCGCCTGATCGACCCCAGGAAAGCCCTCAGGAGCTACACGCCCGGCACACCCGCGGGTGCCCAGGCACGCACCGCCGCCCGCTCGGCGGAAGTGCCGCAAACAAGTCACTTTCTGGCCATCGACAGGGACGGCGACATCGCGGCCATGACCTCGACCGTCGAGGGCTATTTCGGCAGCCAGATCATCGTCAACGGCTACGTCCTCAACAACCAGCTGACCGATTTCACCTTCGCGCCGGAGAAGGATGGCGCGCCTGTCGCCAATCGGGTGGAACCGGGCAAACGGCCCCTGTCATCCATGGCGCCGACCATCGTTTACGATGCCGACGACAAGCCGGTGTTCGTGATTGGCGCGGCTGGCGGGCGCACGATCATCATGCAGGTTGCCAAGGCGATCATCGCCCATCTCGACTGGGGCATGAGTGTCGCCGACTCGATCCGCCTCGGCCTCCTCTACTTCAACAAGGATGGCCTTGTGCTGGAGAAGGACGGTGGCCTCGACGGGCTCAAGGCGGCGCTTGAGGGCATGGGTCACACGGTCGCGATCCAGCCGCTTGCGCTCAAGGCGAACGGAGCGGCGCTGACCCCGACGGGATGGGAGGGCGCGGCCGATCCTCGCACGCCCGGCATTGCCCTTGAGGTCGACGGCCAATAGCCGGTCAGGCGGAAAGTTTGCTTTCCAGACAGCCAAACCAGCCAAGCCCGGCATAGGTTTCATATCCCGGCGTCCTGGCGTAGGCGATCAGGCTGTTGCCCTTGCGGTAGTGGCCCGCGCTGGCAGCAGCCTCGATAGGAAAGGTGGCACCGTCATGCGCCTCGGGATGGGCGGCGATGATACGGTGCTTTGCATCGAGCAGCATGACCCGCGTACTCGCCCGCTCCTCGTCGCTAAGTGCAATCTCCCGGACGATCGTACCCGCCTGCGGCGCCCAGTCAAAGAATATGCCGAGCACGCCCAGGGCGCGCCCGTCCAGCCTGCCGTCCTGCCGAATCGCGGTCGAATAGGTTGCGACGGTCGCGCCTTCGAGATGATTGTTGCGCTCGATGTCGACCACGGCAAAGGCATCGCCGTTGGCGGTAGCCATCCCCTTGCAGAACCACTCCTCCTGCCGCGCGGAATGGCCAACCACGTCGCGATAACGCTCCGGCCGGCCATTGGCGACGATGACGCCATTGGCGTCGGCGATCCATAGATCGAGATAGACGGTATAGGACCGCAGGATGGTCGCCAGCCGCTCGCTCGCATGGGCGCAGGCCTCGCGCGAGGGAACCTGCACGGCGTTCACCACGGCGCTGTCGGTCGCCCACCAGCGCACGTCGCAGGACCGTTCATACAGGTTGCGGTCGATGATCTCGACGGCATTGCGCGCGAGATCGGCAAAACGCTGACCACGAAAATCCGCCAGCATGTTGCGGCCTGCCGCCTCGATGCGGCTCGCATTGTCGCTGATGGCCTTGTTGAGGTCGGCGGAGAGCCTGCTCACTTCCTCGGTCACCGATCCCATTTCCTGCGCCACGATGCCGAAACTGCGACCATGCTCGCCCGCGCGGGCGGCTTCGAGCCGGGCGTTCATCGCCAGGATCTGGGTCTTGACCATGATCTGATCAATCGACCCGATTTTCTCGCCGGTAATCTTCGAAAGTTCGAGAGCCAGATTGAGTATGTCGTCGTGCATTCACTACCCCGTTCGATCCAGCCCGTCTGCTCCTCTCCTGTTGTTGCCTGATTGACTAACGAAGCGTGGTTAATTTTATGTTCTTCCTGATAACAACATGTTTCACACGCGATTTCATCTTAAAAATTGGGCCGCACGAGATTTTGATCGCAACCGTAGCAAACGGTGCTCGCGCCACGTCAAGCGACCTTCCCGGATCGGGTGAGATCGGATATCCCGGCCAGAGCGGCAAATCTGTCGATCAGCCACGATGCCGCCGGGCCAGGCGGCGCATCCCTGCGCCAGATCGCGGCGAAGGGGTAAATCTCGCCGTGATAGTCGGGCATCCCCAACGGCACGAGCGTGCCCGCCGCCAGATCGGCCTCAATCATAGGCTGCGGCATATTGCCCCAGCCTATGCCTTCTCGCAGGAGGGCGTGCTTGGCGCCAAGATCGGCGAGGCGCCATGTGCGCGCGCTGAGCACGCCGAAGTCGCGACCTGCGGTGCGTGTGGACCGATCGCTCAGGACAAGCTGGATATGCTCCCGCCAGGCGCCCGGTGCGACCGCGGGCGCGCGGGCAAGGGGATGATCGGGTGCAGCGACCGGGATGAGCGGCACTGATCCCACGGCGCGCGAATCCAGCCCGTCAACGCCGCTCACATGCGGGCCGGACAGGCCAATGTCCGCCGTCCCGTCCAGGACCATGCCGGCGACGGCGCCCAGCGCCTCGACATGCAGGCGCAGCTGCACGGACGGGAACGCCGCCGCAAAGGCGCGCAGCGCCACACCGAGCCGCTCTGTGGGCAGCAGCACGTCGACCACCAGGTCGAGCGCCGGCTCCAGCCCTTCCAGCATCCCCTTCACCTTCGCACGCAGCCCGTCGACATTGCCGGCAATCGCCCGTGCCTCGGCCACGAGCGCGCGCCCTTGCGCCGTCAGCAATGGCTTGCGCGCGCCCTCACGATCGAACAATCGCAGCCCGAGCTGTGCCTCGAGATTGGCCAGACCATAGCTGATGACCGACACAGCGCGGTTGAGCCGTCGCGCTGCCGCCGCAAACCCTCCCTCGTCGACGATCGCCAGAAAGATGCGGAGTTGATCGAGAGTCGGCAGGCCAGGATCGCCGGTCATTCCAAATTCCTGAATGAATGGTTTCGATTTATATGTCTTTTCCGAAAGGACAGCAACGCCGATATTGGATGCATCAACGGCGGGCCGATACCCGCCGACAACAAGAGGAGTGAAAAGGATGATCGAACTTCGACCCTATGCAGAGCTTGGCGCGGCCAATCATGGCTGGCTCGATGCACGCCACCATTTCTCCTTTGCCGACTATCATGATCCGGCGCGCATGAACTGGGGCGCGCTCAGGGTCTGGAACGACGACACCATCGCCCCGCATAGCGGCTTCGCCCCCCATCCCCATCGCGATATGGAAATCATCACCTATGTCCGGGAGGGCGCAATCACGCATGAGGACAGCCTAGGCAACAAGGGCCGCACCGAGGCTGGCGACGTGCAGGTGATGAGCGCCGGGACCGGCATCCGCCACAGCGAATACAACCGCGAGGATGTAACCACCCGCCTGTTCCAGATCTGGATCCTGCCGACCCGCACCGGCGACGCGCCCGGCTGGGGCACCCGGCCTTTTCCGAAGGAGGGGCGCGAGGGCCGCTTCGTGCCGCTGGCATCGGGCATGGCGGGTGACGAGGAGGCGCTGCCGATCCGTGCCGAGGCTCGCGTCCTCGGCGCCACCCTCAGGGCGGGCGAGAGTGCCGACTATCTGCTGGGCACCGGGCGCAAGGCGTATCTGGTGCCGGCCAGCGGCGCGATCAGCATCGGCGATGTCCGCGCCAATGCGGGTGACGGCGTTGCGATCGCCGAGCTGGAAACGCTGCGCATTACGGCGATCGAGGACAGCGAAGTGGTGCTGGTGGAGACCGCATGACGTCAGGTGAAAATGGGTGGGAGCCGATCACTCCCACTCGATCGTGCCGGGCGGCTTTGACGTATAGTCATAGACGACGCGGTTGATGCCCTTCACCTCGTTGATGATCCGCGTCGCGACCCGCGACAGGAAGGCGCTGTCGAACGGGTAGATGTCCGCCGTCATGCCATCGGTCGAGGTGACGGCCCTGAGCGCCAGCACATTGTCATAGGTGCGCCCGTCCCCCATCACGCCCACCGTGCGCACAGGGAGCAGCACCGCAAAGGCCTGCCAGATCGCATCATAGAGACCCGCCGAACGAATCTCGTCGAGATAGATGGCGTCGGCCTTGCGCAGGATGTCGCACCGTTCCTCGGTCACTTCGCCGGGGATGCGTATCGCGAGGCCGGGGCCGGGGAAGGGATGACGGCCGACGAAAATCTCCGGCAGGCCGAGTTCGCGGCCAAGCGCGCGCACCTCGTCCTTGAACAGCTCGCGCAGCGGCTCGACGAGCTGCATGTTCATGCGCTCGGGCAGGCCACCGACATTGTGGTGGCTCTTGATCGTCACCGACGGCCCGCCGGTGAAGCTGACGCTTTCGATCACATCGGGGTAGAGCGTCCCCTGCGCGAGGAAATCCGCGCCGCCGATCTTGGCGGCCTCGGCCTCGAAAATGTCGATAAAGGTCTTGCCGATGAACTTGCGCTTGACCTCGGGGTCCGTAACCCCGGCAAGGCCCTGCAGGAAAAGGTGCGCGGCATCGACATGGACGAGGGGGATATTGTAGGCGCCGCGGAACAGGCTGACGACCTCGCTCGCCTCTCCCTTGCGCATGAGGCCGTGGTCGACGAACACGCAGGTCAGCTGGTCACCGATCGCCTCATGGATAAGCACAGCCGCAACGGCACTGTCGACGCCGCCCGACAGGCCGCAGATCACCCGGCCGGAGCCCACCTGCGCGCGAATCTC
>CAZGVX010000031.1:10493-27042 GCA_964529225.1 uncultured Sphingobium sp.
ACCTGATGCCGCTCGCCCACGTGCCAGAGCCCCTCGAACAGGGCGCAGGGCTCTGTGACGGTGAGGAAGGCGCGGCCGAACTCGCCGCCATCCCCCGTCTCGTGGCCCGGCCGGACCTCGCCGCCCAGCTGATGCATCATCACCTGCTGGCCGTAGCAGATGCCGAGGATCGGCACACCGCTGTCGAACAGGCACTGCGGCGCGCGCGGGCTGCCTTCGTCGGGCACCCCGGCGGGGGAACCGGAGAGGATGATGCCCTTGGGCTTCATCCGCTGGAACGCGGCCTCCGCCTGGGTGAAGGGCGCAATCTCCGAATAGACCCCCGCCTCCCGCACCCGCCGGGCGATGAGCTGCGTCACCTGGCTGCCAAAGTCGACGATAAGGATGGAATCGGGATGTGCCGTCATGGCGGTGCGATAGGAGGCGCCCGGTGCGGTGTCCAGTGGCGGTCTCGCTCCGGCGGTCAGGCGGCGGGCAGGCCGTTGAACATCTCGACGAAGGCGGGCCGGAATTGCGGCTGCTCGCTCAGCAGCCCCTGGGCCATGTCGAGGATGTCGCCTGGCCGGAGCATCACCTCCGACGGGCGCACCGGCAGCATCTCCTGCGCGCCCGCCGCCTTGCGCTGGAGGAAATCCGCGATGGGCGGATGCCCGGCGATTTCAGCGCGCAGTGCGCGGCTCTGCGCCGCGCTGAAACTGAGCCGGTCGAGATACTCGACCATGGCGACCTCCCGGTTGGTCTTGGCGAAGAGAGTCTCGAACGGGTGCGGCGCCCGCCCGAAATAGGCGTGGGGATGGCAGACGTCGCCATAGTGGCTGGTCGGATTGATGTCCCGATCGAGCGTCGCATA
Organism: uncultured Sphingobium sp.; assembly: GCA_964529225.1. Taxonomy (GTDB): domain Bacteria; phylum Pseudomonadota; class Alphaproteobacteria; order Sphingomonadales; family Sphingomonadaceae; genus Sphingobium. The sequence continues at coordinate 11,344 of CAZGVX010000031.1, forward strand.
GTCGAGCCGGTCATATTCCGGCAGCAGACAGCCGAGCCGTCCGCCCGCCTCCAGAATGAGCTGCGACATGCGGATCTCGTAATTTTCGATCACGTCGTTCTTCGGCATGGCTGGCCGATCTGTGAAGAAGCCAAGCTCGCAGAGGCTTCGCAGCGTCTCGCCCGACATGGCATAGGCCATGGTCTGCACATGGCTGTATGGCTCCCTGCCGCCGAACTTGTGGCCGTAGCGGACCGCGTGAAACGAGCCGGGCGGCAGGATGTTGATCGTCATGCCGACCAGGGTCTTGCCCCGGTCAAGCCGGTCCGTGAACGGTCGGGTCCAGTCCGCATCCGCGAGAACCGGCGGCAGGAACGGCCCCCGGACCGAGCTGTTGACGAACAGCACATGGCGGTAGGCCGATGCCTCGTCGCGATGCCGGGCGAGGAACTGGCATATCCCGCCATAGTCGTTGTTGCGGTTTTCGGTCTGGACGTGGCGTATGTTAGGCAGGTCCGGCAGCGGCACCGAACATGCACCCGCGAACATGACCACGATGTCGATGGACTCACGCCAGCCGAAAGCGAGGAAATGCAGGAGGTTGTCGCGATAGACCTCATCCAGCTCGAAATAATGGAACAGGACAAGGGTCGGCGCACGCTGGTGCGCGCTGCCCCATAGCTGCGTCTGTTCGGCCGTGGCCATGGCTCGCGGCATTCCCCCCAATCTCCTTTCCAGAGCGTAATTGCGCCAGCGCGCCAAGTCCAGATGCCTGCGCCCGCGCGGACCGGCGGGCTTTTGCCGCACGGCGGCAACTGCTAAGCGGCCATGATGCAGCCCATCCGCCCCCTCCTCATCGCCCTGTCCCTGCTCGCCGCGCCAGCGAGCGCCCACATCGTCTTTTCGCAGGGCGAGGCGCCGACGGGCAGCTACTATGCTGGCTTCCTGCGCGTGTCGCACGGCTGCGGAGCATCCGCGACGCGCGAAGTGCGGGTCGAGATACCGGAGAGCATCGCCTCCGCCCGGCCGCAGCCCAAGCCCGGCTGGACAGTGCGGATCGAGCACGCGCCGCTTGCGCGCCCGGTGCCCACCGAGGGCGGCGGAACGCTGACCGAGCGCGTGACCGCGATCGTGTGGACCGGCGGCACGCTGCCCGCCGACCAGTGGGACCAGTTCGGCATCATGATGAAGCTGCCCGGCACGGCGGGCGCGCTCTACTTCCCCACCCGCCAGCGGTGCGAGGCGGGCGAGAACGCCTGGGTCAACATTCCGGCATCGCCCGGCGCCTGGCACGCAACACCCAGCCCCGCGCCGATGCTCGTCCTCACCGCGCCGCCGCCGATGCCGATGGACCATCACCATTGATCGACGCCGCCGTCCGCGCCGGGGGCGCACCGGACGCACCCCGCTTCGCCTTTTCGATCCACGCGCGTTCCGGCGAAGGCCGGACAGGCGCGATCGCGATGACGCGCGGCACGATCCGCACCCCCGCCTTCATGCCGGTCGGCACCGCCGCGACCGTCAAGGCGATGCGTCCGGCCGAGGTGCGGGCAAGCGGGGCCGACATCATCCTCGGCAACACCTATCACCTCATGCTGCGCCCCGGCGCGGAGCGGGTGGCGCGGCTCGGCGGGCTCCACGCCTTCAGCCGCTGGGAAAGGCCCATACTGACCGACAGCGGCGGCTATCAGGTGATGAGCCTCTCCGATCTCACCAAAATCACCGAGGAGGGCGTCGCCTTCGCCAGCCATCTTGACGGGTCGCGGCACATGCTCTCGCCGGAACGGTCGATGGAGATCCAGCGGCTGCTCGGCGCCGACATCGTCATGGCCTTCGACGAGTGCACCAGAAACGGTGCGAGCGAGGAAGAGGCGCGCCTCTCCATGGAACGCTCGATGCGCTGGGCAGCGCGCAGCCGCGCGGGCTTTGACAGCGGCGACGAGCATAGCGGGCGGTCGGCGCTGTTCGGCATCCAGCAGGGCTCGCTCTATCCGGCGCTGCGCGAGGCGTCGTCGCGCGCGCTCGTCGACATCGGCTTCGACGGCTATGCGGTCGGCGGCCTTGCGGTCGGCGAAGGCCAGCCAGCGATGTTCGCCTGCCTCGATCACTGCGTCGGCCACCTCCCCGACGACCGGCCGCGCTACCTCATGGGCGTGGGCAAGCCCGACGACATCGTCGGCGCGGTCGAGCGCGGCATCGACATGTTCGATTGCGTGTTGCCCACCCGCTCGGGCCGCAACGGGCAGGCCTTCACCTGGGACGGGCCGGTCAACATCCGGAACGCCAGGCATGCCGAGGACATGGAGCCGCTCGACCCGGACTGCGCCTGCCCGGTGTGCGCGACATGGAGCCGCGCCTATCTCCACCATCTCATCAAGTCGGGCGAAATGCTGGGCGCGATGCTGATGACCGAGCACAACCTCCATTTCTATCAAGCGTTGATGGCAGCACTCCGCGACGCGATCACGGGCGACCGGCTGGCGGCGTTCGCCGAAGGGTTCCGGGCGCGCTACAGGGCGCGAAAGGCCTGAGACGGGGCCGAAGGTTACACAAGTTACAGGGTAAAGTGGATTTCACTCACTCAGTGGATCGCGTTTGATCGACGGAAGCGATCAACCGGGGAGTCTTCATAGAAGGAGGCTGGGCACGAGCGGGCATGGCGACGCCAGCCATGGCATGACGCGGCGACTGTAGGACAGCGCCGCGCCAGCGATCAAAAAGCCGCTTCGTCCATCGCCATCATCGACGTCTTGCCCGCCTTGATCTTGAGGAACAGGGCGGCCGTTTCGGGCAGGACGCGCTCGAAATAGAAGGTCGCGGTGGCGATCTTGGCCTTGTAGAAATCCTTGTCCTCCGCGCCGAACATCAGCTTCATGCCCGACAGCCTCGTCGCCTTGGCAAAGAGATAGGCGACCGCCACCATGCCCATGAGCCGCAGATAATCGGTCGCCGCCGCGCCCGCTTCCTCCGGGTCCTTGAGGCCCCGCTCCGCAATCGTCGCGGTCGAGAGCTGGAGCGCGCCGAACGCCTTTTCAAGGGCGTCGATCATGGGCTTCATCGGCCCTTCCCCCTTGTTCTCCTCGATGAAGGCCGCGACCGGGTGGAAGAAGGACCGGAGATAACGGCCCATCTCGAACGGCAGCTTGCGCCCGACAAGGTCGAGCGCCTGGATGCCGTTGGTGCCTTCGTAGATCATCGCGATCCGGGCATCGCGCGCATATTGCTCGACACCCGATTCGCGAATGTAGCCATGGCCGCCATAGGTCTGGACGGCGAGATTGGCCGCATCGAAGCCCCAGTCGGTGAAGAGCGCCTTCACCACCGGCGTCATCAGCGCGACAAGATCGCCCGCGCGGGCGCGCACCTCCGGCTCCTCGCTGTGCTTTTCGGCATCGAGCGCGCGGCTCACCCAGCCGCACAGCATCCGGCACCCTTCATTATAGGCGCGCATCGTCATCAGCATCCGCCGCACGTCGGGATGGACGATGATCGGGTCGGCGGCGAGGTCGGGCCGCTTGGGGCCGGAGAGCGCGCGTCCCTGAATCCGGTCCTTGGCATACCAGACCGCCGACTGATAGGCCGCCTCGCCAATGCCGAGGCCCTGGACGCCGACCGAAACCCGCTCCGTGTTCATCATTGTGAACATGGCGGCGAGGCCGTTATTGGGTTCGCCCACGAGCCAGCCGACCGAGCCGTCGAAATTCATCTGGCAGGTGGCCGACGCCTTGAGGCCCATCTTGTGCTCGATGGCGGCGCACTGGACTCCGTTGGCAGGGCCGGGCGTACCGTCATCCTTCGGCAGGAACTTGGGGACGAGGAACAGGCTGATCCCCTTCACGCCGGGGGGTGCGTCGGGCAGGCGCGCCAGCACGAGGTGGACGATGTTGGGGACAAGATCGTGCTCGCCCGCCGAAATGAAGATCTTGGAGCCCGTGATCCGGTAGCTGCCGTCGCCCTGCGGCTCCGCCTTGGTGCGCAGGAGGCCGAGATCCGTGCCGCAATGCGCCTCGGTCAGGCACATGGTGCCCGACCATTCGCCCGACACGAGCTTCGGCATATAGGCCGCTTTCAGATCCTCGCTGCCATGGCCTTCGAGCGCGGTCGTCGCGCCATGGGTGAGGCCGGGATAGAGGCTGAAGGAAATGTTGGCGGCGCAGATCATCTCCTCGACCATCTTGTTGACGCTTTCGGGAAGGCCCTGACCGCCCCATTGCGGGTCGGACGCGAGCGCGCACCAGCCGCCGTCGCGAAACTGGTCATAGGCCGACTTGAAGCCCGCCGGCGTGCGCACGACGCCATTTTCATGGACACAGCCCTCCTCGTCGCCGGAACGGTTGAGGGGCAACAGCACCTCGCGGGTGAGCCTGGCCGCTTCCTCCAGCACCGCATCGACAAGATCCGGCGTGAACTCGGCATGGGGGGCGAGTCCGCCAAAGCCATCGTCCTGAAACAGCTCGTGGAGGACGAAGCGCATGTCCCGCAAGGGGGCGTTGTAAACCTGCATGATCCGCTCCTGTCAGTTTCTGAGGGGCTTGCCCGTATTCAGCATATGCTCGATGCGCGCCACCGTCCGGGGATCGCGCACCCGCTTCATGAATTCGCGCCGTTCGAGCGCCAGAAGGTCCTCCTCGGTCAGCGTATCGGTGTGATCGGCATCGCCGCCGGTCAGCACCTCGCCCAACGACCCGGCCACGACGACGTCATAGTCGGTCGCGACCCCCTTTGCATGCATGTCGTGCACGGCAAGGCCAAGAGCGGCACGGCCCGCGGCGCCCGGCAGGCGGAAGGTCGGCGGCTCGGGCGGCGCATAGCCGTCGACCAGCGCGAGCGCCCTCGCCTTGGCGTCGGCCAGCAGCCGGTCGCGGTTCATGGTGACCCCGTCGCCGGGGCGCAGGAAGCCGAGTTCCATGGCATTGGCGGCGGATTTGGCGACGGTCGCGGTGGAAATCGTCTCGAACGCCTTGGCGACGGCGGGCATCGGCCCCTTCGGCAACTTCGGGTTTTTTTGCCAGCGGTCCAGTAGTTCGCCGCACCCGCCCCAGCCGGGCACGATGCCGACGCCTGTTTCGACAAGACCGATATAGCTTTCCGCATGGGCCTGGACGGCGTCGCAGTGCAGCAGGATCTCGCACCCGCCGCCCAGCGCCATGCCGGACGGTGCGCCCACCACCGGAAAGGGTGCGTATTTCAGCGCCTTATAGGCGGCCTGTCCGCCCGCGACGAGCTTTTCCACCTCGCCCCATGCCGCGATATTGAGCGCGAACATGGCAAGGCCGAGATTGGCGCCGACCGAGAAGTTGCTGCCCTCGTTATAGACGACCAGCGCCTTGTACTTGTCGGCAACGAGCGGCACGGCCCGCTCGATCGCTTTCATCACCTCGCCGTCGAGCGCGTTCATCTTGCCGGTGAATTCGAGACAGACAACGCCGTCGCCAATGTCCCAAAGCGCCGCCGACCCGGTTTTCAGGAGCGGCTCGGCCGTGCGCTTGATGTCCTCAAGGAGGAGGACGCCCTCGGGCCGCTCTAAGGGATGATAGGCGCCGTCGAGCCCGAGATATTCCCGCACGCCCTGCTCGATGCGATAAAAGGGCCGGTCACCCGCGAGGGTGAGGATGGCAGGCACCGCCTGCCCCTCATCGGCAAGCCGCCGGGCGAGATTGGCCGCGCCGATCCGGTCAATGAGCTCGAACGGCCCCCATTTCCAGTTGTAGCCGAGGCGCATGGCGCTATCGACCGCGACGATGTCGTCCGCCGCCGCCGGCACCAGCATCGCGGCATAGGAAAGCATCGGGCCGAGCACGGCCCAGGCATAGGCGCCGGTCTTGCCCGGCGTGGCGATCAGAGCCGCGATGTCGCCTTTGGCGGCCGGGCCACCAACGACGCTTGGCTTGGCCTGCGGCCGATAGTCGCCAGTTGCGAGGTCGATCGCCTCCCTGCGCTTTCCGGCTTCGCGATTGACCCGGTAGAAGCCGCCCTTGCCCTTGCGCCCCGTGTAGCCGTCCGCGATCATCTTCGCGACCAGATCGGGCACCCGCGCGATGGCGAGATAGGGATCGTCAGCGGCGAGAGTCGCGGTCAGGCTCTTCTGAAGGTGCGGGAGGAGGCCGATGCCGACAAGGTCCATCAGCCCGAAAATGCCGGTCTTGGGCACGCCCATCGGCTGCCCCGCGATGGCGTCCGCCTCCTCGACGGTAAGCCCCAGGTCCATCGCCGCGTTCATCGCCACCTGCATCCAGTAGATGCCGAGGCGATTGGCGATGAAGCCCGGCGTATCCTTGGTCCTGACGATGGTTTTGCCAAGGGCGCGATCCGCAAAGTCGGCGACCGCCTCGACCAGCCCGGCGTCGCTGTCCGGCCCGGCGACCACCTCAAGCAGCCGCATGTAGCGCGGCGGATTGAAGAAATGGGTGACGAGGAACGCGCGGCGGAACGCCTCCCCCCGCCCGTCGGTGAGCTGAGCGAGCGGAATTGTGGACGTGTTGGACGAAATCGCCGCGCCTGGCTTGAGCAGCGGTTCGAGCTTCGCATAGAGGCCCTGCTTGAGGTCGAGCCGCTCGACGATCGCCTCGACGATCCAGTCGCACTGCCCGGCCTTGTCGAGATCATCCTCGATATTGCCGGTTTCGACGAGCTTCGCCGCAGCCTTCGACATGAAGGGCGCGGGATCGGCCTTCAGCATCCCCGCAACCGCGCCTTCGGCAACGGCGTTGCGATTGTGCGGGTCCCTGACGATGTCGAGAAGCAGCACGGGCACGCCCGCATTGGCGACCTGCGCCGCGATGCCGGCGCCCATGGTGCCTGCGCCAATGACGCAGACGCGGCCGATCTTGCCCTGCGCCGCCATCACACCGCCTCCAGCACGGTGGCGATGCCCTGCCCGCCGCCGATGCACTGCGTCGCCAGCGCATATCTGCCGCCGGTGCGCCTGAGAAGCTGCGCCGCCTTGCCGGTGATGCGCGCGCCGGTGGCGCCGAGCGGATGGCCGATGGCGATGGCGCCGCCGTCGAGATTGACCCTGGCGGGGTCGAGACCGATGTCGCGGATCGAGGCCAGCGCCTGACTGGCGAAGGCTTCGTTCAGTTCGACGACATCGAGCTGATCGGCGGTGATGCCAGCGCGCTCCAGCGCCTTTTTGGATGCGCCGATGGGCCCAAGCCCCATCACCTCCGGCGCGCAGCCGGATATGGCAACACTCCTGATTCGCGCGAGCACGTCGAGCCCGCTCGCGGCGGCGAAGTCCGCGCTGGTGACGAGCACAGCCGCCGCGCCGTCCGTGAGCGGCGAGGACGTGCCCGCCGTCACCGTGCCGGTCGCGGAAAAGGCGGGCTTGAGGCTGGCGAGCCCTTCGGCGGTGGTGTCGGGGCGGAGCGTGCCATCCTCCTCCACCAGCCCGGCCCTGGTTTCGATCGGCACGATCTCGTCCTTCAGGCGCCCCTCGCCACGCGCAGCGGCGGCCTTCTTCTGGCTTTCGACAGCGAAAGCCTCCTGCTCGGCGCGGCTGATGCCATAGCGTTCCGCGACATTCTCGGCCGTCTCGCCCATGCTCATATAGGCGGCGGAAACCTTGGCGAGCGCCGCATTGGGCAGAGGATTGAACCCGCCCATCGGCACGCGACTCATCGACTCGACGCCAGCGCAGACAAAGGCGTCACCCGCGCCCAGCGCGATCTGCCCAGCGGCATAATGGATCGCGCTCATTGAAGAGCCGCAAAAGCGGTTCACCGTCATGCCGCCGACCGAAATCGGCAGTCCGGCAAGCAACCCGATCAGCCGCGCGACGTTGAAGCCCTGCTCCCCCTCCGGGAACGCGCAGCCGGCGATGAGATCCTCCAGCCGGGCGGGATCGACGGCTGCGCGGTCAACGAGGGCGCGCACCACGGCGGCCGCCATGTCGTCGGCGCGCACATGCACGAGCGCCCCCTTGCCCGCGAGGTGAAAGGGGGAACGGGCATAGCCCGCGATGACGGCTTCGGCCATGTCGCGCATCCTCCAGAGAGCACATTTCCTTGTTCGCTGTATAGGTCATCATTTTTCCCTATACGTCAACAGAAAAATGGTGCATCCTGCGATTCAAGGCCAAGCACCGACCCCGGTAAGGTGAGGGCGGGCCGCAAGACGATAAGGAGACATGGAGATGGGTGCGCTTGTTGCGCTGGCTCTTGCGGGAGCGGTGCAGGCTATCGACGCCAATGCGGCCGTGGGCCGCTGGCAGACTGAGACACGCCACGGGATCGTCGAGATCAGAAGGTGCGGCAATTCGATCTGCGGCACGCTGGAAAGCTCGGACGGCATCAGGGCCAATCCCGATCTGGCCGACACCAAGAACAAGGACGCGGCCCTGCGTGGTCGCAGGCTCGCCGGGCTGCAGATCCTTGGCGGTTTCAAATGGTCCGGCAACCAGTGGTCCGGGGGGACCATCTACAATGCCGAGGACGGGGGCACCTATTCGGCGACCATCAGCCTGCCCGACCGCGACCACCTCAAGATGAAGGGCTGCATCGTCTGGCCGCTGTGCAAGAGCCAACGCTGGACACGGGTCAACTGAAACAGAAAACAGATCGACAGGAGAGAGACATGATCAAGACCACTCGCATCGCCCTGCTTGCCGCCGCATGGCCACTTGGCGCCATGTGGGCGCCCGACGCCCAGGCGTCCGGCTTCTACTTGCAGGAGCAATCCACGCGGGCAATCGGCCGCGCCTTTTCCGGCGAAGCGGCGGATTCCGGCCCCGACTCGCTCTGGTGGAACCCGGCCGCCATCGGCGGACAGCGGGGCTGCGAAATGAGCGCCCATGCCAGCGTCATTCTGCCGCGCGGCAAGGTCGTCAACACCGGCACGAGCGTGACGCGGCCCACCGGCCTCGCCTCCCCGCCGCTTGCGACCACTGCCGTCTCGCCCGGTCAGGTTCAGGAAAATCCCATTGTCGACGGCTTTCTGCCATCGGGCGCAGCGGCGTGTGGCATCACGGACCGGATCGCGCTGGGCGTCGCTGTCACCTCGCCGTTCAGCTTCACCACGCAATATCCGAGCGATAGCTGGACCCGCTATTCGGCGCTGCGCAGCCACCTGCGCACCATCGACATCCAGCCCGGCGTTGCGATCATGATTGCTGACGGCCTGTCCATCGGCGGCGCGGTCAATATCGAGCAGGTCAATGCCGAGCTGACCAATGCCCTGCCGGACCTGACCCCGCTGTCCGACGGCTACAGGTCGCTGACCGGCAGCGGCTGGGATCTGGGCTGGTCGGTCGGTGTCCGGCTGGCGCGCGGCCCGTTCGAAATGGGCGCAAGCTACAAGTCCAGCATCGAGCACAAGCTCGACGGACAGGTGGTCGTCTCCGGCCTCATCACCCCGCAGCTGAGCGGCGCCAACGGCACGACCAGCGCGGTCGCGACGTTCAACACGCCATGGCAGGCGATGTTCGGCGTGCGTGCGCATGTCAGCCCCCGCCTGACGCTCAACGGTCAGGTGGTCGCGAGCGGCTGGGGCGAGTTCGATGCCATCCGGCTCGGCGCGCCGCTCAACCGCGCGCTCGAGCAGAACTATCGCGACGTGTTCAGCTATGCCGCCGGGCTCGACTACAAGGCGAGCGAGAAGCTGACGCTGCGCACCGGGGTGCAGTATGACGAGGGTCCGACCCGCGACGGCTTCCGCGATGCCAGGGTGCCCGATGCCGACCGGCTCAATTTCGCCGCCGGCGCGAGTTATGACCTCAGCGAGCGTTTCTCCGTTGATGCAGCGTTCCTCTATTCGCACTTCGACAGTGCGTCGATCGACCGGCCGGACGCGCCCTACGCGCCGGCGGCGCCCTATCCGGCCATCACGACCAGCGGCCGGCTGGAGGATGCCCGCGCCTTCGTCTTCTCCCTCGGCGCACGGGCGCGCTTCTGATGACGGCGGCGATCCCCTCTTCGCCGCTCACCGACGGGCGGGAGGCGCTGCACGAGCGGCCGCGCCTCCTCACCGACCTGCTGGACGCCACGCTCGCCCGGCACCCGGACTGGACCGCGGTCGACTTTCTCGGGCGCCGCTGGACCTGGGCAGAGATCGGCGATGCGGTCCGCCGGGCGGCGCGCGGCCTGCAGGATCTCGGCCTCAGGCATGGCGACAGGGTGGGCCTGTGCCTGCCCAACACGCCCTATTCGGTGATCCTCTACTTCGCGGTGCTGCGCGCGGGCGGGATCGTCGTCAATTTCAACCCGCTCTATGCCGAGCGCGAACTGGCGCACCAGATCGCCGACTCGGGCTGCCGCTTCATGGCGGTGCCCGATCTCAAGAGCATCGCGGGCAAGGTGGCGGCGGTCGCCGAGGAGACCGGCCTCGAAAAGATCATCCTGTGTCCCATGGCGGGCGTCCTGCCGACATTGCAGGCCATCGGCTTCACCCTGCTCAAGTCCGGCGAGATCGCGCGCGACCCGCATGACGGGCGCCACCTGCGCTACAGCCGTCTCATCGCGCGGGATGCCGACCCCGATCCGGTTGCCGCATCGCCGTCCGACGTGGCCGTGCTCCAATATACCGGCGGCACGACCGGCGTGCCCAAGGGCGCCGAACTGACCCATGCCAATCTGGCTGCCAACAGCGCCCAGATGCTTGCGCATGTCGGCGGGGAGCGCGGATTTCAGGAGCGCACGCTCGGCATATTGCCCCTGTTCCACGTCTTCGCGCTGACAACGGTGCTGAACTACTCCGCCGAGATCGGCGCGCAGATGGTGCTGTTGCCCCGCTATGAAAAGCGGCAGTTCCTGAAGACGCTCAGGCGGACCCGGCCGACCCAGATGTTTGTCGTGCCCACGCTGCTCGTCGCGATGAACGGCTTTGCGCAGGACGAGATGCCCGATCTGTCGACGGTCAGGGCTTGCGTATCGGGCGGCGCGCCGCTGCCGCTCGACCTGCGCCAGGCGTTCGAGGCGCGCACCGGCGTTCAGGTGGTGGAGGGCTATGGCCTTACCGAAGCGTCGCCGATCATCACCTGCAACCCGCTGGGCGGGGTGGTTAAGGACAATAGCTGCGGCCCCGCCTTTCCCGGCACGATCATAGAGATCCGCGACCCGGACGCGCCGGAGCGCCTGCTCGGCCGCGGCGAGCGGGGCGAAGTCTGCGCCCGCGGCCCACAGGTCATGCGCGGCTACTGGCAGCAGCCCGAGGCGACGCGCAAAACCTTTGTCGATGGCGCGCTGCGAACCGGGGATATCGGTTATCTCGACGAGGACGGCTATCTGTTCCTCATCGACAGGATGAAGGACCTCATCATCGCGGGTGGCTACAATGTCTATCCGCGCATGATCGAGGACGCCGCCTACGCCCATCCCGCCGTGCTGGAGGCTATTGCCATCGGCATCCCCGACCCCTATCGCGGCGAGGCGCCAAAGCTGTTCATAGCACTGCGCGAGGGGATGGAACTGACGGCGGAGCAGTTGCACACCTTCCTTGAGGAGCGCCTCAGCAAGATCGAAATGCCCAAGGCCATTGAATTCCGCCCGTCCCTGCCAAAAACCGCCGTCGGCAAGCTTTCCAAGAAGGAGCTCGTTGCCGAGGAGAAGGCGAGGTCGGCCGCGTGACGGACGAAAGTGGCGGCACCGCGAACGACCATGGGGACGGCGAGCCGCTGCACGGCATCAAGGACGTGGCCCGGCAACTGGGCGTGAGCCAGCGCACGCTGCGTTTCTATGAGGACAAGGGACTGGTGCAGCCGCGCCGCGCGGGGTCGACGCGGGTCTATTCGCGGCGCGAAATCGGCCGGATGCAAATCATCCTGCGCGGCAAGCGGCTCGGCTTCACCCTGCGCGAGATCGCCGAATATCTCGACCTCTACGATGCCGACCCGGAGCATGTCGAACAGGCGCGGCTGATGCTTGCGAATGTCGAAAAGCGCCTGAAAGTGCTCACCCGCCAGCGCAAGGCCCTCGACGAGACGATCGCCGAGCTCAAGGCGATCGGCAAGGAAACGCAGGCCTATCTCGACGAGCACTGAGGCGTGGAGCCAGGCGCGCCTCGCCGCGTTGTCGCCTTATGCCCAGCAACGCGCCCGGTCCGGATCCGGCCACCCCGCCATCCCTTGTCTTTTGCACCGACAGCGAGCCAGGCATAAGCCGGAAACGGACCGGCAAGGGCTTCAGCTATCATCTGCCCTCGGGCGAACGCATCACCGATCCCGGCGAGATCGAGCGGCTGCGCCGGATCGCCCTGCCGCCTGCCTATACAGGCTGCTGGTTTGCGACCGAGCCCGCCGCGCACCTCCAGGCGTGCGGCTATGATGCGCGCGGCCGCAAGCAATATCGCTACCACCCCGCCTATCGCGAAGGGCAGGAGGCCGAGAAGTTTGGAGGGTGTGCGGCGTTCGGCGCTGCGCTTCCCGCCATGCGCGAGCGGATCGAGGTCGCGCTGCGTTCACGCAAGGTCAGCCGGGAGCGGACCCTCGCCGCGCTGGTGCGGCTGCTCGACATCGGCATGGTGCGGGTCGGCAACGCGCGCTATGCGCGCGAAAACAGGAGCTATGGCGCGACCACCCTCACCCGGCGTCATGCCGTGTTGGAGCAGGGATCGCTGATGCTGCGCTATCGGGGCAAATCGGGGAGGATGCACGAGCGGCGGATACGGGACGCGGGCCTTGTCCGCTTCGTGCGCGCAGTGCAGGATCTGCCGGGGCAGCGCCTGTTCCAGTATCTCGATGACGCAGGCGAACGGCACGACATGGGATCGGCGGATGTCAACGCCTATATCCGCGAAACGATGGGCGAGGGCTGGTCCGCCAAGAGTTTCCGCACCTGGGGCGCGAGTGTCGTCGCCTTCGGTTCGCTTTACCATGGCGAGGGTCAGGTGCCGCTGAAGGACGTGCTCCGGATCGTCGCCGACGCGCTCGGCAACACACCCGCGATCAGCCGCAAAAGCTATGTGCACCCCGCGCTCATCGACCTAGCCAAGGTCGGCGACCAGACCGCATGGCGCCGGTCGCTGCGCCTGCCGCGCGCGACACGTTGGCTGGCGCGCGAGGAACGCGGGTTGATCGCCTTCCTCGAAACGATTTGACGTGACGGCGACCTGATGCGCCGCTAAGCGCGCGCCATGTCGCGTCGCGCCCTCGCCGAACATCGCCTGATGGCGATGCTGCTGCTTGCCATGACGCTGGCTGCAAAGCTGCTGGTCCCGCAGGGCTATATGCTCGGCGCCGATCCGGGCAGCCGCACGCTGACGGTGCAGCTCTGCTTCGACGGCCTGTCGCACCGGACCGTCGACATCGTGGTGCCGACGGACGGCAAGCCGGGTTCCGGCAAGCAACAGCGCGGGCAGGCTGGCGATGGCCAGTGCCCGTTCGGCGCGCTCGGCTTCGGCACGCTGGCCGGTGCCGACGCACCGCTGCTCGCGCTGGCCTTCGCCTTCATCCTTCTGCTCGGGTTCGCGCCCACACCCGCACCGCCCCCGACCCGCGCCCGGCAACTGCGCCCCCCGCTGCGCGGGCCACCCCGCTTCCTCTGACCGGCTGACATATTTTCCGGCCCCCGGCCCGCACGCGCGGCGGGTGGCCCGCCATCAGATCATCAAGGGGTAATTTCCATGCATACATCCATGCGCGCCGTTTCGGCGGCGCTGTTCGCCATGCTGTCCGCAACCGCCGTCCATGCCGACGAGGGAGAGGCCGACGACCGCCGCACGATCATCGTCATCGGCCATGAAGCCGCCAGCGAAGCCGAGGCCGCCGTCACCGACACGCCGGGCGGCGCCGATATCGTCCGCTACGACGACTATGCCGACAAGACCGCCGTCTCGTTGCGCGATACGCTCGGTTTCTCGCCCGGCATCTACACCCAGCCGCGCTTCGGACAGGAAGTGCGCCTGTCCATCCGCGGATCGGGCCTGTCGCGCGGGTTCCATATGCGCGGCCTCACGCTGCTTCAGGACGGCGTGCCGATCAACCTGGCCGATGACAATGGCGACTTTCAGGAGCTGGAACCGATCTTCTTCGACCATCTCGAGGTCTATCGCGGCGCCAATGCGCTGCGCTTCGGTTCGGGGACGCTGGGCGGCGCGATCAACGGCGTGACGCCCAATGGCCGCGACGCGGGCGGCGTCTATCTGCGCGGTGACGTCGGCAGCTTCAACTTCGTGCGCGCGCTGGCGACGGCGGGCGGCGCGAGCGGACCTGTCGACTGGTGGGCGGGCCTCAGCGCCGACCGCGCGGACGGCGACCGACAGCAGGCAGAGCGCCGATCCGTCCGCTTTCACGGCAATGCCGGCCTCGCCCTGTCGGATGTGCTTTCGACCCGCTTCCATGTCAGCGCCAACATCATCAAGCAGGAACTGCCGGGCGCGCTGACGCGGACACAGGCGCTGACGACGCCGGAGATCGCGAACCCGGCCAACCTCACCGCCCATCAGCAGCGCAATATCGACTCGCTGCGCTTTCAGAACCGCACCCGGTTCGACTGGGGCGCCACGACGCTCGACGTCGGCCTGTTCGCGAACCTGAAGGCACTCGACCATCCCATCTTCCAGGTCATCGACCAGAAGTCGACGGATGTCGGGCTCACGGCGCGGCTGGTGCATGCGGCGGGACCGCTCGGCCTGACGCTCGGCGGCGAAATCCGGCGCGGGTCGACACGCGCGCGCCAGTGGGTCAACATCGCGGGAGCGAAAGGCGCGCTGACCTATGACGCGGATCAGGATGCGCGCACGGCGAACATCTATGGCGAGGCGCGCTTCACCCCTGTCACCGGCGTCACGCTGGTCGCGGGCGGCATCTATGCCGACGGGTTCAGGAAGCGCACCGTCTTCGTTAGCACCGGCCAGAGCGGGCGAATCGGCTTCAGCGAATTCTCGCCCAAATTCGGTGTCCTGCTGGCGCCGATGGCGAACGTGCAGGTCTACGCCAATTACAGCCGCTCGGCCGAGTTCCCCGGCTTTGGCGAGGTGTTCCAGAATGTCGGCACGCCGCCGGTCAGCACGCTGATCGGCGCCATCCGTCCGCAGACGGCATGGACCGGAGAGATCGGCACGCGCGGCCGAATCGGCTGGGCGCAGTGGGACGTGTCGCTCTACCGCGCGACGCTGAAGGGCGAGATGCTGCAATACAGCCCCAATGGCACGACCGTGCCCGCCGCCACCTTCAACGCCGACCGCACGCGCCATCAGGGGGTGGAGGCCGCCCTCACGCTGACGCCGCTCCCCTGGCTGACGCTGAAGCAGATCTGGCTCCATTCCGACTTCCGCTTCCGGGGGGATGCGAGCTTTGGCGACAACCGGCTGCCCGTCATCCCGCGCGACGTGCTGCGGAGCGAGGTGCGGCTCGGCCGGGATGCGCTGCACATCGCCCCCAGCCTGGAATGGGTGCCGCAGGGCGCCTTCGCCGACTATGCCAACAGCATCCGCACGCCGGGCTATGCCCTTGTCGGCATAACGGCGGGCGCGACGGTGGCCAAGGGCGTGGACCTGTTCGTCGACGCGCGCAACCTCACCGACAAGAACGCCATCGGCGACATCTCCGCCGTCATTACGGCGGCAGCCGGTTCGGCGATCTACTATCCGGTCGAGCGCCGCGCGGTCTATGGCGGGGTACGCCTGCGCTTCTGATCGCCGGCGCCGGGGCAGGGCGGTTGCATTGTCGCCGCCCGCCCTTATACGCTGCGCGGGCCGGCGCGCGCGGATGTGGCGAAATGGTAGACGCAGCGGATTCAAAATCCGCCGTAGCAATACATGTCGGTTCGAGTCCGACCATCCGCACCA
>CAZGVX010000032.1:0-26891 GCA_964529225.1 uncultured Sphingobium sp.
ATCTGGGTCGGTGACGAGAGCAAACGGCCGGACAACTGCTTCGAGAGCTGGCGCAAGCACAACCCGGACTGGACGTTTCTCATCTGGGGCAACGCCGAACTCAACGACCTAAAATGGCACAACAAGCACCACATGACCGAGATGTTCGGCAAGGAGCTGAACGGCGTCGCCGATATGATGCGCTGGGAAATTCTCCACGCCAATGGCGGCATCGTCGTGGATGCGGACAGCATCGCGCCGCGCCCGATCGACGACCATCTCCTCGAATGCGAGGCCTTCGCCTGCTGGGAGAATGAGATCATCCGCCCCGGCCTCATCGCGGCCGGCTATTTCGGCAGCGTGCCGGGCAATGCCTTCGTCAAGCAGATCGTGCGCGACATTCACGACGAGCCGACCGTCACGCATGATCTCGCCTGGAAAACGGTGGGACCGCAGCGGCTGACCGACGCCTATCGCAAATATCGCTATTCGCAGCTGCGCATCTACCCCAGCCACTATTTCATCCCGCAGCATTTCACAGGCCTCACCTATGAGGGCAACGACCCGGTCTATGCACATCAGCTGTGGGCGGGGACGCGCCGCACCTATGACCATATCCACAAGCTCGATGTAAGCGCCGTGGATGCGGTGCCGGTCAAGCCCATGACGGTGAAGGCGGAGCCGCAGGCGTCAGCGCCTGCCGAGGCCGCGCCCGTTTCCAGGCTCGATACCGTCCACAACAGCTACTTCGTCCAGCATGTCCCGGTCAGCAGCGACATCGCCAAGCTCGGCCGGGTCGAGGTGCTCGCGGACCTGTGCCGCGGCAAGCGGGTGCTGCACGTCGGTTGCGCCGACTGGCCGATCACCGACGTCCGGACCTCGCTCCATGTCGCGCTCGAGCCCGTCTGCGCCGCGCTCGATGGTGTCGATGTGCATGCGGAGGCGCTCGACATGCTGCGCCCGCATGTGCGGGGCGCCCTTTACGGGTCGCTTGCCGAGGCGACCGGCCAATATGATCTGGTGCTCGTGCCCGAAGTCATGGAGCATGTAGCCAATGTCCCGGAATTCCTCGCACAGCTCGAGGCGATCGACGCGGGCCTGTTCCTCCTCTCGGTGCCGGATGCCTATCAGTGCCGGACCTGGCATTTCGACTATAATGTCAAAGAGCAGACCTTCGTCGAGGTCGTCCACCCCGATCACAATGTCTGGTACACGCCCTACACCCTGTCCAACACCATTGCGAAATACAGCAATCTGAAGGTCGAAAAGCTGTGGTTCTTCAACCGCATTTCGATCCTGGCGCTACTGTCGAAGGCCGAGATGGCGATGGCGGCGTAAGGGACGCCACGTCATGAAGATGTCAGTCGATCAGGCGCTGCGCAGGGCGCGTGCGGTCTCGCACGAGGAAGCGCAAGGCATTTTCCGCGAGCTCCTGGAGCGTTTTCCGGGCAACCGCCGGGTCCGCGAGGCGATGGATGCGCTCGGCGGCAGGCCGGTTCTGGAGAATCCGCCGCCCGACGCCATGCGGGCGCTGATCGCTCTCTATCGTGCCGGGCAACTGGCCGCCGCGGCGGCAGAAGCAGCGCGGCTGATCGCGGCGTTTCCCAATGGCGAGATCCTCCACAATATTGCCGGTGCCATCAGCGCGGCGGCGGGGCGGCCAGAGGAAGCACTGGCCCGCTACGACCGGGCGATCGCGCTGGCGCCCGACTATGCCGAGGCGATGAGCAATCGCGGCAATACGCTCAAGGATCTGAAGCGGCTCGATGAGGCGCTGGACAGCTTCGACCGGGCGCTGGCGCTGCTGCCCGCCTATGTCGAGGCGCATGTCAATCGCGGCATCGTCCTGTATCGCCTGAAGCGGGCCGGGGAGGCGCTCGCGGCCTATGACAGCGCGATCGCTCTGGCGCCGACCGTCGCCGAGGCCTGGAACAATCGCGGCAACGCGCTCGCCGAGTTGCATCGGCTGGACGATGCGCTGGCGAGCATCGACCGGGCGCTGGACCTGCGCGCGGACTATGTCGAGGCGCATGTCAATCGCGGCAATGTGCTGAAGGGTCTCAAGCGGCTGGACGAGGCGCTTGCCGCTTACGACCGCGCGATCGCCCTGTCGCCGGACCTTGCCGACGCGCACTGCAATCGCGGCACGGTGCTCAAGTTCCTGAAACGGCCTGACGAGGCGCTGGCGGCGCATGAGCGCGCGCTGGCGCTGCGACCAGGGCATGGCCTGGCGCTGTCCGAGGCGCTCAATATCCGCGCGCATATGTGCGACTGGTCCCGCTTCACGGCGGATGTTGCCGCGGCGCGCGATGGCGCCCCCGAAGCGGTGATGCCCTTTCACTTTCTGAGCTACGATGATGACCCGGCGCGCCAGCTCCGGCGCGCGGCGGGTTGGAGCAGCGGCCTGTCCGGTTCCGGAGACGTTGTGCGCCAGTGCTGGCCCGAGCCGGGGCCAAAAATCCGCATCGGCTATTTCTCCGCCGATTTCCACAATCACGCGACCATGTATCTGATGGCGCGTCTGTTCGAGCTGCACGACAAGGCCCGGTTCGAGGTCCACGCCTTTTCCTTCGGACTTGCGGCCAGGGACGCGATGCGCGCACGGCTGCTGGCGGCGGTCGATGCCTTTCACGATGTCGCGGCGATGAGCGACGCGGACATCGCGGCGCTGTCCCGCGCGACGCAGATCGACATCGCGGTCGACCTCAAGGGTTATACCGAGACGGCGCGCCCCGGCATATTCGCCGCGCGCGCGGCGCCGGTGCAGATCTCCTACCTCGGCTATCCGGGAACGATGGGCGCGAGTTTCATGGACTACATCCTCGGCGATCCGGTGGTGATCCCCGCAGGCGACGAGCACCACTATGCGGAGACGGTCATCCGCCTGCCGCATAGCTATCAGGTCAATGACGACCGGCGGGACATTTCGGACCGGGTTTTCACGCGGGCCGAGCTGGGCCTGCCGGAGGATGGCTTCGTCTTCTGCTGCCTCAACAACAACTACAAGATCACGCCCGATGTGTTTGACATCTGGATGCGGCTGCTGGCTGAGGTCGAGGGGAGCGTGCTGTGGCTGCTGGCCGACAACCGCTGGGCCGAGGCGAACCTGCGCAGCGAGGCGGCGGCGCGGGGAATCGACGCCGCGCGGCTGGTGTTCGCCCGCCGTGTGCCGGTGCCGGAGCATCTCGCGCGGCAGCGATGCGCCGACCTGTTCCTGGACACGTTCAACTATGCCGCGCACACGACCGCGAGCGACGCGCTGTGGGCTGGGTTGCCGGTGGTCACGAAGCTGGGTCGCAGCTTCGCCGCGCGCGTCGGCGCGAGCCTGTTGCATGCGGTCGGCCTGCCCGAACTGGTGACGGAAACGGAAGAGGACTATGCGGCTCTGGCGCTTGCGCTCGCGCGCGATCCCGGGCGTCTGGCGGATGTGAAGGCGAAGCTGGCGGCCAATCGTCGCACCGCGCCGCTGTTCGATACGGCGCGGTTCACCCGCGATCTGGAAGCGATCTACGAGCGTCTTGCAACAAAATGAAAAAGGCGCCGGCGTTGCCCCCGGCGCCTTTCGGAAATCGCAAGTCGACGATCAGGCCGCGACGGCGACCGGCTTGGCGTCCAGCGCCTTCTGCGCCTGCGCGATGATGCCCCGGAACGCATCGCCCTCGTGCATGGCGATGTCGGCCAGCACCTTGCGGTCCAGTTCCACGCCAGCGAGCTTCAGCCCGTGCATGAACTGGCCATAGGTCAGGCCCTCCATGCGGACCGCGGCGTTGATGCGCTGAATCCAGAGCGCGCGGAAGCTGCGCTTCTTCACCTTGCGGTCGCGATAGGCATATTGCCCGGCCTTCTCGACCGCCTGCCGCGCGACGCGGATGGTGTTCTTGCGACGGCCGCGATAGCCCTTCGCCTGATCCAGAATGCGATTATGCTTCGCCTTGGTGGTCGTTCCGCGTTTTACACGTGCCATTTATCCGGCCCTCCTTACTTCAGGCCGTAGGGCGCCCAGAGGCGCACATGGGCAACGTCCGCGTCCGACAGCACTTCGGTGCCGCGATTCTGGCGGATATATTTCGCATTGTGGCTGATGAGGCGGTGGCGCTTGCCGGCGACGCCATGCTTCACCTTGCCGGTGGCGGTGAATTTGAAGCGTTTTTTCACACCGCTCTTGGTCTTGAGCTTGGGCATTTTCGTCTCCTCGTGATGCAGGGTCTGATGGACCCCGACGATTGCGGACGAGCATGGCAGCCCGTACCGGCCAGCCCGTCCCTCCATTTCACCGGCATCCCGGCGAAAGGCGGCGCCATAGGGCAAGTCCGTGACGCTGGCAAGATACTTCGGGCGCTGAGCAATGGCTTGCTTGACCCGCGTCAATGACCGGCGCCGCCGGACGACGACAATCGGGCGCGAACAACCGATCCGGGAGCTGTCCGATGAAAACGATTCTCCTCATGGTGCATGACGACGAAGGGATGGAGGGGCGGCTGCAATGCGCGCTCGACATCGTGCGAGCGCAGGACGGGCGGCTGCTCTGCCTCGATCTCACCCGACCGCCGATGGTGATGGAGTCCTTTACCGGCGCGGCTGTGATCGAGCTTGACGACGCGGCGCGCGAGGACGCCCTCGTCGAAAAGCTGGACGCGCGACTGACGGGCGAGGGCGTTCCGCATGAATGGCGTCGTGTTCGCGGCGAATTCGACCTCGCCATTGCCGATCACGCGCGCCTCATAGATCTCATTGTCGTCAGCCGCGCCGGTATCGAAACGCTCGGCGACAAGAACGATCTGGCCGCGCGGATCGCGGGCCTCGTCGCCGTGCCGGTGCTCGTGGTGCCGCCAGAGCAGCGCAGTCTGGACCTGTTCGGCAAGGCCATCGTGGCGTGGGATGGCGAGGCGGCGGCCGACAGCGCCGTGCGCGCGGCGGTGCCGCTCCTGCGCCATGCCGATTCCGTCGAGGTCGTGACGGTCGGCGGCGGTATCGCCGGTGCGGCGGAGGACGCGGCGCGCTACCTCGCCGAGCATGGCTGTGCGGCGGAGGCGCGCGCGCTGCCGCGCGAAGGGGACATCGCCGATCAGATCATGGCCGCGATCGCGCAGAGCGGCGCGTCCTGGGGCGTCATGGGCAGCTATGGCCACAGTCGTCTGCGCGAGATGCTGTTCGGGGGAACGACCCGATCGCTGCTGGAACGGGCGAGCATCCCGCTGGTGATCGCGCACTGACGGTCAGGCGTTGAGCACAGGGGCTCCGTTCGAGAGAATTGAACATTCCGGTCAGCATTTTCTGCATTTGTTGAACGCAGCGCAGAGCCTATCTGTCGCGAGGTCTTCAAGATGAGGAGTGCCCCCCATGACCACACGCCAGACCGACACTGCGCTTGACGCCCTGTTCCTTGAACGGTGGAGCCCAAGGGCCTTTGACGCGACCGCAATGCCCGATGCTGACCTTGCCACCATATTGGATGCAGGGCGCTGGGCGCCCTCCGCCTATAACTATCAGCCCTGGCGCTTTCTCCATGCCGCGCGCGGCGATGCGCACTGGGATGCGTTCATGGCCGCGCTCATACCCTTTAACCAGAGCTGGGTCGCCAATGCCTCGGTGCTCCTCTATATTCTGAGCGAAGAAACGATGGGCGCGCCGGACAAGCCCAACCACAGCCATAGCTTCGATGCCGGCGCCGCCTGGGCCATGATGGCGCTTCAGGCGCATATGCTCGGCTATGCGGCGCACGGCATGACGGGCGTCGACTTCGACAAGGCCCGCGAAGTGCTGCATGTGCCGGACGGTTTCCGCGTCGAGGCGGCCGTTGCGATCGGCCGGCAGGCGGATGCGTCGACCCTGCCGGAAGGCCTTCGCGAACGCGAGGTCAAGAGCGACCGCAAGCCGCTCAGTGATGTCGCGATGGCCGGGCCGTTCGTTTCCCGAAAGTAAGGAGAGCCTTAACCACTCTCCTTTACCCTCGTCGCGGTGTAACAGCCGTGGAGTGGGCAGTGGAGCGGACTGATCGTGAACTTGTCGCCGCCGCGCGCAAGGAAGTCGAACGGATGCGCGAGGCGGTGGGCAAGGCGGAGCCCGGCGCCCGCGTCACCATGTCGGCGGACAATTTCGCCTCGATTGCGATGATCATGGCACGCCTTTGCGACCTGGTGCCCGAGGCCGACGCCGATGGCTTTGCCGGCGACCGGCACTGGGTGCCGCTGGCGCAGTTCCAGCGGCTGCGCCGGCTGCTCGGTGAGCGGCAGGCGGAGCTTAACGAGCTGAGAATGCGGCAGGATGTCCGCGCGCTGATTTCAAGCGACGGCCCGATGCAATGGCGGACCGCAGCACCCGATCAGGACAGACTCTAGCGTCCATCCCGGACCACCCATGCTGTCGCCGCGCGATCCTGCGTGTCGTCTCGTCGATCAGGCTGGACAAAAGACGCTCAACGCCGGGCATCCGCTGCCGCCGAAGCCAGCCGGTCGGCCCGTTCATTGCCAGCATGGCCCGCATGGCCCTTGACCCAGCGCCAGTCGACATCATGCCGCCCAGCGGCCTCGAGCAGCGCCTGCCACAGCTCGGCATTCTTGACCGGCTTCCTGTCGGCGGTGCGCCAGCCATTGCGTCGCCAGCCATGGATCCACTTGGTGATTCCGTCCTTCACATAGTTGCTGTCGGTGTGGAGGGTGACCCGGCACGGGCGCTTGAGCGCGTTCAGTCCCTCGATCGCGGCCATCAGTTCCATGCGGTTGTTGGTTGTCATCGCCTCTCCACCGGAGAGTTCCTTTTCGGCCTCGCCCGCACGGATGACGACACCCCAGCCGCCGGGGCCGGGATTGCCCTTGCAGGCGCCGTCCGTGAACATTTCGACGTCCGTCATGGGTGCGGCGGGACGAGCGTTTCCGGCGCGGACTGCGCATAGAAATCCAGCCGCCGCAGATACGCCAGCGGGTCCTTGCGCGTCACCATCGCGCCCGGTGGCGTGTTGATCCAGTCATAGGCGCGGGTGAGCAGAAAGCGCAGCGCCGCGCCCCGGCACAGGATCGGAAACGCGGCCCGCTCCGATGCCGATAGCGGAAGGACCGACTGATAGCCCGTCATCAGCGTGTCACCGAGCGCGGCATGATAGGGCGCGCCCGTCGGGTCGAAGCACCAGGCGCCATGCATGACGGCGAGGTCGTAGGCGCGGATGTCCGTGCAGCTGAAATAGAAGTCGATGAGGCCGGTCACATCGTCCCCGCGCATCAGGACATTGTCCGGGAAGAGATCGGCATGGATGACCGAGCGCGGCAGATCGTGCGGCCAGATGTCGGCGAGATGATCCAGTTCGCTCCGCACCCGTGCGGCGAGGCCGGCGGCGATGCTGTCGAGACCCGCCTCACCGCAGGACGCCGCCAGCGGCGCCCAGCCCGCAAGTCCCAACGCATTGGGGCGCTCGCCCCCAAAATCTTCCACCGCCCGGTGCAGCTGCGCGAGCGCCGCGCCTGCGGCGCGTGCCTGCGGCGCGGTGGGATGGGTGACGGAGACGCCGCTCAGAAACTCGATGAGGCAGGCCGGGCGACCGCACAGCGTCTGAAGGCGTTCCCCGCCGCGGTCGGCGATGAAGCGCGGAACCAGGCACCCGCGATCGCCCAGATGATCGAGCAGCGCGATGAAGAAGGGCAGGTCGTCGGGATCGACCCGCTTTTCATAAAGGGTCAGAATGTAACGCGCGCCGCGGCCGTCGGAGCCGGTCGTTTCAACCAGATAGTTGCTGTTCTCGACACCTTCGGCAATTCCCTTGACGGAGAGCAGCGAGCCGCAATCGTAACGATCGAGAAACAGGGCAAGCACCTCTGCCGGAACGGTCGTGTAGACAGCCATGTCCGTTCAGGCAGCTTCGAGGCCGCGCGGCAGCTTGAAGACGAGATCCTCGCGCGCCGTTTCGACCGCTTCCTCCTGAACCGTGAAGCGGCTTTCCAGCATGGCGACCACCTCGCGCACCAGTATCTCGGGCGCACTGGCCCCGGCGGTCAGACCCAGCACCCGAACCCCGTCGAGCCACCCGTCCGGAACGTCCCTGGCCGACTCGATCAGCATCGCACGGGCCCCGCTGCGCTCCGCCACCTCGACAAGGCGCAGCGAATTTGAACTGTTGGGCGCGCCGATGACCAGCACCGCCTCCGCCCGCGCGGCGAGGACCTTGACCGCCGCCTGCCGGTTGGAAGTGGCGTAGCAGATGTCCTCGCCCTTGGGCCCGGCGATGTCGGGGAAGCGCCGGGTCAGCGCGGCAATGATTTCCGCCGTGTCGTCGACGGAGAGGGTCGTCTGCGTAAGATAGGCGGTGGCAAGGCCGGTTGGCGCTTCGGCCCGCTCGGCATCTGCGACGGTTTCGATGAGCGTCATCGTGCCCTCGGGAACCTGTCCGAACGTGCCGATCACCTCCGGGTGACGGGCATGGCCGATGAAGAAGATGTGGCGGCCCGCCTCCACCTGCCGTTCCGCCTGGCGATGCACCTTGGACACCAGCGGACAGGTTGCGTCGACGAAATCGAGGCCACGCTCGGCGGCGCGATGCGGCACCAGTTTGGGCACGCCGTGGGCGGAGAAGACGACCGGTCGGTCGTCCGGCACCTCGTCCAGCTCCTCGACGAAAACGGCGCCCTTGGCGCGCAGGCTGTCGACGACGTGGCGGTTGTGGACGATCTCGTGCCGGACATAGACCGGCGCGCCGAACTTCTCGATGGCCCGCTCGACGATGGTGATGGCCCGGTCGACCCCCGCACAGAAGCCGCGTGGGCTTGCGATCAGGAGGGTGAGCGGTGGGAGAGCGTCGGGCATGGCCTGTCTCATAGGCGAGGGGGGCACGGAGGGAAAGGGCTCAGCGCCTCGCCACTCTATCCGCCAGTGCGATCGCGCCTGCCGGCGCACGAACCTTGCCCTCGTGGATGACATAGGCGAACACGTCCCGCGCCCGTGCTGGCTGCGGTTCCGCCAGCAGCGGCAGGCCGGGGTCGCGCCCCGCTGCCACATCGCGCAGCACCGTTGCCCAGCGATCCAATCCCGCCTCGTCATAGGCCGTCGGGATGTCATCGCGACCCCGCATCAGACGCAGATAGGCGAAGTCGGCGGTCTGGTCGGCGATCATCGGATACTCGGCATGGTCGGCGAACACGATCGCGACATGGTGCTTGCGCGCGCGCGCCACGAACTCGGCGCAGGCGAAGCTCTCGTGCCGCACCTCGACGACGTGGCGGAGCGCGAGGCCGTCGACCTTGGCGGGCAGGAGCGCGAGGAAAGCCGCCATGTCCTCCAGGTCCAACCTGCGGGTCGGCAGCATCTGCCACACAACAGGTCCGAGCGCATCGCCCAGCTCCGCGATGCCCGATCCGATGAAACGCTCGACCGATTCGCCTGCCTCGGCCAGTCTCTTCTTCATTGTCGCGTAGCGGGTGGCCTTGACGGAAAACACGAAGCTATCCGGCACGGCCTTTCGCCATTTGGCAAAGGTCGCCGGGGTCTGGGTGCGGTAATAGGTGCCGTTAATCTCGATGGAGCCCAAGTGGCTGGCGGCATAGTCCAGTTCCTTGGCGTGCGGCAGGCCGTTGGGGTAGAAAGTGCCCCGCCATGGCTCGAACGTCCAGCCGCCGATGCCGGTGCGGATGGTGCCGGTGCGATCCGCTCCCCGGGTCAAGCCCGCGCACCCGCCTCCTCGACGCCCGCGCTGTTGTGGCGCAGCGCCTTCAGCACCGTATCGACGATCCCGGCGGCGTCCAGCCCCGCCTCGGCATATTGCGCTTCCGGCTTATCCTGATCCTGGAACAGATCGGGCAGGCGCAGCGTGCGCAGCTTGAGGCCGGTGTCGATCAGGCCCTCATCGCTCGCCATGGTGAGCACATGCGCGCCCAGCCCGCCGATGCTGCCTTCCTCGATGGTCACGCAAACCTCGTGGTTTGCGAGCATCCTGCGAATGAGCGCCTCGTCCAGCGGTTTGGCGAAGCGCAGATCGACGACGCTCGCCGACAGCCCCCGCGCGTCGAGCTGATCCGCCGCCTTGAGCGCCTCCGCGAGCCGTGTGCCGAGCGACAGGATCGCGACGGTCTTGCCCTCGCGCACGACCCGGCCCTTGCCGATCTCCAGCCGCTCCGGCGTATCCGGCAGGGCAAGGCCGATGCCCGACCCGCGCGGATAGCGCAGCGCAATCGGTCCTGTGTCATAGAGCGCGGCGGTGTGCACCATGTGGACCAGCTCCGCCTCGTCCGCCGCCGCCATCACCACCATATTGGGCAGGGTCGCAAGATAGGTGACGTCGAAGCTGCCGGCATGGGTGCTCCCGTCCGCCCCGACGAGACCGGCCCGGTCGATGGCGAAGCGGACCGGCAGATTCTGGATCGCGACATCGTGCACCACCTGGTCGTAGGCGCGCTGAAGGAAGGTCGAATAGATCGCGCAGAAGGGGCGCATCCCTTCCGCCGCCAGCCCCGCGGCAAAGGTAACCGCGTGCTGCTCGGCGATACCGACATCGAAGCAGCGATCGGGAAAGCGCGTGGCGAACGTGTCGAGGCCGGTGCCCGACGGCATGGCGGCGGTGATAGCGACGACGCGCGAGTCGCGCTCGGCTTCGGCCAGCAGCGCCTTGGCAAAGACGCCGGTATAGCTCGGCGGGCCGGGAGGCGCCTTGGCCTGCTCGCCGGTGATGACGTTGAATTTCTGGACGCCGTGATATTTGTCGGCGGCCGCCTCGGCGGGGGCGTAGCCCTTGCCCTTTTGCGTCACCACATGGATGAGGCAGGGGCCGGAGGCCGCATCGCGCACATTTTCAAGCACCGGGATGAGCTGGTCGAGATTATGCCCGTCGATCGGGCCGACATAATAGAAGCCAAGCTCCTCGAACAGCGTGCCGCCCATCGCCATGCCGCGCGCGAACTCGTCGGTTTTCTTGGCGGCCTTGTGGAGCGGACGGGGCAGGTGTCGCGCCAGCCGCCGGGCGACCTCGCGCAGCGAGAGAAACTCCCGGCTGGAGACAAGGCGCGCGAGATAAGCCGAAAGCCCGCCCACCGGCGGGGCGATCGACATGTCGTTGTCGTTGAGGATCACGATCAGCCGGTTGCCCGCGTCACGGGCGTTGTTCATCGCCTCATAGGCCATGCCAGCCGACATGGCGCCGTCGCCGATCACCGCGATCGCCTTGCCGGGGCGGCCGGTCAGCCGGTTGGCGGTCGCGAAACCCAGTGCAGCACTGATCGAGGTGGAGCTGTGCGCCGCGCCGAACGGATCATATGCGCTTTCCGCGCGCTTGGTGAAGCCCGACAGGCCGCCGCCCTGCCGCAGGGTGCGGATGCGGTCGCGCCGCCCGGTCAGGATCTTGTGCGGATAGCATTGATGGCCAACGTCCCAGATGAGCTTGTCGTCCGGCGTGTTGAACACATAGTGCACGGCGACCGTCAGCTCGACGACACCCAGGCCGGAGCCAAGATGGCCACCCGTCGCGCCCACCGCGCTGATCGTCTCCGCGCGCAGTTCGTCGGCAAGCTGGCGCAACTGCTCGGGCTTGAGCTTCCGGAGATCGGCGGGGACGTGCACCCCATCCAGCAGGGGCGTCGAAACAGCGTCTGTCATGCAGTCTCCCCGGTCGCGGCGGGGCGACAATCGGCACATATTCCCAGAACCTCGACCACCGGGCGCTCGGCCGCGAAGCCGCTGCGGTCGGCGATGGCGCGCACCTCGCGGCTGACGGCATCCTCGTCGACATGCGTCGCTCCGCCGCAATCGCGGCAGACGAGGAAGATGCAGTCATGGCGGCAACCCGGATGGGCGTTGACCATATAGGCATTGGCGCTCTCGATCCTGAGGGCGAGATTGTTCGCCACGAACAGGTCGAGGATGCGATAGATGCTGTTGGGCGCAACGCGCCGGCCCCGAACGCCCGATAGCATGTCGGCCAGATCATAGGCCGACAGCGGCCGATCCTGTCCTGCCAGGAGGGCAAAAACGGCCTGACGCATCTCCGTCCACTGCTCGCTTTGCCCTTCGAGCACCGCGCGCGCCGCTTCGGCGAGCTGGGTGCCGACGGGTTCGAGATGAACATGTGCAGTGGAAGGCATCCCGACAGTGTAGGCGCTTGGCGCGCGGGGGACAAGGCACGCAACGCCTGCAACCGGCACGGCGTCGCAGCGTTGGGGAAGGGCGGCCGTTCGCCGCACGGGGGAGAGACGATGCTCGACGTTCTGCAATATTACGGAGCCATTGCCGCCCTTATCGCGGCTCTGGTGGTCGCGCTCGACCTCGGACGGCGCATCACCGGCTGGGCGTTCGTGCTGTTCGTCACCAGTTCTGTCGCCCTCATCGGGTGGGGGTTCCTCAATCCGGACAGCGAGGGGATCGGGTGGCAGAACATTGGCCTGCTGCTCATCAACCTGACCGGCGTCTATCGCTATCTGATCGCCAACCAAAACGCCTAGTTCTGCGGCACTCCCAGCGTTTCTGCGGCGCTGCGTATGCGGGCCGAGACGGTGGGGTTGGCGGCGAGAGCCGCATCCCGCGCCGCGCGCGCCTTGGCCGCCTGGCCCAGCGCCATGCGGCTCCTCATCAGCATGATCCAGCCGTCGACATCGCCGGGACTGGCTTTCAGCCGACCCTCGAGCCGCGCCACCATGCCAGCCACCATCTCGTCCTGCGCGCCCGGCGGAATCGACGAGGCGGCCGCCATCTGCTCGGCGGTGGGGCCGGGGATCGCGCCCGTCGCAACCGGATCGCCAGAAGGGAGCACAGGGGCGGGCTGCTTCACGGCGGCGATTCGACCGGCCACGTCGATGCCATTGATCTTGCCGACCTGCTCGATGGTGCGTTTGAGGTCTGCCTCGTAGGGCGCGCCGGGCGGCGTGTCGCCGAGCAATGTCAGCCAGTCGCTTATGGCGCCTTCATGATCGCCCGTCAGGTCGCGCGCCACGGCGAGAAAGTAGCGCGCCCGCGCATCCTTGGGGTCGAGCGCCGCCGCCTTCCTGAAGGCGACCAGCGCCTCGTCTGGCATCGGATCGTGTTGGCTCGCCATCACGGCCGCCTCGCCATAGGCGGACCAGGTTGCCGCGTCCTCTGGCGCAAGGCCCGCCGCGCGGCGATAGGCGCGGGTGGCATCCTCATAACGGCGCGCGAGATAATAGCCCTCGCCAAGTTTGCGCCAGCGCGCGGGGTCGCGCGGGGCGGCACCGACCGCCTCCTGCAGGCTGCGGATGACCGAGTCCGCGTCGGGCGCGCCAACTTCGCTGCGGACTGTTTCCGGGGACGCTGCCTTGCCCGAGGGGTTGTCGCGCAGCGCCGCATAGGCGATCGACAGCACCGCGACCCCAGCGGCTGCGACAAGTGCGATCCTGGTGCCGATACGGCGGCCCGGCCCGTTATTCGTCATCCACCGCTCCATTGCCGGCCTTGCCCGGCGCGCAATGATAGACCAGCCGCTCATTCGGCTGCGCGGGCAGTTGCGCCCGCAGATCAGCATCGCTTCGCGCGATGGAATCCAGGACCTCCGGATCGGTCGAGCATCGCGCCATCTTCAGTTTCGCGCGGATCTGACGCATGGTTTCCGCTGTGTTCGCATCCAGCGCATAGCTATTGACGCGCAGTGTAGCGGTCGCAGGATCGAAGCTGCGATCGGATGCGGTCGCCTGACCGCCGGCCAGTTCAATCCGATGCCAGTCACTGCCGGAGGAAACGAACTGCGTATCGCCGCCCACGCATCCGCTTTCGCTCCAGCGGAACGGCAGATCGGCCGTGTCGGTGACGGTGACCCGGCTGCGGCTCATGTCGAGGCGGCAGATATTTTCGCCGACCAGTCCCCCCGACATGCTGACCGGCGCATCGGCGCCCGATCCCGCCTTGGCGGCCATGCGGCCCGCGATGTCCGCGGCGCGATCCTCAACCGTATCGAAGCCGGGGCGGAGGAAGAAGGCGAGGAGGGCGCCGACCAGCAGAAGGCCGCCGCCGATCGCGCTGCCCTTTGCCATGGCCGCGCGCCCCTGATGGCGGCTGAGCGCGGCCCAGCCCGCCGCCAGCACCGCGCCCGCAAGCAGCAGCGCGGCAAGGGCAAGGTGATTCTCGCGCGCAGCGAAGACGGTCTGCATCGCCTCGTCATGGGCGGTCTGCGTCCGCGCACGTGCCGCCTCGGCCTCTGCTTCCAGTCGCGCATCGGCAGCCGCCTTGTCGCGGGCGCTCGCCGCGAGGTCGGCAGCCTCTGTCTCCGCCAGCGACCGGCAGGGCGCCACGGTGCGCAGCGGCTGCACCCTCGCTTGCCGGAGAAACGCGGCGATCTCCCGACCCGAAACCGCAAAGCCATAGGTCGCATCGGTGCCGTCGGAGAGCGATTCGAAGCTGTTGACGCCAAGCACCCGGCCGCAGGTGTCGACGAGCGCGCCGCCGCTTGATCCGGCCGCTATCGGGGCGGTGTGGAGGATGGTGTCATATTGTTTCGACGAGCGCCCGGCGGAGATGGTGCCGGATGTCTTCACCGCGCTCATCGGCTGGACGATGTCGGCAAGGCTCATACCCTGCGCGCGGTCGACCGAGCCGGGATAGCCGATTGCGACGACCTCCTGCCCGTCCTGCGTCGCGCTCGCGAAGAAGGTCGCGGGCGTCAGGCGCGCGCCGTCCACCTGAAGCAGGGCAAGGTCGTTGCCCGGCGAATAGGCGACGACCCGCGCGCCGTAGCTTTTCGAGCCTTCGGCCGGGATGACACCGATGACGATGTCCGATTCCTGCCGGGTCAGCTCGACGACATGGGCATTGGTCAGCACCTTGTCCGGCGCGATCACGATGCCACTGCCATGGCCGACGAAATAGGCCTCGTCGCCCTTTGTCGCGACGAGGGCCACGCGCACAACCGACCGGGCGGCGGCGGCGATGTCCTGGCTGTCCGCGCGGGCGATGCCGGGAAGGAGCGCGAGCGCGATCAGCGCGACGGCGTAACGAGCGAGGCGATGCATGACGTCCGTCTCTATCCGCTGGCGCGGAGGAGCAACAGAGTTAAGTTTTGACGGCAAGAAACGGGACGCGGCGCGGCGGGCGCCATGATAGGCATGCCAACATGGCAATGAACGAGACAGATCGGGCGCGTGCAATGGACGCCTTTGCGGCGCGGGATCGCACGGCAGATGGCGCATTCGTCGTGGCGGTGAAGACCACAGGGATCTACTGTCGCCCGAGCTGCCCGGCGCGGCGGCCACGCCCTGAAAATCTCGTGTTCTACAGGGATGGCGAGGCCGCGCGCGCAGCGGGCTACCGCGCCTGCCAGCGGTGCCGGCCTGACGACGCCGCGCGTGACACGGCAGCCGTCGCGCGGGCGCTCGACGCGATGGCCGCCGCCGCACGGCCGCTCCCGCTGGAGGCGCTTGCCGCGCTGACTGGCTATGCGCCGCATCACTTCCATCGCATTTTCAAACGGCAAACCGGCGTGACTCCGGCGAGTTGGCAGCGCGCGCTGCGGGCCGGCCGCCTCGCTGAGGCGCTGCGACAGGAGGACAATGTGACGGACGCCATTTATGCCGCTGGCTATGAAGTGCCGAGCCGCGCCTATGCCGAAGCGGGGGAGCGCCTCGGGATGACACCGTCCGCGTGGAAAGCCGGAGGCAAAGGCGAAACGATCCGTTTTGCCACTGTCGCAACCAGCCTCGGCCCGCTCCTCGTCGCTGCGACCCAGCGCGGCCTCTGCCGTATCGCATTCGACGAGGATGAGGTGGCGCTGACGGCCCGTTTTCCCAACGCGACGCTCATTGCCGGGGATGAGTGCTTTGCAAACCTGCTGGCGCAGGTGGTGGCACTTGTCGACGGGCGTGGCCACCCCTCCGCCGCACTGCCGCTCGATATGCGCGGCACCGCCTTTCAGCAGGCGGTCTGGGCGGCGCTCAGCGCGATCCCGGCGGGCGAGACACGAACCTATGCACAGCTGGCCGTCGAAGTGGGGAAACCCGCCGCTGTGCGTGCCGCCGGGTCGGCCTGTGGCGACAACCCGCTCGCGGTGCTCGTGCCTTGCCACCGCGTGCTGAGGAGCGATGGCGGGCTTGGCGGCTATGCCTATGGATTGGATCGCAAGCGCGCCCTGCTGGCGCGCGAAGGGTCAGGGCCAGACCGCGCCTGACATCTGCGTGAGCGCATCCCAGAGCCGTCCGGCCATGGCCTCGTCGCGTGCGTGCGGCGCGATCCACGCGCGTCCCGCGCCCGCGCCCCAGGCTTCGAACAGGCCATAGGGACCGTAATAGCCGCCCGGTGTCACATCAGTGGCGGTCGCCGCCATCAGCACCGGCAGTGCGCCTGCTTCCGCGCTTTGGCAGACATGGGGGGCAACCGCCTCCATGGCGCGTTCCCCTATCGTCAGCGCGCCATCGTGCCGGAAGAGGTTGGTGGAGGCGAGGCCGGGATGCGCCGCCGTGCTGACAAGCCCCCAGCCGCCCGCGTCGCTCCGCCGCTGCAATTCCAGCGCGAACATCAGCATGGCGAGCTTCGATTGCTGATAGTTCCGCCAGGCGCCATAGCCTCGTTCGGCATTGAGATCGTCCAGCGCGATGCGTCCGCGTCGGTGGGCAAGGCTGGCAAGTTGCACCACGCGCGCAGCCGGTGCGGCGCGCAGGAGCGGCAGCAGCAGGCTGGTCAGCCGCACATGACCGAGGACGTTGGTGGCAAGCTGCATCTCGAAGCCATCGGCGCTCAGCGTGCGCCGGGGCAGGGCCATGACACCCGCATTGTTGATCAGCACGTCGAGCGGCCGCGCCTCGTCGGCTTGCCGCTGCGCAAAAACCCGCACGGCGTCGAGCGATGAAACATCGCAGAGCTGGAACGTCGCATCGGCATCGGGGTGCGCGGCGCGGATGCGCGCCAGGGCCAGCGCGCCCTTGGCAGCATTGCGACCGGTCAGCAGAAGCTGCGCACCCCTGCCAGCCAGAGCCACGGCGCATTCCAGACCGATTCCGCTGGTCGCGCCCGTGATGAGCGCGCGCCGTCCGCCGAGGGGCGGCATATCCGCCAGGGTCCACCCGCTGTTCATGATTTTCCTTTAGTGCCGATTTGTTGCAGTGCAAGGTGGATGGTCAACGTGGCTCGACTTGAATAACTAGGCGCTCTACCGTCAAAAAATAGGCCTGGCTGAGATCGGCTTTGCGGAATATGGAGTTTGTCCGTGCAATCACTGGTGAAGACGAAATTAGGTCAGGCGCTGTCGTTCCTGCGTGATCGTGGTCTCGATATAAGACCGTTTACTGACCGTAATGGTCGCATGAACGGCATTCGCTGCCAGTGGTCGAATGATGATGCTTTGCGCGGTAGCGTCGTTACGTTCGAACAGGAGGGCGTTTCGTTCAGCTTCTTCGTGAACGATGAGCGTGACGAAGTGCAGGGATGCCATCGGCGCGGCACATTCTACGAACCGGAGGAGCTGGACATCATCCGTGGCGCGTTTCGCGGCGGCTGTTTCGTCGATGTAGGCTGTAATGTCGGCAATCACGCCATCTACGCGGCAAAGATGCTGGGCGCGTCGAAAGTGATCGCGTTCGAGCCGGGCGACCTCGCCAGCGCCATACTGAACGTCAATATCGCCCTCAATCACCTGCAGCATGTCGTCGCCGTCCACAAATGCGGCTTGTCGAACCAGCCGGGCACGGCGCGCATGATCTCGCTTTACAACAGCAATCTGGGCTCCAACCAGCTTGTCGACGATCCCGAGGGCGAGGGCGGTATCGCGTTGATGCGCGGCGACGACGTGATCGGTGTCGACGAAGCGGTCGATTTCATCAAGATCGACACCGAAGGGTTCGAGATGCAGGTGCTCGACGGCCTTACCGCCACCCTTGCCCGCGCCAAGCCCACGCTGTTTGTCGAGGTCGACAACCAGAATATCGACGCCTTCGGTCGCCTGCTCGACCGGATCGACTATCGGCTGGAGCGCGAGTTCCGCCGCTATGGCACTGGCACCAACATGCTCGCAGTGGCGCGATAGGGCGTCAGGGATAGAGGTCCATCACCGCGCGCAACTCGGCACCCAGCTGCGCGTGCAGCAAGGCGCTAGGATCGGTGCCGTTGGCGGTCGCATATTTGGCCGTGCCATTGGCGGGCCAGCGGGTCGGATCGACGCCATGGCAGCTGTTGAGGGCGATTACCCCGTCCATATAGATCCCTACAATTGTGTTCAGCCAGACATTATACTGCGCCACCTCGCCGCCAGCGGCCCAGGCCGCGCCTGTCGGGGTCTGGCTCGCCTCGGTCGCGAACTTGTCGGTGCTTTTGGTCCGGGGGCAGAGCGTGGTTTGGATCACTATCAACGCGCCGTTGCTGTAAGCTTGGCTCCAGTATGAATTGGCTGCCCATTTCACTGTTGGAAGGCGCCCGGGCTTGGGATTGGCGCCGAAGTCGTTACGGCCGAGGCCAGAGGCGTAATATCGGGTGTACTGGATCCAGTGGAGCGTTCGCGGATTCACGCCGAAATTTTCCATCTTCAGCCCCGGAGACGCCGCCGTCAGCCCGGCGAGCACCTGTCCGTCGGTCTGATCGCCCAGCAGCGCGCGCTGGAACAGGCCAAGCCCCTCCATCGGCGTCGCCTTGTCGCCCTTGCCGAGGAAATTGCTGTCGCCCGCGCCAAACCAGGTGGCGGGGTCACCCGATTCGAAATGGCCGAGGAGGATCGGGCTGAGGCCCGTGGGGCGGCTGACCGGCTTGGTGCCGCTGACGCTGAAGGCGCCAAGCGCGTCGACGTCGCTTACAGAGGTCAGGGCGGAGTTGCTGAACAGGGATTGCGAGCCGGTCATGCTGTCGGTGCGGCGGCCGCTGAAAGCCGGCGTGACCTTGCCCGGCGCCACCTCCACTTCCATCTTCAGCCAATAATATTCGCCGCGAGAGAATTTCGTCAGGCCAAAGGCGCCGGGCAGGATGGCGTCGCTCTGCAGGTCGTTAGCGCCGACATTGACCGTGACGCTGCGGTTGCCGCCGAAGGTAACGGGCACGCTGATCGTTCCGGCAGAATTTTCAAGCGATGCCTTGACGATGGTATAGGCGGCGGGGGTGTCCACCGCGCCTTTTGCGCTCAGATACCAGCCGTTCACCGCAAAGCGCAGGTCCGCGAAATTGCCCGAACCGATGCGATAGCTCCAGCGGACATAATGCCGGTCGATCCCAAGCGGTCCCTGCAGCGTATCGGCCAGGCCGTTGTTGAATGCGGCGACGCGCAATGACTGCGGCGCAGCATTGGCGGCGGAGAGGCTGCCAGCCAGCGCCAGGCAGGCAAACAGGACCAAGGACCAGAGACGCGCGAGCCGCATGACAATTCCCCCAAATCGTCGGTGAGAGGCAGACAGGTCGTTACTTAAGCGATCTATGTGGCAGTTCCGGGACTCGCTGGCGCGATTACACGAAGCTGTAGGGATCGACATCGACCGCGACGCGGGTCGTGGACTTCCACTGGAGCGCGCCCAGCCAGTCGCGGATCATGTCCTGCACATCCACCTGCCGCCGCGCGTGGACGAGGAGCCGGTGGCGATGGCGTCCGCGCAGCACCGCGAGCGGCGCGGGGGCGGGGCCATAGATCTCCACGCCTTCCACCTTGGGCTGGGCCTGGCCGATACGCCGGGCCACCGCCTGCGCCTCGGCGGCGTCGGGATCGGAGACGATGATCGCGGCAAAGCGGCCGAAGGGCGGCGCGTGCGCCACGCGGCGGCTTTCCGTCTCGGCGGCGTAGAAGCGCGCGGCATCGCCCGAGAGCAGCGCGCGGATGACGGAGGCTTCGGGCGAGCGCGTCTGGATATAGACGCGCCCCGGCTTCCCGCCCCGGCCCGCACGGCCTGACACCTGCACCATCTGCTGAAAGGTGCGCTCGGAGGCGCGCAGATCGCCGCCCTCCAGCCCCAGGTCCGCGTCGATCACGCCCACCAGCGTGAGGTTGGGGAAGTGGTAACCCTTGGTGACGAGCTGCGTGCCGACGATGATGTCGATGGCGCCTGCCTCCATCATCGCGACAAACTCGGCGGCTTTTGCCGGCGACCAGAGCGTGTCGGAGGTGACGATGGCGGCGCGCGCGTCCGGGAACAGCGCCGCCACCTCGTCGGCGATGCGCTCGACGCCGGGGCCGCAGGCGACGAGGCTGTCCTCGGCCCTGCATTCCGGGCAGTGACCCGGCACCGGCGTGACATGGCCGCAATGATGGCAGGCGAGCCGCCGCGTCAGGCGATGCTCGACCATCCAGGCGGTGCAGTTGGGGCACTGGAAGCGGTGGCCGCATTCGCGGCACAGGGTGAGCGGCGCATAACCCCGCCGATTGAGGAACAGCAGCGACTGTTCGCCGCGCTCCAGCGTTTCGGCGAGGGCTTTGACGAGCGGCGGGGCAATCCAGCGGCCTCGTTCCGGCGGGTCGAGCAGCAGGTCGACGGAGAGGATTTCCGGCATCTCCGCCCCGCCATGGCGCACGGGCAGGCGGATTTCCTCATAGCGGCCAAGCTCGACCTGATGGCGCGTTTCTATGGCCGGGGTCGCGGATGCAAGCACGACCGGGCACCCCTCCTTGAGTGCGCGCATCACCGCGACGTCGCGCGCATGATAGCGCACGCCGTCCTCCTGCTTGAAGCTCGCCTCGTGCGCTTCGTCGACGATGATGAGGCCGAGCGCGGCGTAGGGCAGGAACAGCGCCGAGCGCGCCCCGACCGTCACCGCCGCATCGCCCTCGGCAATGGCGCGCCAGGCCCGCCGCCGTTCCGACTGGCGCAGGCCCGAGTGCCAGGGGACCGGGCGGACCCCGAAGCGTGCCTCGAACCGGGCCAGAAATGGCTCGGTCAGCGCGATTTCGGGCAGAAGGACGAGGCTCTGGCGACCCGACCGCAGCGAGGCGGCGATGGCCTCGAAATAGACCTCGGTCTTGCCCGATCCGGTGACGCCGTCGAGCAGCACAGGCTGGAAGCTCGCCGCTTCGACCAGCCCGGCGAGGCGGGCAGCGGCCGCGGTCTGGTCGGTTGAGAGATGGACCGGCGCATGATCGGGATCGGGCCGGGGGAAGGGGCTGTCGAGGCTGACCTCGACCGGCTCCAGCGCGCCCGCCTTGACGAGGCCGCGCACCACCGCGTCCGACACGCCGCCCAACAGGGCCAATTCCCGCACCAGCCCCTGCCGCTCACCGATGCGTTCAAGCGCAACGGCGCGCTGCGGGGTCATCCGGTCGGGCAGGCGGCCGGTTGGGCGATATTCGGTGACGGAACGCGCGCCCTCCAGCGCCGCCATCGAGGCGACTGCCATGCGCAGCACCGCAGCGGGCGGCGCGAGATAATAGTCGGACGTCCATTCGATCAACCGCCGGAGCGGCGCGGGCAGGGGCGGCGCATCCACGACGTCCAGCAGCGATCGCAGGCGATTGTCGCCGACCGTCTCCGTGTCGGGGAAGGCGTCGTCCTCCCAGACCACGCCTATGATCTGGCGCGGACCCAGCGGCGCGACGACAATGCTGCCGGGCTCGACCGCCATGCCATGCGGCACGCGATAGTCGAGCGGTCCGAGTGCGGCATTGAGGGTCAGGACGCGAACACGCGGGGAGGTCATGGATGCCGACCTAGTGACGTTGGGCGCGCCGCGCTATAGACGCGCCGACTCATCAGGGAAACCATCATGAAATTCTTCGTCGACACCGCCGATACCGACGACATCCGCGATCTCGCCGCGACCGGCCTGCTCGACGGCGTCACCACCAACCCCAGCCTGATCCACAAATCAGGGCGCAAGTTCCTGGAGGTTGTCGAGGAAATCTGCGGCATCGTCGATGGCCCTGTCTCGGCCGAGGTCGTCGCGCTCGATCACGCCACGATGATGAAGGAGGCGGCGGTGCTGCGGGCGATCGCGCCCAATGTCGCCATCAAGGTGCCGCTGACCATCGACGGGCTCAAGACCTGCAAGGCGCTCACCGAGGAAGGTTGCATGGTCAACGTGACGCTTTGCTTCTCCGCCAATCAGGCGCTGCTTGCCGCGAAGGCGGGCGCGACCTTCATCTCGCCCTTCATCGGTCGCCATGACGACAATGGCTTCGATGGCATGGACCTCATCCACGACGTCCGCCTCATCTACGACAACTACGGATATGAGACGGAGATTCTCGCCGCCTCCATCCGCCACCCCATCCATGTGCTTGAGAGCGCCCGGATCGGCGCCGATGTGATGACCGCGCCGCCGTCCGTGATCCGCGCGCTCTTCAACCATGTGCTGACGGACAAGGGGCTGGCGCAGTTCGCGGCCGATTGGGAAAAGACCGGCCAGTCCATACTGTGACGGCTGGCCAACCGCCCATCACAGCGGCAGCGTGGCGACGAGCCTGACCAGCGCGCTCTGGCGTGAAGTGCCGGTTTTGCCGAAAATCGACCGAAGTTGCGTTCGCAGCGTCTCCTTTGTCACGCCGCGCAGGGCGGCGATGTCGTCAAGCGTCCGATCCTCGGCCAGCCGCGCGCAAAGTTCCGCCTCGGCTTTTGACAAGCCATAGAGCTGCGTGAGGACGTCCGATATGCTCCGGGCCGGTGGCGCGGCATGGGGATCATCGAGAACGATGAGCGCGCCATGGTCGCAATGCGATCCGGCCGGCAGCACCAGCAGGCGGCACGGCGGGCCTGATCGCCGGGGGATCAGAAAAGCGGAGCAGGGCACGTCCCGGCGATCAATGGTCGCCGAAACGGCCGATCGGACCGCGCTCGACCGGGTCGGGTCGCTGATGTCAAGCCGTCCGCCGCGAAAGCCCAGCCCGTCCCTGCGATCGAGGCACGCCTTGGCGGCCGCTGACAGCTGCAGAACCTCCATGGTTTTGCCGACGAGCAGGATCGCCCGGCCCGTGCCGTCGATCGTGGCCTGCATCTGCCTCGTGCTCGTGCGCTCCTGTTCCAGCAGATCGCGAAGGCGCAGGATGCGGCTGACATGATTGTGCACGGCGCTCATCGTTGCGCTGTCGCCGTCGTCGAACGCCCTGTCAGTCGACGCGCGATGCGCGGCCATAACCAGCATATTTCCGTTGACGGGCTGAACGAAGGCGATGGCGCGCCCGGTATCGTCGCCGGCGGGCCGGAGCAGGTCGTTGAACATCTCGCTTCGCTGAAACATGTCGGGTGGCACGACTCCGTCCAGCAGGGCGGGTCGGCCGAAGCTGCCCGTGGCCATGATCGCTTCGCCCCACGGGTCCTTGACCATGCAATATTCGGATGCGTATCGGCGGCGCACCTCGGCTGGCCAGTAGCTCATCTCCGTCATCAGCGATTGGCCGGAGACTGGCCCGATCTGAAGCAATGCGGACCGCGTGCCGAACGAGGCGGCTATGGCCTCGACGAGTGTCGCAAGCGGTTGTTCTGTCTCCAGCGCCGCGTACATGCGTTCAATATCCAGCGTCATCGCTCCCCCTGCGCCGACGAAAAATACCTCTTGGACTATTGGCTGGTCATTCCTTCGCAGGCTTCTCCACAAACAGGTTACGATGTGCTGGGACCGCTTCCGGTGCCGTTCCGACCAGAATCATGCAGGCTCGACCGACCATGCGTTACCGCGCGCGAAAAAGTTGTGCTGCGGCATGGATCTTAACCATCGAGCAGAACATTTCATCACCCAAATTGGGGATGCGGACGGGATCGGGAATCGATAGGATGAGGCGAAGTTTGAGGGCTCCCGGCGCAATCTTATGACTACGTTGAATAATATTTCTCCGTAGACACCGTTAATGATGCGGAAATCATGGGGTGCTAGGGTTGCTCGAAACGCTGCGGCACAGGTTTCTGAACGAACCTTAACCTTCTTGCATTGCAGCAATATGACTCTTTTTTCGTCAGCGCCGTAAAAACTGTTGCATTTTGGGTCAACTGCGCCACCTTGAGGTCAACGATGGGGACTGGAAATGCCGCGTCCGATGTCGATATTGGAGAGGTAGGGAACAACCCGAGCTGATGACGATCCACAAATATGATTTCGACGCGCGTTTTGGCGCGTTCGATCGGGCGCCTGACCCGCTGCCCTATGGTGAGCTGGTGTCCGTTCTGCCCCGTGGGATGCACCCGCCCAAGGGCTGGGGCGGCCTTCGCCGCTTTCGCCACCGCTGGATGACGGCGGCGCGCAGCGGATTGCTCCTCGGGCTCGTTACGGTGATGATGGCGTCGGCGCTGGCGTTCGGATCTCTGATTGCGGTGCTGGTGATGGCGATGCTGGCGCTTCGCCCGCCGCCATGACAACCCGCGCAAATATCCCGGCTAGAAGAGCTGGCTAGGGCGCGTTCGACGTTTTTGTCCTGGATTACTGCCAGTCTTTCAGGCGGGTTCTGAGCTTGTCGAGTGCAGCCTTTTTTATCTGGCAGACCCGTGCCGCCCCGATGTCCAGCGTCTGCCCGATTTCGTCCAGATTCATTTCCTCGACAAAATAGAGCTGAAGGACCATCGCCTCGCGCTGCGGCAGTTCCGCGATACAGGCCGCGATCGCCTTTTTCAGCGACTCGCGTTCCAGCACCTCGTCGGCCCGTTCCTCGACATCGGCGAACCACATCGACTGGTCGGAATACACCTCGTCCATGCTCTGATGCTGCACGATGTCGGTGCCGTCAGCATATTCCCGCCAGCCGATCGGAGTCAGGCCAAGCTGCTCGGCCACTTCCGCCTCGCTGGCCGCCTTGCCGGTGCGCTGCTCGACGGCGTCGCGCGCCTCGCCAATCTTCTTGCGGCGCTGCATCGCGGAGCGGCAGATGGTTGCGTGACGGCGCAGATGGTCGATCATGGCGCCGCGAACGCGCATCTGCGCGTAGCTGGCGAAGCCATGGCCGCGATCCTCGAAGCAGTTGGCGGCCTCGACCAGTGCCACCATGCCGATCTGAAGCAGATCCTCGATCTCGATCGCTGAAGACACCCGGCCATGCACATGCCAGGCGACCTTGCGGACAAGCGGCATATACTGCCGGGCAAGTTGGTCCGGCGATGGACCGCTGGGGGTGCGGCCATAAGTGAGGCCGGGCTGAACTGCCGCGAAACTGCGCATGGCTAAGGGTCTAGCGAAAAAGACTTAATCAAGTTTTTCCGTCGGCGCGCCGCCGGCGGTAATTCTTTCGCGCCGCACCTGCGCCTCGCCACCGACCACCGCCGCAACTTCCACCGGCTTGCCGTCGGGGATTTCGAGGAACGACAGCACCGGGGTTTCCGGCAGATGCGGCTTGAACAGGCGGGCAAGGGCCGGACGCGCCACCGGCGAGGTGACGATGGCGAAATTGCGGGCCTCCGCCATCAGCGGTCGCGCCGCCTGCGTGACGTGCTCGACGATGCGTTGCGACAGGCCGGGTTCGATCGGATGACGCGCGTCGCCACCGACACGCATCGCCTGGGCAAGCAGCCCTTCGAGATCGGCGTCGAGGGTGATGACCGGCAGCGGCATACGCACCGGCACCAGCGTCTGAATGATGAGCGCGCCGATACGCTGGCGCACCGCCTCGACCAGGGTTTCGGTCGGCATGTCGGGCCGGGCCGCTTCCACCATCGCCTCGGCGATGCGGCGGAAATCCTTGAGCGGCACACCTTCGGACAGGAGCGCGCGGCAAAGCTGCGCGATCTGCGCCAGCGGCACCGGGTTCGGCGTCAGGCCGTCGACCAGCTGCGGCGCGGTTTCCTTCAGCGTGTCGAGCAGCTTGCGGGCATCGTCCATGCCGAACATCTGCGCCGCGTTGTGCGCGATGAGGTGGTTGAGATGGGTTGCAACGACGGTCGACGGATCGACCACCGTATAGCCCGCGACCACGGCTTCGCTCCGCTTGTCCGGGCTGATCCAGACGGCGTCGAGGCCGAAGGTCGGGTCTTTCGCGGGGCGCCCGTGCACCGTTCCCTCCAGTGCGCCGGAGTCGAGCGCGAGCAGATCGTCCGGCCAGATCTCGTCCTCGCCAACCACCACCCCGGCAATGGTGATGCGATACTGGTTGGGGCCGAGCGCAAGATTGTCCTTCACACGGATCATCGGCACCACAAAGCCGAGTTCGCGGCTGAGCTGTCGGCGGATGCCGGTAATGCGTCCCATGAGCGGCGCATCCTTGCGCTCGTCGACGAGGCCGATGAGGCCATAGCCGATCTCGAGCCCCAGGACGGCGGCGTCCGACACATCACCCCATTCGATATGCGCAAGATTTTCTGGCGGCGCCTGCTCGACGGGCATGACCGCCTCTGTCTGTGCGCCGTTGCGCAGTTTCCAGGCGATGAAGCCCGAAATGGCGGCCGCGGGCAGGATGATGAGGTGCGGCATGCCGGGCAGGATACCAAGGAAACCCAGAATGCCGGCGACCGGAACCCACGCCTTGCCGACGCCGAACTGCTTGCCGATCTGGCCCGACAGGTCGTGTTCGCTGTTGACGCGGGTGACGATGGACGCGGCTGCGATCGAGAGGAGGAGGGCAGGCACCTGCGCGACCAGCGCGTCGCCGATGGCGAGGAGGATATAGGTGCGCGCGGCGGTCGCGATGTCGAGGCCATGGCTGACGATGCCAAGCACCATGCCGCCGACGATGTTGATGACAAGGACCAGAATGCCGGCGACCGCGTCGCCCTTCACGAACTTGGACGCACCGTCCATCGAACCGTAGAAATCCGCCTCTGTGGCGATCTCCTGCCGCCGCGCCTTCGCTTCCTCGGCGGTCAGCAGGCCCGCGTTGAGGTCGGCGTCGATCGCCATCTGCTTGCCGGGCATCGCATCGAGGGTGAAGCGCGCCGATACTTCGGAGACGCGGCCGGCGCCCTTGGTGATCACGACGAGGTTGATGATCATCAGGATCGCGAAGACGAAGATACCGACGATGTAATCGCCGCCGATCAGGAAGTTGCCGAAGCTTTCGATGACATGGCCCGCCGCCTCCGGCCCCTTGTGCCCGTCGACCAGCACGACACGGGTGGAGGCGACGTTGAGCGACAGGCGCAGTAGCGTCGCGAACAGCAGAACGGTCGGAAAGCTCGAGAAATCGAGCGGCTTGGCGG
>CAZGVX010000033.1:0-26478 GCA_964529225.1 uncultured Sphingobium sp.
GCACGGTCTTGCCCACGCCCGCGCCGCCGAACAGGCCGATCTTGCCGCCCTTGGCATAGGGGGCGAGGAGGTCGATGACCTTGATGCCGGTGACGAGGATCGCCGCCTCGGTGGACTGGTCGATGAACTCGGGGGCTTTGGCGTGAATGGGGGCGGTCTGCTCGGCACCGACGGGGCCGCGCTCGTCGATCGGCTCGCCGACGACGTTGAGGATGCGGCCGAGCGTCTTGGGGCCGACCGGCACGGAAATCTGCGCGCCGGTGTCGGTCACTTCCTGACCGCGGGTAAGGCCATCGGTCGAGTCCATGGCGATGGTGCGCACGGTATTCTCGCCGAGATGCTGCGCGACCTCGAGCACGAGCCGCTGGCCGTT
Source organism: uncultured Sphingobium sp. (assembly GCA_964529225.1). Taxonomy (GTDB): domain Bacteria; phylum Pseudomonadota; class Alphaproteobacteria; order Sphingomonadales; family Sphingomonadaceae; genus Sphingobium. The sequence goes on from CAZGVX010000033.1 coordinate 374, forward strand.
GTTGCTGGTTTCCAGCGCCGAGAGAATGGCGGGCAGCTCATTCTCGAAGATCACGTCGACGACGGCGCCGATGACCTGGGCGATCTTGCCGACATTGTTGGTGGTGGTCATGGTTTCGCTTCCTTGCCTGCGCTTGCTTAGAGGGCTTCGGCGCCCGAGATGATTTCGACGAGTTCGGTGGTGATCGCGGCCTGACGGCTGCGGTTATAGACGATGGTCAGCGACTTGATGAGGTCGCCCGCGTTGCGCGTCGCATTGTCCATCGCGGTCATCGACGCGCCCTGTTCGGAGGCCATGTTCTCCAGGAGCGCCTTGAAAATCTGGATGGTGATGTTGCGCGGCAGGAGGTCGGCGAGCATCGCCTCCTCATCCGGTTCGAATTCGACGGTGGCGTCGATCGCGTCGGCCTGACCTGCCGGCACCTTGACCGGGATGATCTGCTGCTCGGTGGGGATTTGCGCCAGCGCGGACCGGAAGTGCGAGTAGAAAAGGGTAGCGACGTCGAACTCGCCGCGCTCGAACATCGCCGAGACCTCGTGCGCGATGGCGCGCGCTTCCTCAAAGCCGGGCGTGCGTACGCCCGTCGTGTCATATTCGCCGACGATGAGGCCGGGGAAGGTGCGCTTGATCACCGCCTTGCCCTTGCGCCCGACGAGGAAAAACTTGACCGTCTTGCCCGCCGCGATCAGCTCGCGCGCCTTGGCGATGGCAGCCTTGACGATATTGGCGTTGAACGCGCCGGCAAGCCCCTTGTCGCCATTGGCGACGAGGAGGAGGTGGACCTGATCATTGCCTGTGCCTGCCAGCAGCCGGGGCGAGGACTCGCTTACAGAGACTTTGGCGGCAAGGTTGGCGACGACGCCCTCCAGCCGCTCGGCATAGGGGCGTGCGGCCTCGGCAGCGGCCTGCGCCTTGCGCAGCTTGGCGGCGGCGACCATCTGCTTGGCCTTGGTGATCTTCTGGGTCGATTTGACCGAGCCGATCCGCAGTTTCAGTTCCTTCAGGCTTGCCATTAGTTCACTTTCATTGTCCGGCCGGGGGGCAGGAACAGAAAATTGTTGATGTAGCCAAGCTCGCCGCGCGGCACGCGGCCGAGATCCTTGAGACGCGCCGGGTCCTGCTGGCGCGCGAGGTCGAAGCCGTCAAGCCCATGCCAGACGCTCCTGTCCAGATACCAGCCCGTATAGCCAAGCCCCTCGAACAGCGCGCGCATCCGGTCAAAGCCGCCGGGATTGTGCCGCTCGACGATTTCCACCAGCACGGCAGGCCTGTGCTCCGCCAGCGTTGCGGAGGCGCCCGCGAGCACGTCCTCCTCGAACCCCTCGACGTCGATCTTGATGAAGCCGACCGGGCCCAGGCCCAGATTGTCGAGCCGGTCCATGGCGACGGTGAAGCTCCTGAGCTTTTCACCCGCGTTGAACTCGGGCTTCAGCGAGGCATAGCCATGGCCGTTGGGCCGGTCGGGCATGGAGAGCGTTGCCTGACCCGCCGACCCGGACAGGGCCATTTCCCGCACCTCGACATTGCGAAGGCGAAGATCGCGCAGATGCTGCGCCAGCTCGGGATTCGGCTCGAACGCGATGACGCGCCGCGCCAGGCGCGACAGGGCGTAGGTGTAGGCACCGATATTGCCGCCGACGTCGAGCGCCAGATCGTCCGGGCGCACGATGCGACCAAGCTCAAGCACCTCCGGTTCGCCATGCCACGGCCGCCGGTTGAAGCGGCGAATCAGCAGCGCGCGCCTGGCGGCATGCGGCAGCATGTCCTTGACCGCCTGCTTGATCGCGCGCCGCATCTTTGTCCGATCCCTGGTGCGCCGTAGCCGCTGTTACGCGAAGCTCTTCACGAACGCATCGAGCACGGTCTTCAGCTTGTTCCTGACATCGTCCTCGAAGGCGCGCGTTTCACGGATCGTCGCGAGAATGTCGCTGTGATCGTGGCGCAGGTGGTTCAGCATCGCCGCCTCGAAGCGGGTCACGTCGCCAACCGGGATGCCGTCGAGATAGCCGCTGGTGCCCGCGAAAATGGACGCCGTCTGTTCCTCGAACGGCAGCGGCGAGAATTGCGGCTGCTTGAGCAGCTCGGTCAGGCGCGCGCCGCGATTGAGCAGCTTCTGCGTCGAGGCGTCGAGGTCCGAACCGAACTGCGCGAAGGCGGCCATTTCGCGATACTGGGCCAGTTCGAGCTTGATCGAGCCGGACACTTTTTTCATGGCCTTGGTCTGCGCGGCCGAGCCGACGCGGCTGACCGAAAGGCCCACGTTGATGGCCGGGCGGATGCCCTGATAGAACAGGTTCGTCTCAAGGAAGATCTGGCCGTCGGTGATCGAGATGACGTTGGTCGGGATGTAGGCCGACACGTCGCCCGCCTGCGTCTCGATGATCGGCAATGCGGTCAGCGAGCCGTTGCCATTGGCATCGTTCATCTTGGCGGCGCGCTCGAGCAGGCGGCTGTGCAGATAGAAAACGTCGCCCGGATAGGCTTCGCGGCCCGGCGGGCGGCGAAGCAGCAGCGACATCTGGCGGTAGGACACGGCCTGTTTGGACAGATCGTCATAGACGATCAGGGCGTGCATGCCGTTGTCGCGGAAATATTCGCCCATCGCGCAGCCGGTATAAGGCGCGAGGAACTGGAGCGGCGCTGGCTCCGAGGCGGTCGCGGCGACGACGATGGAATATTCCATCGCGCCGTTCTCCTCGAGCTGGCGCACGATCTGCGCAACGGTCGAGCGTTTTTGACCCACGGCGACGTAGATGCAGTAGAGCTTCTTGGACTCGTCGCTGCCCGCGTTCGGTCCCTTCTGGTTGATGAAGGTGTCGATCGCGACGGCGGTCTTGCCGGTCTGGCGGTCGCCGATGATGAGCTCGCGCTGGCCACGGCCGACCGGCACGAGCGCGTCGATCGCCTTGAGGCCGGTCTGAACAGGCTCGTGCACCGATTTGCGCGGGATGATGCCGGGCGCCTTCACCTCGACGCGGCTGCGTCCCTCGGCGACGATCGGCCCCTTGCCGTCGATCGGGTTGCCGAGGCCGTCGACCACGCGGCCGAGCAGGCCCTTGCCGACCGGCACGTCCACGATCGTCTCGGTGCGCTTGACGACATCGCCTTCCTTGATTTCGGCGTCCGAGCCGAAAATCACGACGCCGACATTGTCGGCCTCGAGGTTCAGGGCCATGCCCTTCACGCCATTCGAGAACTCGACCATCTCGCCCGCCTGCACGTTGTCGAGGCCGTGGATGCGCGCGATGCCGTCGCCGACCGAAAGCACGGAGCCGACTTCGCTCACCGTTGCTTCCGTGCCGAAACCGGCGATCTGGTCCTTGATGACCTTCGAAATTTCTGCGGCGTTAATGTCCATGTTCAGCCTTTCATCGCCTGGGCGAGCGTGTTCAAACGAGTGCGGATGGAACTGTCGATCATCGTCGAGCCGATGCGGACGACCAGACCGCCCATGATGGCGGGGTCAACCCGCGTCTCCAGCGCGACCTCACGGCCCATGCGCGTGCGCAGCTGCGCGCCGAGCTGGCCCCTGTGATCGTCCGACAGCGGAAAGGCGCTTGTCACCTCGGCGCGGATTTCGCCGCGGTGAGACGATACCAGCGTCTCGAACGCGCGGATCATCGCGGACAGATGCGACAGGCGGCGATTGGTGGCGAGCACGCCCAGGAACTTCGCGGTGAGCGGGTCAAGCGACAGGCTCTGCGCAACCGCGGCGACGGCCTTTTCAGCTGCGTCGCGCGAAATGACCGGACTGGTCACAAGCGCGCGGAAAACCGCGACTTCAGCCAGCGCCTTGCGGACCGTGGCGAGGCTTTCCACAACCGCGTCGATCGAGCCATCGTCGCGAGCCAGCTCGAACAGCGCGAGCGCATAGCGCCCCGGTAAACTGGCCTGAATGCCAACGGATGCTTCCACCGCCCCGTATCCTCTGATTGTTGCGGGATTTCGCCCAACTGAAAAACGCGGGCATGCCGATGGCACCCCGAAAACGCCCGCCGGTTAGCAGGCGCGAAATGGATATGCAAGCGAGCCGTAGGTCGCATTCGGGACGCTTGACACGCCCGATTCCCGGCGCGGGTGGCGCGCCACAATATTGCATTTTTGTGACGGATTTCCGGGCTTTTTTTCCGGAGTCACGCTCCGAATTAACCGCATCTTAGCCACGAACAGGCCAGATCGGAGAGAGTTCAATACGGTGGCGACACGATTTCATGACCCCAAAGTTTCTATCGCGTATCTTTGCGCGCGTTGATCTCGCGCGCCTCGCGAAGCCCATGCGGAACGGCGGCGGCGAGGTCAGGGCTCGTTTAGGTGGCGTCGCCCGTCGCGTGAACCCTTTTGCTGCACTGCCGCGAACGTCCGTGCCTGTCCTGCAGCCCGGAATCTCCGCCGTGCTTCGCCGGATAGGCATCAGCGGCGAGCATAGTTCAACATCTCTGCACCGCCGCGTCCGGATGCTCCTCATTCTCGCGGGATGCGTCATCGCGCTCCAGAGCCTGTTGGGGCTCGCCGCGATGTGGATGAGCCAGCGCGCCACCTGGTCGCTGATTGACCAGCGGCTTGTCCCGATTTCGCACGTTCAGGCAATTGCCGACCGGTATCAGGCGGCAGTCGAGGTCGCCAACAAAGTGCGTTCCGGCAACATGAATTCGGCCAGCGGGATAAGCGAACTCGCCACGATCCAGCAGGAGATCACGGCCGAGTGGGAGGCCCTTAGCGCGGTGATGCCGGTCGAGGCGGCGGCGCTTGTCGATCAGCTCGCCGATGCGGACGACAGCATCGGGCGCCTGACCAAGGCAGTGGCTGCCAACGACCGCGATGCGCTCGATTTCCAGCTCTCTGGTGGCCTCTACAATCGGCTCGATCCATTCCTTGTCCAGATGCGGGGCTGGGCGCATGATCTGCGCAGCGATGCCGAGGCGGAGCGGCGGACGCTGGCGATCGTGCTGGCCTTTATGCAGTCCGCCCTCGTCCTGTTGCTCGCGGCGCTGCTGATCGCCGGCCGCTACATCGCCGGAAGCGTGGATCGCCTCGTTGTCGAGCCGCTGCTCGTGATCGCCAGCTACGCCGACAAGCAAGAGGATAGCGATGACGCGGCCGTCCCCGGGCAGGATCGGGAGGACGAGATCGGCGATATCGCGCGGGCAATCGCCGCCGCACACCAGCGCCGCCACGAAAATCAACGGCTCGTCGAGGAACGTCATCGCCGCGATCATGAGGCGGGCGAGGCCGCCCAGCGGCGCGCGGAGCGGCTCGACGAACTGTTCGAAGGCTTCCGGGAGGCGCTGAGCGCGACCGTCACAGACCTCGCCACCACCGCCGAGCAGATGGGCGCGATGGCCGACGGCATGAGCGCATCGGCCAATCAGGCGGAACAGAGCGCGGCTGCCGTCACCGAGAGCTTCGCCTCGACCGATGCCAATATCTGCGCCATCGAGGATGCGAGCGAGGACATGCTTCGCCTGAGCGCGGCTGTGCGGTCGAGCGCCGCCGCATCGCTGGCCCATGGCGAGAAGGTGCACGCGCAGAGCCGCCGCAACCATGCCCACGCGCTCCAGCTGCGCGAGATGGTCGACCAGATCGGCGGCGCGGTCAATCTGATCGCCAGCGTCGCCAACCAGACCAATCTGCTTGCGCTGAACGCGGGCATCGAGGCGGCGCGCGCGGGCGAGGCGGGGCGCGGCTTTGCCGTGGTCGCCAACGAGGTCAAGACCCTGTCCCACGACGCGAAGCGGGCGGCGGAGGAAATCGGGCGCCACATTGCCGCTGTCGGCCGCACGGCGGACGAGGTGCTGAAAAGCGCCATGGCCGTGGACGAGCTCGCGCAGGAGATCGAGGTTCAGTCCGCCTCTGTCGTGAACACGGTCGAAGGGCACAAGAACGCCAATGCGCGCATCGTCGAGTCGGTCGGCGGCGCGCGCAGGGAAATGACGGGCACGGCCGATGCCGTCTATATTCTCTACGACGAGGCGGCCGATGTCCGTCGTTCCGCCATCGACGTGCAGGAGACATCCCGGTCGGTCGCCGATCGTGCGGCGGAACTGCGCGAGCATTTCGATGCCCTGTCGCGGGCGGTGCGCGAAGTCGCCTAGGCGCCTGCGTCGCCCGACTTCGTAAAAACAGGTGCAATGGCCGCAGTGATTGCTCTACTGTCCCGCGCACGGGTGGGGCCGGGGCGAGTGAGTGGAGCATCGCGCAGGGTTCCATCCGCCGGTTTGGGGGGATAGATCGGGCGTGTCAGACCGCTTTCGCATAGCCATCGTCGGTTCAGGGCCGGCTGGCCTGTCGGCCGCCGCGCACGCGGCGGCGCTCGGGCTCGGCCACATTCTCTTGGAAAAAACCGACCATCTCTCCGACACCATATTCAAATATCAGAAGAAGAAGGCGGTCATGGCGACCCCGGAGAAGCTGGAGCTGCGCGCTGACGTGTCCTTCCGGGCGGGCCTTCGCGAGGAAGTGCTCGGCACCTGGGAGGCCGAGGCGCTCGCGCAGTCGCTCAACGTCCGCTACAACGCGGAAGTCAGCAAGATCGAGGGCGGGGCGGGCGCCTTCCGCCTGACGCTCAAGGACAGGAGCGTCGTCGAGGCCGAGACGGTGATCCTCGCCATCGGCACACAGGGCAATCCCAATCTGTTGCGTATCGCGGGCGCCGATGCGGGTCATGCCCGCCCGATCGTCCAGTATCAGCTCGACGATCCGGGCGAATATGTCGATGAGCACATCACGGTCATCGGCTCGGGCGACGCGGGCATCGAGAATGCGCTCGGCCTCGCCGCCGAGGTGGCGCAGGGCAATTTCGTCACTATCCTCAATCGCGGCGCCGATTTTGCGCGCGCCAAGGGTGCGAATGTCAAGCTCCTGATGGAAGCGCGCGACCAGGGCCGAATTCGCGTGATGACGGAAACGTCGCCAGCCGAGATTCGCGACGGCCAGCTCGTGCTCGACACCCGCGATGGACAGGAAACCGGCCCCTGCGACCGTATCATCGCCCGCATGGGATCGGCCGCGCCGCGCGACTTTGTCGAGAGTTGCTGCGCCGAGTTCGAGGAAAAAGAGGTCACGGGCCGTGACGGTTCGACCCGGCGCCAGAAGACGATCGTGCCGGGCACGGGGGTCGTGTTTACCAGCGCCGACCGGGAGGCCTTCCCGAAGCTTACCCCGCAGTTCGAAAGCACGGTCCCGGGCATCTTCGTGATCGGGGCTCTGGCTGGCTACCCTCTCATCAAGCATTGCATGAACCAGGGCTATGACGTCGTCGAGTTCATCAATGGCAATCTGGACCTGAAGCCCGCCGACGAACCGATCCTGGAGGAGAAGTTCAAGGCGCTGCCCGGCAACCGGTCGGTGGACGAGTGGCTGGAGCTGCTCCGCGTCAACATCTCCATCCTCAATGAACTGTCGCCGCTTCAGATGCGCGAGTTCATGCTGGAATCGGAAGCGCGCTTCTATCGGCAGGGAGAGGTGGTGTTCGAACGCAACGCGCCGGGATCGTCGCTGTTCGCGATCGCGACCGGCTCGGCGCTGGTCGAGGTGAACCCAAAGGATCCGAGCGTCACCGTGCCCATCGCGCAGGGCTCGATCTTCGGCGAGGTCGGCCTCATATCCGGACGCAGGCGCGGCGCGACGATCCGCGCGGGCGCCGATTCGGTCATGGTGGAGGTATCGCGCACCGCCGCCCTCAAGCTCCAGGCTCAGGTGCCCGCCGCCAAGCGCGCCATCACCGACATTTCGGTGGAGCGGCAACTGCTTCAGCTGTTCGGCGCCGGGCTGACCCCAGCCGACCTGGCCGAGGTGGTCGCGACCAAGGAGGTGATGTCGGTGCGGGCCGGGCAGGCGATCATCACCGAGGGTGAGGAGGGCGACGATATTTTCGTGATCCGCGTCGGATCCATGATCGTCGAGAAACAGGTGGGCGGAAAGCCCGTGTTTCTCTCCTACCTCCCCGCAGGCAGTTATGTAGGCGAGATGGGCCTGATCGCGGGCGGCAGGCGCACGGCGACGGTCAAGGCGGCAATCAGGTCCGAGGTCATCAAGCTCAAGGGCGAGGCGTTCCGGCGGTTGATGGAGGCAAAGCCCGCGCTGCTCGAGCGCGCCCGGTCCGACATGGCGGCGCGGCAGAAGATCAACAGCTTCATCGAAAGCCGCAAGGCCGACTTCTCCGGCGCCGTGGACCTCTATTCGCAGACCGCCAAGTTCCTGATCGACAACGGGATCGGCGAGGCGACCGACGTTCTGCTCATCGACGAGAACCTTTGCGTCGGCTGCGACAATTGCGAGAAGGCCTGCGCGGACAGCCACGAGGGGCTCTCCCGTCTCGACCGCGAGGCGGGCAAGACCTATGCGCATCTCCACGTGCCGACGTCCTGCCGCCACTGTGAGCATCCGCACTGCATGGCGGACTGCCCGCCCAATGCGATCCAGCGCGGGCCGGACGGCGAGGTAACGATCAACGAGAGCTGCATAGGCTGCGGCAACTGTCAGCGCAGCTGTCCCTATGGCGTCATCCGCATGGATTCGGTGCCACCCAAAAAGCCCGGCCTGCTCAGCTGGATGCTGTTCGGCATGGGGCCGGGGCCGGGCGAGCCCTCGAAAAAATGGCGGTATGCCAACAAGGTCGAGGGCGCGAGCGAGGCCAAGAAGGCGATCAAATGCGACATGTGCTCCGGCATAGACGGCGGCCCGGCCTGCGTGCGCGCCTGCCCGACCGGCGCGGCGATCCGCGTATCGCCCGAGAAATTCCTGTCGGTCGCGCGGCTCGCGCGCGAGGAGGCCTGAGCGATGGCTACCCGCGCCCCATCCTCTCGCGAAGCGCGGCAGGCGGAGCTGCATGACGGCTTCCTGCGCCATCGCAACTTCCGCTGGCTCAAGGTCGCGCTGGCGATCAGCCTTGTCACGATTCTGTCCTATACCCTCATCGACATCCGGCCGCGCCATAATGGCGGCAGCTGGTATGGCTATACGCTTGGCACCATCGGGCTGGGCCTCATCGTCTGGCTCGCCTGCCTCGGCATCCGCAAGCGCCGGATGACGCCCGGCGGCTGGTCGCTCAAGGCGTGGACGAGCGCGCATGTCTATCTCGGCCTGTCGCTGATCGTGATCGGCACCCTCCACAGCGGCTTCATCTTCGGCTGGAACGTCCACACCTACGCCTATGTGCTGATGATGCTGGTGATCCTGTCCGGCATCTGGGGCATTTCGGTCTATGCGGCGCTGCCCGCCGCGCTCAGCAGCAACCGCGACGAGATGACCGAGGCACAGATGCTGGACGGGCTGCGCGCGCTCGACCGGCAACTGCACGATGCCGCGCAGCCACTGGCGCAGGACATGGCGGCGGTGGTGCGGGGCGCGCTCGATCAGGACGCCTTTGGCGGCACGGCCTGGAATCGCTTGACCGGAAGCTATCCGGCTTGCGCGACGCGCCGGGCGCTGGCGGAAGTGCGGCGCACGACCGGATCGCGGGCCGACCTCGGCGATGATCCGCTCGAAAAGGTGGATACGCTGCTCGAACGCAAGCAGGCGATGCTGCGCCGGCTTCGGCGGCATCTGAGGCTAAGGGCGATGCTCGAAATCTGGCTTTACGTCCATGTGCCGGCGACCATCGCGCTGCTCGCGGCGCTGACTGCACACGTGATCAGCGTATTTTTCTACTGGTGAGCGGGGAACACTGACGATGGCTTTCCTGCTTCGCACCATCACGCCGCGCACCAACGGCCCGGACATCGTGCGCGACCGCGCGATGGAGAGCCAGCGCCTGACCATCGGACGCGCGGCGGAACGCGACATCCACCTGCCCGACCTCGCTGTCGAGCCGGATCATGCGGCCATCGAGCGGCTCGACGACCGGCGCATTCTGGTGCGCTCGACGGGCACGCTCGGCTTCACCGTGGACGGGCGCTCCGCCGACCGGGTGGAAATCGATTCGGGCAAGGGCGCCGAACTGGGCTTTGGCGGGCACAGCATCACGGTCGGGCGCGAGGGGGACAATGTCACCCTGACCGTGCGTCGGGCCGAAGCGATTTCCGATGCGGCGGAGGAGAAGGACGAGGCCGCGATCTTCTCGCTCAAGGAAAAGCTGCCGGGCAAGCGCGCGCTCAGCTGGGGCCTGGCGCTGGCGATACTGATCGCCTTTCTCGCCGTGCCGATCATCAGTTTCGCCATGCGGCCCGCAGTGGGCGATACCAAAACCGATCAGGTGGCGGGCGATGGGGCCTGGTCGCCCGGTCCGCTGTCGCAGGCGCACCACAGCCTCGAAAACAACTGCACGGCCTGCCACGTCAAGGCATTCGAATCGGTTCGCAACGACACCTGCCAGTCGTGCCACAAGGACGCGCATGACCATGCGCCAGCCGACCGGCTCGCGATGGCGCGGGCGGCGCCGCATCTGGGCGAGGCGGTGCTCCGCACGGTCGCCAGCACCTTCGGCAAGGAGGGGCCGGGCGCCTGTGTCGACTGTCATGGCGAACATGACGGGGCGGGGCGGATGCCGCCGACCCCGCAGGCCTTCTGCGCCGATTGCCATGGGTCGCTGAAGGACAGGCTGGCTGACACCGCGCTGGGCGATGCGACGGACTTTGGCAGGCATCACCCCGAATTCCGCGCACTCGTGGCGACGAAGCCGGGCGCGGTCGACGGCAAGCCGACCTTTGCCCGCCTATCGCTGAGCGATCACCCCAGCGACCGCAACAATCTGATCTTCCCCCACGATCTCCATCTCTCGCGCAGCAACGGCGTCGCGCGCATGGCGCAGCGGCTCGGCGGGGACTTCGGCTTTGGCGACGCGCTGGCATGCGGGGACTGCCACAAGGCGACCGCCGACGGTGTCCGGTTCCAGCCGGTAACGATGGAGAAGAACTGCCAGATGTGCCACAGCCTCGCGTTCGACGAGGTCGGCGGGACGGTGCGCACCCTGCCGCATGGCAGGCCGGAACAGGTGGTGGCCGAAATCCGCGCGCTCTACCGCGGCACGCCGCCGGCCGCACCGCCGATGCTTGACGGCAATAGCAGGCGCAGGCCTGGCCTTTATGCGCAGGCGCGCGTCGGCAGTGCCTATGTGACGGCGAAAGCGGCGCGCCCAGCGAGTGCCGAGATGGCCGTGCAGGCGGCTTTCGCGCCGAAGGGCGTGTGCGGTGAATGCCATGTCGTGAGTCCGCCCGGTGCGAACAGCAACGGCGGCTGGCGGATGGCGCCCGTCCACCAGACGAGCCGTTTTTTTGCAAATGGCTGGTTCGACCATGACGCGCACAGGCAGGAGAAATGCGAAAGCTGCCACGGAGCGCAACGGTCCGCCAAGGCCGACGACCTCCTGCTGCCGGATCTCAAATCCTGCCGCACCTGCCATGGCGGCGAGGGTAGCCGCGCAAAGGTCGCGACAGGCTGTGCCCTATGTCACAACTATCATGCCGATGACGGGGCACCTTGGGCGGTGAAACGCGGAATTGCCGAATCGCGGTCGCGCGTCGCAAGCGCACGGCCCTGACAGGCATGACCGTATGGCCACCCCGTTCCAGGTCTCGCGGGGAGAGCGCAAGCAAGGGGTCGGGTGCGTGCTGATCGGGCAGATTACAGATATCCACCTCGGCTTCGACCCGGACAATCCGGCCGAATTCAACCGGAAGCGTCTCGATCAGGTGATCGACCGGCTGAACAACGGCGTCAATCGGCCGGACCTGCTGCTCGCCACGGGCGACCTTGTCGACCGGGGCGACATTCCCAGCTATCGACGGCTGAAGGCGTCGGTGGGGCTGTCGGGCTGCCCCGTCCTTTACGCGGTCGGCAACCATGACGAACGAGCGAACTTCCGCGCTGTTTTCCCGGAAGTGCTGATGGATGAAAACGGTTTCGTCCAATATGTCCACGAACTTCCCGGCAAGCGCATCGTCGTCGTCGACACATTGGAAGAGGGACGCCATGGCGGCGCCTTCTGCGAAGCGCGGGCGCGCTGGCTGTCCGACCGGCTCGCCGAAAAGATCGACGTGCCGACCGTCATTGTCATGCATCATCCGCCGGTGGAGGTGGGGATCGACTGGATGAACACTCACCCCGATGAGCCATGGGTGCGGCGCTTCGCCGACGCCATCGCCGGGCACTATCAGGTCAAGGCGCTGCTGTGCGGGCATCTTCATCGCTCGATCAGCGCCCCGTGGAAGGGTGTGACCGTGTCGGTCTGCGCCTCGACAGCGCCGCAGGTGTCGCTCGACCTTAGGCCGATCGACCCGGACAATCCCGACAATCGCGCGATGATCGTCGCGGAACCGCCCGCCTATGCGCTGCATCGCTGGACGGCGGACGGACTGGTGAGCTTCTACCATGGCGTCGGGGACGATGTGATGCTCGCCCGTTACGATGCCGGCCTCCAGCCGCTCGTGCGGAGCCTGATCGCGGAAAGGCCGGATTGACCCTGGTGATTTGACCGACGTCAATAACGCCCGGCGAACCGTCCACTATGGCCCTATCATGACCATGAGTGCGAGCAGCATGACCCCCTATGAGCGGCTGGGCGGTGCCGACGTCGTGGCGGCGATCACCGCGCGCTTCTACGACCTCATCGAGCACGACCCCGCCTATGCGCAGGTCAAGGCGATGCACGGCGAGTTCAGCCGGATACGGGAGGCATTCAGCGGTTTTCTGACGGCATGGCTGGGCGGCCCGCGCGACTATTTCGACAATGGCGGCCCGTGCATGATGTCGCTCCACGCCAAGCTCGGGATCACATCGACCGCCGCCGGGCAGTGGCAGGCGGCGATGCGTCGGGCACTGATGGAGCAGCCGGGACTGGACGGAGCCTTCCGCGAGGCGCTCAGCGATGCGCTGGAGCGCATGGCGCGGGCGATGGCGCCGGAATAGCCTGCATCAGCGCGCTTCGGGTGCGTGACCCCCTCGGTCGCCAGCCAGCGCCGCGCGAAGGGCGCCACGGTCCAGCCTGCCTTCCCACCGGGCGATGACGATCGCGGCGACGGCGTTGCCAGCAAAGTTGGTGAGGCTCCGGCACTCGCTCATGAAGCGGTCGACGCCCAGAATGAGCGCCATGCCGGCCACCGGCACGGCGGGCACGACGCTGAGCGTCGCGGCGAGGGTGATAAAGCCCGCGCCGGTGACGCCTGCGGCGCCCTTGCTGCTCAGCATCGCCACGGCGAGCAGGGCGAGCTGGTCGCCCAGGCTGAGCTCAATGCCCAGCGCCTGCGCAATGAACAGGCTGGCCAGGGTCATGTAGATGTTGGTGCCGTCGAGGTTGAAGCTGTAGCCGAGCGGGACGACGAGGCCCGCGACGCCGGGATCGACGCCGGCGCGCTCGAGCTTGGCGATCAGCCCGGGCAGTGCCGACTCCGACGAGCTTGTCCCCAGCACCAGCAGGAATTCGGCCTTCAGATAGGCGATCAGCCGGAGGATCGAAAAGCCTGCCAGCGCGGCCACCCCGCCCAGCACCACCGCCACAAAGCCGAGCGAGGTGAGGTAGAAGGTCGCGACCAGCCCGGCGAGCCCGCTCAGCGCCTCCAGCCCATATTTGCCGATGGTGAAGGCCATCGCGGCGAACGCCCCCACCGGCGCAGCGCGCATGATGAGCGCGGTGATGGCAAACAGCAGCTCCGCCAGACGGTCGAGTAGCTCGACCAGCGGCGCGGCCCGTTCGCCGATGCCTGCCAGCGCGACGCCCGCAAGCAGCGCGACGAACAGCGTCTGGAGGATCGAACCGCCTGCCAGCGGCGCAAGCAGCGTGTCGGGAATGATCGCGAGCAGGAAACCCGTCACGCTCTCCTCCTGCGCCTTGCCCGCATAGCTTGCCACGGCGGAGGCATCGAGCGTGGCGGGGTCGATCCGGAGTGCCGCGCCGGGCCGGACGAGATTGGCGACAATCAGGCCGATCACCAATGCAGCGGTCGATACGACGAGGAAATAGGCCATCGTGCGGGCCGCAAGCCGCGCCAGCGTGCCGAGATGCCCGAGATGCGCGATCCCCGCCGCGAGGGTCACGAAGATCAGCGGCGCGATCACCATCTTGATGATCTTCACAAAGGCGTCGGCGAGAGGCTTCATTGCCGCGCCGGTGGCGGGCGCCGCCCAGCCGAGCGCGATGCCAAGGCCGATGCCGATCAGCACCTGCACGTAGAGATGACCGAGCCATTGTGCTGCCCCGGTGCGCACCGCCGGTCTACTCGGCGTCGATCATGAACAGCGTCGCGTCGCGATATTTGGCGTCCATCCGGTCGAACAGCGGGCTGATGTCGAAACTCGTGTCGCTGACGGCTACGTCGCTCAGCCCGGCCAGGTTGAAGCTGCTGATCTTGGGCTCGCGCGGTGGCTTGCCGTCCCGCTCTATGGTGATCGCGTCGATGAAGAAGGAATCGTTGCGGCGATAGAGCACATGGGGCGCCAGCGTGACCGGGCCGCGATTATAGGTCGCGTTCAGGCACTTCTTGAGGGCGATGGCTTCGAATATGGACTTGTTGTCGATCATGCGCGCGCCCTTTGCCGCAGTCGCGAAGGCGAGGCAATGGGGTCGTGCATCCCGCGGCGCTTCTCTCAACCCATAAGATAGTATTTGAGATGCGCCGAGTCTGTGGCAGGGGCGCATCGCGTGCACGCCCGTCATCCAGGAGTTCGCCTCGCATGGACATATTGCATCCGATCTCTGGACTGATGGTCGGAATTCTCGTGGGCCTGACGGGCGTGGGTGGCGGGTCGCTCATGGCGCCGCTGCTCGTGCTGTTCTTCGGCGTGATGCCGTCCACCGCGGTAGGCACCGATCTCTGGTTCGCGGCGGTCACCAAGGCCTTTGGCGGGGCGGTGCATCACAGCTATGGCGAGCCTGACTGGGCCGTCGTGCGGCGCATGGCGATGGGGAGCGTGCCCGCCAGCATCGTGACGCTGATCGTCCTTGCCAATTTCGACATGGGCACCGTCAAGGACGGCCTCATCATCAACATGCTCGGCCTGCTCCTCATCCTGACCGCTGTCGCGACGATGAGCTGGGGCCTGATCCGCCGGTCTGCGACCGGCTGGAAGGTGGAGAGCGCCCGGCGCTTCCGCAAGGTTCAGTCGCCGCTGACCATCGCTGCCGGTGTGGTGCTGGGCGTGCTGGTCAGCATCACCTCGGTTGGCGCGGGGGCGCTGGGGGCGACGATGCTGCTGGCGATCTATCCGCTCAAGATGACGCCGCGTCGCCTTGTCGGCACCGACATCGTCCATGCCGTGCCGCTCACCGTGGTTGCGGGCCTCGGCCATCTCTGGATGGGCAATGTCAACTTTCCCCTGCTCGGCAGTCTTCTGGTGGGTTCGATCCCCGGCATATTGATCGGGTCCTATCTGGCGACGCGCGTATCGGGCAGCGTCATCCGGCCGGTGCTTTCGGCCGTGCTGGTCTTCAGCGGCCTCAAGATGCTACACGTCTTCGGTTGAGAGGCCGTTCACCGCTCCCCGAGCATCGCCTTCTGCCGTCGCCGCTGAACCGACGAGCCGAGGCCGATGGCCTCGCGATATTTGGCGACGGTGCGGCGGGCGATGTCGAGCCCGCGCGCGCGCAGCAGTTCGACCAGCGCATCGTCCGACAGGATGGCGCCGGGCTTCTCCGCTGCGATCAGCTCCCGGATGTGGGTCTTGACGGCCTCCGCCGAGGCCGCGTCGCCCCCGTCGGCGGTCTGGATGCCGCTTTTGAAAAAATATTTGAGCTCGAACACGCCGCGCGGGCAGGCGAGATATTTGTTGGCGGTGACGCGGCTCACCGTCGATTCGTGCATCGCTATCACTGCGCCGATTTCGCGCAGGGTCAGCGGCTTCAGGTGCGCCACGCCGTCGCGAAAAAAGCTATCCTGATGCCGCACGATCGCTTCGGCGACCTTGAGGATGGTGCGCTGGCGCTGGTCGAGCGCCTTGATGAGCCAATTGGCGTTGGCGAGGCAGTCCGATAGCCACGCGCGGGATGCCCTGTCCTGCGGACCGGCTTTCAGCTCCGCATGATAGCGCCGGTTGACGAGCAGGCGCGGCAGCGTCGCGCTGTTCAGTTCGACGACCCAGCCATCCCCCTTGGGCGCAACGAGTATGTCCGGCACCACCGCCATGGCGACGTCGCCGCCGAAGCGCAGGCCCGGCTTTGGGTCATATTGCCGCAGCTCCGCGATCATGTCGCGCAGGTCCTCTTCGTCGACGCCGCAGATCCGGCGCAGTTGCGGCAGCGCGCCTTTGGCGAGGAGATCGAGATTGTCGATGAGGCGCGCCATGGCGGGATCGTAGCGGTCGGCCTCGCGCGCCTGGAGGGCGAGGCACTCGGCCAGCGAGCGCGCGCCCACGCCGGCGGGGTCGAAGGACTGGATGCGGGCAAGCACGGACTCCACGACGCTCGCGCCGACGCCGAGCTGATAGGCGATGTCGCGGGGGTCAGCCTCCAGATAACCCGCCTCGCCGATCTGGCCGATGATCTGGCTGGCGATCAGCAGCTCGCGGCCGGAGAAGGTCGCGCCAGCCTGCGCCATGAGGTGCTCGGTGAGGCCGGTGGCAGGCCCGGCAAAGCTGTCGAGATCAATCGCCTCGGAGGCGGAGTCGCTCCCGGCGCCCCCGTTCGTGCCGCCGAGGGAGGGGCCGTCATGCGTGGACGGGACCGCCTCGGAGGGACCGTCGTCAATGAAGGATTCGGCCGCATAGTCGGCATCGAGCGGTGCGTCGGCAGAGGCGTCGCCTCCGTCGATCAGCCGGTCGACGCCGGCGCTCTCGGTGGCGGGTTGTGGGATCGGCTCAGTCGGCTCACCTTCGGCGGCGCCCTCGGGCTCATGGCGCATCGTCTCCAGGAGCGGGTTCTTCTCCAGTTCCTCGCCGATGAAACTTTCAAGTTCGAGGTTGGACAGCGCCAGCAGCTTGATCGCCTGCTGGAGTTGCGGCGTCATCACCAGCGACTGCGACTGGGATATATCGAGGCGAGGACCGATCGCCATGGGATCAGTCAGGCCGTGCCCGGCCTCTCACAACGAGAAGCTCTCGCCCAGATAGAGGCGCCGCACGTCCGCGTTGGCGACCAGTTCCTGCGGACTGCCGGCGAACAGCACCCGGCCATCGTAGATAATGCACGCGCGGTCGACGATCTCCAGCGTTTCGCGGACATTGTGGTCGGTGATGAGAACGCCGATGCCGCGCGTGCGCAGGTCCTTCACCAGATCACGAATGTCGGCGATCGAGAGCGGGTCGATGCCTGCGAAAGGCTCGTCGAGCAGGACGATGGACGGGTCGGCCGCCAGCGCGCGCGCGATCTCGCAGCGCCGCCGCTCGCCGCCGGACAGCGCGAGCGCAGGACTGGCGCGAAGACGCGCAAGCCCGAACTCGTCCAGGAGCGATTCGAGGCGGCTGTCCCGCGCCGCCTTGTCGGGCTCGGCCAGTTCGAGGACACAATAGATATTCTGTTCGACCGTCATGCCCCGGAAAATGGAGGTCTCCTGCGGCAGATAGCCGAGGCCGAGGATGGCGCGGCGATACATGGGCAGTGACGTGATGTCCGTGCCGTCCAGCATGATTCGGCCGGAATCGGGTTTGACGAGGCCCATGATCGAATAGAAACAGGTTGTCTTGCCCGCGCCGTTGGGACCGAGCAGGCCGACCACCTCGCCCTTGCCGACGAAGAGCGAGACATCGGCCAGCACCGAGCGCCGGTCATAGCTCTTGGCGATGGAGACGACGCTCAGGCCGCCGTCGATCCCCGGCGCGGCAGGGGCATCCGGGAACGACGCCGCGCCTGTGGGGTGGTTATCGGTCATGTCGCGATCCGTTTCTGCGGCTGGCCAGTGCCTGTCATAGATGCTTCAATGGGGCTTTGCCGCGCCGACCGCAAGTGGCGCGAATCCTGCATGGACGACTGGACGCCGGGGGGCGTTCACTTGGCGGGCTGTTTGACCTTGAACGTGCCGGAGACACGGCCGCCGCTCTGGGTAACGCCGCCTGCGCCGCCCGACGATGCGCGCCCATCGACCGCCGAACGGCCGGTGTTGAGATCAATGAGAAGCCGTCCGCCGGACAGCCGGTTGGCCCCCTGTGTCAGGCTGACGTTACCGACCAGCGTGATGATCTTGCGGTCCAGATCGTAGATGCCGACATCCCCTGTCGCACGCTCGTTGCCGCGCGTGACGACGACGCTGCCGATCGCATCCATGCGGTTGATGGCGACACCGCCCGAGCGGTCATAGGCGACGGTGAGCCGCGCGGCGGTGAGCCTGAGGTCCGCCTGCGTCACGACGACATTGCCCGAGACAACGACCCGGTCGGCGCGGTCCTGCACCTCGATCCGGTCAGCCGAGAAATCGACCGGCGCGCTGGTATCATGGCCGCGCAGCGCCTGCCCGGTGCCGGGCGTCGCGGTGAGCGCAAGCGCGCAGGCGCACGCGCAGGCCAAAGCTCCAAGCTTTTTCATCATGCTCATCTTGCCCTCAGGCCGCTCTGGTCAATGTGAAGCCGCGCGCCGCCCTCCAGCGTGACGGTGCGTGCGGACAGGTCGGCGGCGACCCGGTCCGCGCCAAAGGTGCCGATCGGCATCCGGCCGTCGACCCGGCCCGCACTTTTGAGTAGCCGGGTCCTGAGGTCTATGGCGACATCATGGGTGGTGAGACGATAGCCGTCAGACCGCTGAAACTGGACAGGACCGACAACCGCGATGCGCTCCTTGTCGATGGCATAAACGGCGCGGCTGGCGGAAACGAGACTCGGCTGACCGTCCACGAGAATCCGGCCCTCAAGGTCGGTCAGGCGCACAATGGGTTCCCTGGAGCTGCGTTGCACGGCCGATCCTGCGCGCAGCGAGAAGGGCTGGCCGTTGCTGTCCTCGCCGCGATAGAGCGCCTCCACCACTTTCAGCCGTTCGCCCGCGATATCGACCCTGTTCTTGTCGAGCACAAAGCTGATTTCCCGGTCATGGGTGAAGGGCGCGGTCGCCAGGATCGCCGCGAGCACGCCCACCGCGACAGGCAGCGCGGTCTTGAGGACAGCGATGCTGCGATCGTGGGCGCTGCCCGGTGCCGCCCAGCGGCGATGCTGCCTTCGCATGTGATCGGCGGCGACGGACGACATGAACGCTCGGCCTTCCGATCAGATATGCGAGAAGATGTCGATTTCCGGCCAGCCGGCGAGATCCAGCTCCGCGCGGTGGGGCAGGAAATCGAAACAGGCCTGGGCCAGGGCGGCGCGCCCCTCCCGCGCGAGCCGTTCGTCGAGCCAGCCCTTGAGCGCATGAAGATAGCGCACGTCCGATGCGGCATAGTCGCGCTGCGCCTCGCTGAGATCGCTGGCCCCCCAGTCCGAACTCTGCTGCTGCTTGGAGATTTCCACCCCCAGACACTCGCGCACGAGTTCCTTGAGGCCGTGGCGGTCGGTGTAGGTGCGCACGAGGCGCGAGGCGATCTTCGTGCAATAGACCGGCGCAGCCAGGACACCGAGATAGTGCCGCATCGCCGCGATATCGAATCGGCCGAAATGAAAGAGCTTGAGTCGGTCGGGATCGGCGAGAATGTTCTTGAGGACCGGCGCCTCGAACCGGCTGTCAGGCGCGAAACGCACCAGATGCTCGTCGCCGGAGCCGTCGCTTATCTGTATGAGGCAGAGCCGGTCGCGTGGCGTGATGAGGCCCATCGTCTCGGTGTCGATGGCGACCGGACCCGGCCGCAAAGCGCCGGATGGCAGGTCTTCTTCATGAAAATATACGGTCATGCGCTCAGCCCGTAACGCATTTTGAGTCGAAGTGGGAACCGCTTTTTCTTCAGCATGGATCGGCAGGCAAGGCCGACGGAAAGCATTCGGATAACAGTTCGTCGATCAGCGCCAAAAACGTTCGCGCTGAAGACAAAACTGGTTTATGACGCATGATGCCTTCCTGTTTCTTGGGGATGGCGGTGCCGTGTGCCTTTCGTCCAGCGTGCGGTCCAGTTGCTTGAGGACGAACGAAAGCGATCAACAGGGCATGAGTTTTGATAGAGGGCGCCGCGGTCGCGGCAAGGACAAGCGGGACGGGTTCGGCGAAGAAGGTGTGGAATATGGCGACTTCGGCGGAGCCCCGCGCGGTGGCGGTGGTTACGGTCGGGGTGGCGGCTTTGGTGACCGTGGCGGCTTCGGCGGCGGTGGCGGCTATGGCGGCCCCGGCGGCGGCGGCTTTGGTGACCGCGGCGGCTTCGGCGGCGGCGGTGGCGGTGGCGGCGGATTTCGCGGCGGCGGCGGCGGCGCGCGCATGCCCGCCCAGGTTGTCGGCGAAGGGTCTGGCGTCGTAAAATTTTTCAACGCCCAGAAGGGTTTCGGTTTCATTGTTCGCGATGACGGCGGTGAGGATGTGTTCGTGCACATCAGCGCGGTCGAACAGGCCGGACTCACGGGCCTTGCCGAAGGGCAGACGCTTGGCTTCACGCTCGTCGATCGTGGCGGCAAGGTCAGCGCGACCGATCTCAAGATCGACGGCGAACCTCTGCCGGTGCCGGAACGCGCAGGCGGCGGCGAATCGCGCGGCGGCGGTGGTGGTGGCGAGCGTGGACCGCAGCGCCAGCTTACCGGCGAGCGTGCGACGGGCACAGTCAAGTTCTTCAACGCCATGAAGGGCTTCGGCTTCATCCAGCGCGACGACGGCCAGGCCGATGCCTTCGTGCACATCAGCGCCGTCGAGCGGGCCGGCATGGCCTCGCTGAACGAGGGTGACCGGCTCGAGTTCGAGATCGAGGTCGACCGTCGTGGCAAATATGCGGCGGTCAATCTCCAGCCCAAGCACGACTGACGGCTGACCGCTTCAGGTAAGTGAACAGGGGCCGGGGTGAGCGATCATCCCGGCCCTTTTCTGTTGCGGTAAAGGGTCAGGCGCCCCGCGCCGCCTCGAACAGGAACCAGGCGCGCTGCTCGGCCTCGTCGGTCCATGTGTCGATCAGGCCGCTCGTGCCATTGTCGCCGCTCCCGTCGGCGAGCGCCTTGGCGCCACGCAGGGACTCGACCAGCGCGAGATTGTCGTTGCGCAGCTCGGCCAGCATGTCGGCGGGCGCGACGAAGGCCTCGTCATTGTCGACAACGCTCTGATGCCGGCCGATATCTCCGATCGAGCGCAGCGTCGTGTTGCCGGTCTTGCGGATGCGCTCGGCGATGAGGTCCGTCGTCGCGAGGATTTGCGTTGCCTGTTCGTCGAACAACAGATGATAGTCGCGGAAGTGCGGGCCCGAGACGTGCCAGTGGAAATTCTTGGTCTTGAGATAGAGCGCGAAGCTGTCGGCCAATATGCCGTTCAGCGCCTGCGCAACGTCATTCACCTGATTGTCGGCGAGATCGGTCGGCGTCTTGAGGTCGGATGCGGGCATGAGGGGGGCTCCCTTTCCTGGCATGAACGATTGGGCGGGTGTCGTTACCCGCTCACAACATTCATATAGGGGCGATGGTTGCGCGATGCCCGCAGATTTTCCGGGCAATATGATCGACCGGCTCGATCAATCCGGCATTCAGGCGCTCAACCGCACCGACAGCGCGGCGGCGTAGGCGGTGGATGCTTCGTTTCCGCGCGCGCCGCTCTCCGCCGCATCGCGCATGAGGTCGAGATAGGAGAGAATGATCGAGCCGTGGCCGTGATAGGCGACCGCTGTTTCGATGAGGCTCGCGAGCCGTTCCACGGCATCCAGATCATGAAGATGGGCGATGCGGCGGATGGTGTCGAGCTGGTCGCACAGCGGGCCAAGCGCGATCTGCCCCGCCGACATGGCGATGCCGTCGATCCTCTTGACGAGATCGGCCCTGACGATCTGCATGGCTTCGCGCTGCACCGGACTCTCCGTTTTTCGCCCCGCCGACATCATGGCGCGGGGAGCGTTAAATGCCGGTTACCTTGTCGAACCGAATTGCTTGACTTCGCGAGGGCAATCGCGCATGAGCGCCGGTCTGAACGGCGGCGCCCTGACGCGCCGCTTTTTGTTTTCGACGACGCTTTCCAAGAAGGACCGGCCATGGCGAAGCCAGCCACCGTGAAAATCCGCCTCGTCAGCACGGCTGACACCGGCTTTTTCTATGTCACCAAGAAGAATCCGCGCACCCAGACCGAGAAGCTGAGCTTCCGCAAATATGATCCGGTCGTGCGCAAGCATGTCGAGTTCAAGGAAGCCAAGATCAAGTAAGCGGCTGCTCGGCTGCGGCGGGCGCGCCGCGGTCAGGATGCCTGAACCCGACTCGCCGGGCTGGAGTCGCGCCGCAAGGCTGCGATCAGGCGCGTCACGGGTGCATGGCGCTGGCTCCAGTCGCGATAGGCGATATAGGCCGGATCAGTGCCGAGATGTCGCTCTTCGGTCTCCGCGCGCCACCAGTAGATCGCACTGACCACGCTCAGCAGCACCGTGTTGCGGATGGCGGTCGTCATGTCGCCGCTCGTGACCATAAATGGCAGGGTCGAGAGCCACCAGAAGGCGTTTTTCGCCAGATAGGCCGGGTGACGGCACAGCGCATAGGGGCCGTGGGTGATGATCCCGCGATGCGTCAGGTTCGAAAAGCGCAGGCCAAAGGCGACGGTCGCCCAGGCGTAAACGCCGGTCAGCACGACCAGCGCGCCGCCCCACAGCCAAAGCAGCGCGTCATGCCCGGCAAGCCAATAGGCCCAGTCACGGGTGTCGACCTGATAGTGCAAAGGTCCGCCGGGGCCCATCAGCACGAACGGCGGGTAGCAGATGAGTGCCGCCAGCCAGCCCTCAAGATACGGATTGGCGGAGCGGATATGCGCATCAAGCGGGCGCAGCGTCAGCATATAACCCACGGTGGCGAAGGCCACGTCCACCACGAACAGCAGTGCAATGAGGAAACCGGCGAGATTGGCGGGGCCAGCCGCAATATCGGCGGCGCGCCAGTGAACCATCTCCGTGAAGTTGGCGGGCACGATCGCCAGCATGAAGGCGAGGAAGAATGCCTTGACCGCCCAGGCGCGCAAATGGTCGGCAACAGCGGCGGGATCGCTTCCCTGCCCGATGATCCAAAGGCCGAAGGCATGCGTGCCATCTCGCGGTTCCTCCAACCGCCGGTCAAGCCAGAGCATGTAGGGGATCGACAGGGCGACGAGCCAGGGCGCAGCACCCGCCATCAGCGCCATGACGAAACGGTACTGCCCCTCCCAATACCAGTGGAGCAGCATGTAGCAGAGCGCGGCCAGCGCCCAGGTCGCCCATAGCCCGACCAGCTTGACGAGGCTCACTTCAAAGGTCGCGGCGAGCGGACGCGGGGCCGCCCAGTCAATGCCGGTGGAGGGACGCCGGTGCACCCGGTCAAACACAACCGACCACAACAGCATCGGCAGCCCGCAGGCGGCGACGGCGGCGAGGCCAGCATGGGGGCCGTCCATGCCATAGTGGCGCGCGACGACGATCCACGCCGCCAATCCGGTCAGCCCGGCAAGACCGACGCCGTGGCTGCTCGCCGACCGGGGGCGCGATGCCGGATCGGGCGCGGGATTGGTCATGGCGCGTCGATAGCGGCATTTGGTAAGCATCGCGTGAAGGGTCGGCACGCGCGCTATGCCTTGTGCCCATCGCGCGCCTGCGCAAGGCTGCCTATGCGCCATTTGGCGTATTCCCCGCGACCCCGATGCCTCGCAGTCTCCACAGACCGGCTGGATTCGGAGTGACCCATGGACCAATCGACCCCCTCGCGCCGCCAGTTCCTCGCGGCCGTCGGCAATCTGGCGAGTGCAAGCTGGATCGCGATGAACTGGCCGCAGATCGCCAGCGCCGCCGAACATGCCGGCCACGCCATGCATGGCGTGGCGGACGAGCCAGCGCCGCCCTCGACCATCAAGACGCTGAGCGCCGCCGAAGCCGCCGATGTCGATGCGATCGCCAACCAGATCGTGCCCGGCGGGGCGACGCCGGGCGCGCGCGATGCCAACATCATCTATTTCATCGACAATGCGCTGGGCAGCTTCTTTGCGGCGCAGTTGCCGACCTTCCGCGAAGGGCTGGCCGCCTTCCAGAGCGGCTATGCCGCGCGCTTCGCGACCGACAAGCCCTTCGCCGCCGCGCCCGATGCGCAGCAGGTCGCCTGGTTGAAGGAGGCGGAAAAAACGCCCTTCTTCCTCGCCGTCCGGCGGCTGACCGTGCTCGGCCTCATCGCCCTGCCGAAATATGGCGGCAACAAGGACTACAAGGGCTGGAACCTCCTCAAGGTCGAGGACAGCCACGTCTGGGCGCCGCCCTTCGGCTACTATGACGTCGATTATCCGGGGTTCGAACCTTATCCCGGCACCAAGCCCTACACCGCCTGACGGAGCGCGCCCCCATGGATCGCAAAACCTTCAAGACCAGCGAGACGGTCGATTTCATCGTGGTCGGCTCGGGTTCCTCGGGCGGCATCGTGGCGCGTGAACTGGCGCAGGCGGGCAACAGCGTCGTCATCATGGAGCAAGGGCCGCGGCTAGGCCCGGACGAGTTCGAGCATGACGAGCTGAAATACCGGCACCTGGCCGGCATCACCAACAGTCCGGTGACAAATCCCCAGACCTTTCGCCGCGACGCCAGCGAAACGGCCAAGCGCGTGTCCGGGCGCAATCCGCTGACCTACGCCCGGGTCGTCGGCGGCAGCAGCGCGCACTTCAATGCGAACTTCTGGCGCCTGCACGAGATCGACTTCATCGAGGGCAGCCGGATCGGCGGCATACCGGGCGCGAGCCTCGTCGACTGGCCGATCACCTATGCGGAACTCGAACCCTATTACACCAAGGTGGAGTGGGAAGTGGGCGTGTCGGGCCTTGCCGGCGCCAGCCCTTTCGATCCGTGGCGCAGCAAGCCCTATCCGATGCCGCCGCTGCCGGTGAAGTCATCGGGCGTGCTGTTCGAGCGCGGCGCGCGCAAGCTCGGCCTGCACCCGTTTCCGGCACCGCTGGCGATCAACTCGGAATTTTACCGGGGCCGTCCCGCCTGCGCGCAATGCGGGCTGTGCGGCGGCTTTGGCTGCGAGGTGATGGCCAAGTCCTCCTCCGTTTGGACCGTCATCCCGGAAGCCGAGGCGACGGGCCGCTGCGAGGTGCGCCCCAACAGCTATGTGTTCCGCATCGGCATGAACAAGGCCGGGCGCGCGACCGGCGTCCATTATTTCGACCGCGACCGCAAGGAGCAGTTCCAGAACGCCCGCGCCGTGGTGGTGTGCGGCAACGGTTCGGAGACGCCCAAGCTCCTCCTCAACTCGGCCAACGGCGCCTTTCCGCAGGGGCTTGCCAATTCGAGCGGCGCGGTCGGCCGCTACCTCATGTTCAACAAGGGCGGCGGGGCCCAGGCCCGCTTCGAGCATCCGCTCAACGAGTATAAGGGCGCCAACGTCACCCGCATCCTGCACGACTGGTATGACTCCGATCCCAAGCGCGGCTTTTACGGCGGGGGCGGGTTCGATGCGCGCTCCGGCGGGCCGCTGACCTGGGGCCAGAATGTGCCCGAAGGCACGCCGACATGGGGGCCGCAGTTCAAGGAATATCTGGAATCCTACACCTACTGGATGACCTGCTCCGGCCATGGCACGTCACTGGCGCAGGAGAGCAACCGCGTCGACATCGACCCCGATCTCAAGGACGACTGGGGCGTGCCGGCGATGCGCATCACCTACAAGGATCACCCGGACGACATGAAGCATGCCAAGTGGCAGGTCGACCGCGCGGTGGAGATCATGGACGCGGCGGGCGCGGTGCAGATCAATCCGGGCGACGTGAATGCCGCGACGGGTGGCGTGCATCTGCTCGGCACGTGCCGCATGGGCAATGACCCCAAGACGTCAGTGATCGACAAATATCACCGGACCCATGATGTGAAGAACCTGTTCCTGTGCGACGGGTCGAGCATGGTGACATCGGGCCGCGGCCAGCCGACCCAGACGATCGAGGCGCTGGCGTTCCGCGCGGGCGACTTCATCGCGCAGTTCGCGAAGCGCGGCGAGATCTGACGGCGCTATCCCTTTCGACCCGGATCGGAGGCACCGCCTCCGGTCAGTCGGTCGTCCTGAAAATGCGCTCGCTGTAGGATCGCCCGGCGCGCATCCGCGCTCCGTCCATATCGGAGGAAAATCGGTCGGCGCGTCCTCGCCCGTGGCACCCGGGGCTCGACGGCTTTGGGTCGTCTATAAAGAAGTCGCGTCGAGACTTCTTGATGATCCGTGGCTTGCCCCTG
>CAZGVX010000034.1:0-25281 GCA_964529225.1 uncultured Sphingobium sp.
GGGTTCCGCGCCCGAACTGATCCGGTTCGGCTGACGCTGGCCGGGGCGGGCGGGCGCCATGCGGCGAGATCAGGCGGCGCGGCGGCTGTTGATCGAGAGCCACGCGCGCGCCTGACGCTGTGCCTCGGCGATCTCGCGCGCGGTCATCTCCTCGGCGATTTCGGCGCGGCAGGCCTGCGCCTCCTCGCAGCCGTTGACGGCCGACAGGTTGAACCATTTATGGGCCTCGATGAGGTCGATGCCAACCCCGCCGGTGCCGCAGCTGAATGCGACGCCGAGGTCGTAACAGGCCTGCGAGTCGCCACATGCTGCGTCGCGCAGCCGGCTTTCGATCAGAAATCGGGCACTTTCGATGCTGTTCGCCACTGGGTTGATCCCCCTGCTTCCACGTCCCCGGTGCACAACAAACACTCGCGGACTTAAAACAGGGTTAACGCCACATGAACCTTAGTCTGGCCGGGCTTATTCCGGATCGACAGCGATGTTGTCGATAAGGCGGGTCGTGCCGACGACGGCCGCTGCAAGCAGGCGCGCGGGTGCATCGAGCCGGGTCATCGCCGCCAGCGTCGACGCATCGCGCAGCGCGACATAGTCGATTCGCGAGAAGCCGGCGGAATGGAGCGTCGCGCTCGCCGCCTCGAGCGTCGCCGGGACCGGGTCGCCGCGCCGGATCGCTGCCGCAGCCGCCGCGAGGGCGCGCGGCAGGGCAAGCGCCGCCGTCCGTTCCGATCGGGTCAGATAGGCGTTGCGGGACGACAAAGCGAGGCCGTCCGCATCCCTGACCGTCGGCACCCCCACGATGTCGACGGCGATGTCGAGATCGGCCACCATCCGGCGAATCACGGCGAGCTGCTGATAGTCCTTCTCGCCGAACAGGGCGACATCGGGCGCCGCCTGCCCGAACAGCTTGGCCACGACGGTCGCGACGCCGTCGAAATGGCCGGGCCGGGCCGCGCCCTCCAGCGCATCGGTGATGCCGCCGACGTGGACGCTGGTCGCGAAGCCTGCCGGATAGACGACCTCGACGGGCGGGGCCCAGAGGATATCGACGCCTTCCGCGGCGAGCATGGCCGCGTCCGCCGCTTCCTGACGGGGGTAGCGGGAGAGGTCTTCGCCCGGGCCGAACTGGGTCGGATTGACGAAGATCGACACAATCCGACGCTCGGCGAGCCGCGCCGCCTCGACCACCAGAGTCCGGTGCCCCTCGTGCAGCGCGCCCATCGTCGGGACCAGCGCGACACGGCCGGAAAGCTGGCTTCGCGCCGCGCGCAACGTGGTCAGATCACGGATGATTTGCATGGCCTCCGGCCCTCCGATATGGCTCGTGCGAGAGGTCTGCTGTGGCGTCCGGCCTATCGTCGGTCAACCCGTCGGCAGGCCCGGACCAGCACAGCAGCGGGCGCGGGAGGCGATACGAAAATGGCAGGGATTGGGGCGGGCACTGGGGCGCATTGCATCGTCTTTGCCAATGAAAAGGGCGGAACCGGCAAGTCGACGACGGCGGTTCACACGGCTGTGGCGCTCGCCGCGCAGGGGCGCAGCGTGGCCGTGCTCGATCTCGATTCCCGGCAGCGGACCGTCACGCGCTATCTGGAAAATCGCGCCGAGACGATGCGCCGCCGCAACATCGACCTGCCGATGCCCGCCTTTCAGGTGCTGGCCGAGGGCAGCGATGTCGCCGCGCTCGACAGAGCCATCGACGCCATGCTGGCGACTCACGAGATGCTGGTGATCGACACGCCGGGGCGCGACGATCCGCTGGCGCGGCGAGCGGCGACGCGCTCAAACGTCCTCGTCACCCCGATCAATGACAGCTTTGTCGACTTCGATCTCATCGGTCAGGTGGACCCGGAGAATTTCAAGGTGAAGCGCCTGAGCTTCTACGCCGAGCTGATGTGGGAGACGCGCAAGCACCGCGCCAAGGCGGACGGCGTCTCGATCGACTGGGTGCTGCTGAGAAACCGCCTTCACCACATGGAGGCGCGCAATCAGAAGCGCGTGGGCGAGGCGCTCACCGAACTCTCCCGCCGGGTCGGCTTCCGCGTCATTCCCGGCCTGTCGGAACGGGTGATCTTCCGCGAGCTGTTCCCCTCGGGCCTGACGCTGCTCGACAAGGGCCATCTGGGCGATCTCGGCGTTGCGCATGTCGCCGCGCGCCAGGAACTGCGGGAGATGGTTTCCGGCCTCGGCCTGCCCCGCGAGCGCGGCGCTGTCGCCGTCCCCGCCGGGCAGCGCAACGCGGCCTGATCGGCACGCATGGGCCTGCTCGGTGCGCTGCTGATCGGCTGGCTGCTCTGGCTTGGCGTGACGGGGCGCATCGCCCGGCCGAACCGGAACCAGATCATCGCGCTGGTGGCGACGCTGGTGGGCGGTGTGCTCGCGGTCCGGGGGCGGCCTCTGGTCGGCGGCGGCATGGCGGTGGCGGCGCTCGCCTGGCTCAGCCGCATCCCCGTGCGGCGGGACAAGCCGGCGCCCGGAGCGCCGGACCTCCCGGCCGACATCTACGCTGACAGCCGCGCGCGTGAGGCGCTGGAGCTTTTGGGTCTCGACGCCACCGCGCGGCGCAGCGACGTGATCGAGGCGCATCGCCGTCTTATCGCGCGGGTGCATCCTGACACCGGCGGCACGGAGGCGCTGGCGCGGAACCTGAACCAGGCGCGCGATTATTTGCTGCAGCGCCTGCCATAATGTTTCATTGCAGCGCAACATTGCCGGGGTAGCGCCCGCCGACTCGCAGGGAGACAGACTCGCATGACCCACCAGTTCCACCCCACATCGCTCCGGGAATATGACATCCGCGGCATCGTTGGCGAAACCCTTACCGAGGCGGACGCCTATGCGATCGGCCGGGGCTTCGGCACGCTCATCGCCCGCGCGGGCGGGACCAGGGTCGCCGTGGGCTATGACGGGCGGGTCAGCTCCCCGGTCATGGCCGATGCGCTCATCAAGGGCTTGAATGACAGCGGCATCCATGCGGTCAACGTCGGCATGGGGCCGACGCCGATGCTATATTATGCCGAGGCGGTGCTGGATGTGGATGGCGGCATCCAGATAACCGGCAGCCATAACCCCGCCAATTACAACGGCTTCAAGATGGTGTTTCAGCACCGCCCCTTTTTCGGCGCGGACATTCAGACGCTGGGCCAGATGGCCGCGGCGGGCGACTGGGACGAGGGTTCGGCGGGCAGCGAGACGGTCGAGATCCTCGACCGCTATGTCGAGCGGCTGGTGGAGGGCTTCGACGGCGGCGCCTATCGCATCGGCTGGGACGCTGGCAACGGCGCGGCCGGTCCGGCGGTCGAGAAGCTCGTGAAGCTGCTGCCGGGTGAGCATCACACGCTCTTCACCGATGTCGACGGCAATTTCCCCAATCATCATCCCGATCCCACCGAGGAAAAGAACCTCGCCGATCTGCGGGCGCTTGTCGCGGAGAAGAAGCTCGATTTCGGTATAGCTTTCGATGGCGACGGCGACCGCATCGGCGCGATCGACGGCGAGGGGCGGATCATCTGGGGGGATCAGCTGCTCTCGATACTGGCCGAGCCGGTGCTGAAGGCGGTGCCCGGTGCCACGATCATCGCCGACGTGAAGGCCAGTCAGGCGCTGTATGACCGGATCGCCGAACTGGGCGGCCAGCCGCTGATGTGGAAGACCGGCCACAGCCTCATCAAGTCCAAGATGAAGGAAACGGGCAGCCCGCTCGCCGGTGAAATGAGCGGCCACATCTTCTTCAAGCACGAGTATTACGGTTTCGACGACGCGCTCTATGCGGCCGTGCGCTTGATCCGCGCGGCGCATGTGCTGGGTCAGAGCATCACCGCGCTTCGCGGCGCCATGCCCGCCATGGTCAACACGCCGGAGATGCGCTTTCAGGTGGACGAGAGCCGCAAGTTTGCGGTGGTGGACGAGGTGCTCGCCCGGCTCAAGGCGGCGGGGGCGAATGTCAACGACACCGATGGTGCACGGGTCAACACCGCCGATGGCTGGTGGCTGCTCCGTGCGTCCAACACGCAGGACGTGCTCGTCGCGCGCGCCGAGGCCAAGGACGCCGCCGGGCTCGACCGGCTGATGGCCGAGATTGATTCGCAACTGGCCGAATCGGGCCTGGAGCGTGGCCCGCAGGCCAGCCATTAACCTATAGGTAAGTCTTTACCTGAAGTTGAGAATACAAAGTCCGTTTTGGATCAGTATGTTGCATGCTTGATTGCAAAAATTGCAACGATGATTGTGTATTTCGCAGTTGCAAAACACCGTTGTGCGCCGCAAAAGGACCGGGCCTTTCAGGCATCCTCTCCTAAAACTCGCAAGGGCCGCCCCAAAGGGCGGCCTTTTTTTTACCCGCCGTTCTGGTCCGCTTCGGCGTGAACAATTAGCGCCTCAAAAGCGGTTCCCTCGTCCCGAGAAAATGCTTAGGGGTCGCGCCATGCCGCTCACAAGTGACCCCAGCCAGCTCAAGATCGCCTCCTGGAACATCAACAGCGTCCGCGCCCGGCTCGACATCGTCGAACGGTTCCTGACCGAATATTCGCCGGACATTCTCTGCCTTCAGGAGACAAAGGTGGTGAATGCCACCTTTCCGGAGGGGCTGTTCCGTCGGCACGGCTACAATCACCAGGTGCTGCACGGACAGCCGATGCACCATGGCGTCGCGATCGTCAGCCGGGTGCCGATGCGCGAGGACGACCGGCTCGACTGGCAGGCCAATGGCGAGGCGCGCCATGTCGGCGTGCGGCTGGACAACGGCCTGCGGCTGGAGAATGTCTATGTCCCCGCCGGTGGCGAGGAGCCGGATCGCAGCATCAATCCCAAATTCGGGCAGAAGCTCGATTTTCTGGAGCGCATGATCCAGTGGTCCGCTGGCCTTGACGCGCCGACGCTGCTGGTCGGCGACTTCAACGTCGCCCCGCTTGAATGCGATGTGTGGAGCCACAAGCAGCTGGTCAACGTCGTCAGCCACACCGCCGTCGAGCGCGAACTGCTCGCGCGGATGCGCGAGGCCCATGGCTGGATCGACCTGGGGCGCAAGTTCGTTCCGGCACCCGAGCGGCTCTACACCTGGTGGAGCTATCGCGCGCGCGACTGGCGCGATTCCGATCGCGGGCGGCGGCTCGACCATATGTGGGCAAGCCCTGTGGTGGCGGAACGGGCGGTGAAGCATCATGTGGCGGAGGACTGCCGCGGCTGGGCGCGGCCCTCCGACCATGCGCCGATCATCACGGAGTTCCGTTTTTGAGTGAAGCCCGCATGGCCGCCCGCGCGATCGACGCATTGCGGCGCGGCTGGCCGGTGCGGATGTCGGGCGAGGGCGCGGTGATGCACCTGCTGCCCGTGGAGTGCGTCGGCGCGGATGAACTCGCCCGCTTCGATCCGGCCGGGGAGGCGCGGCTGCTGATATCGGGCGCGCGCGCCGCAACACTCAAGCTCGCTAACCAGCTCGCCGCGGCCGATCCCGAACAGGCCGTTCTGGTGGCGATGCCGACCCCCGACGAGCGCGGCCCGTCATCCAGGCTGGCGCGCGCGATGGCCACAGCCGATCCCGCGCTCGACCTCGCCAATCCGCTGAAGGGGCCGTATCGTGCCCTGCCCGTTGCCCACCCTGTGCTTGCCGCCGCCGCACTGCGGCTTGCGCGCCTCGCCGGGCTGCTCCCCGCCTTCTTCGTGGGCGAAGTTGCCGCTGATGATGTCACCGATGTCAGCCCTGACGCGGTCGATGCCTATGCCGATAGCGCCCGGCTGACGATCGCGGCACGGGCGCGCCTGCCGGTTGCGGCGGATGTGCGGGCCGAGATCGTCGCCTTTCGGTCGCCGGAGGACGCGCGCGAGCATGTCGCCCTCATGCTGGGTGAGCCCGACGACAATCCGCCGGTGGTCCGGCTGCACAGCGAATGCCTGACCGGGGATGTGCTGGGCAGCCTCAAATGCGATTGCGGGCCGCAGCTTCAGGCCGCGCTTGGCGAGATCGCCGGGGCCACCTGGGGCGTGCTTCTCTATCTCCGGCAGGAGGGGCGGGGTATCGGCCTCATCAACAAGCTGCGCGCCTATGAACTGCAGGATCAGGGCTTTGACACGGTCGATGCCAATGTCCGCCTCGGCTTTCCCGTCGATGCGCGCGATTTTTCCGTGGCGGCGCGGATGCTCGCGCTGCTCGGCATCGCGCGGGTGCGCCTCCTCACCAACAACCCGGCCAAGGTCGCCCGGCTGGAGGCGGAGGGCATCGAGGTGGCCGAGCGCCTGCCGCTCGCGGTGCCGGCGAACCCGCACAACGCCCGCTATCTCGCGACGAAGCGCGACCGCACGGGCCATCAGCTGTGACCATCCTCCGCGTCGATACGGCGGCGCGGACGCTGACGATCGGCGACCGGGTTTTTCCATGCACGATCGGCCGGAGCGGCGCTACAGCGGTTTCGGACAAGCGCGAGGGCGACGGCGCCACGCCGCTCGGATCATGGCCGGTGCGCGCCGTGCTGCTGCGGCCCGACCGGATGGCGGCATTGTCGCCGCCCGGCCTGCCCTGGCGCTGGCTGAGGCCCGACGATGGCTGGTCCGACGATCCCGCGGACCCGGCCTACAACAGGGCGGTGCGCCTGCCCCACCCGTTCGGCCACGAGCGGTTGTGGCGGGACGATCATGCCTATGATGCCATCGTCGTGCTCGGCCACAACGACCAGCCGCCGGTCCCGGGGATGGGCAGCGCCATCTTCTTTCATATCCTCAACCGCGATGCCGCCGGAGCGCCCAGGGCGACAGAGGGATGCGTCGCCGTCGCGGCGGACGACATGCGGACGATATTGCCGCTGCTCGGACCGAATGACCGGATGGAGATCGGCTGATCCGGCGCCGCGTCTGCCCGGCTCAGGCGCGTTCGCGCGCCTTCAGCCAGGCGATGCCCCGCCGGAGCAGGTCGTGGAACACCGGGAGATCCCATGCGCACCGGTCCACGCTCGGCCACCAGTCAAGCAACGGCTGAAGATCGTAATGGCCCCGGCAATGGCCCAGCGTGTTGTAGAGGACCGCGCCGCGCCCGTGCCGCTTGATATACATGACGGGGTGCGTGCCGGGTGCATCGGCCGCTTCGACAAAGCCCGTGCCGGGCTCCGTGCACGCCGTTTCAAGCAGCACATGGAGGTCGCCGTGGGTTTCCATGTGATAGAGCTCGTCCGTCGTGTCGAACGGTTCGACGCCGCGCGTCAGTTCGTGGTCCGGATCGGCGACCGTCACCCTGTAGGGGGCGATCGGCGGATGCGAAAGGAACTGGCTGCCCAGCGTCTCCATGAAATGCGGGGCGAGGCGCGGCGCGTCCCATAATCCATTCTCGAGAAGGCGCAGCACCGAGTTGGTGCCGTGCAGGGCATACCAGCGCCCGCCGTTGGTCACCCACGCGCGCAGCAGCTCCTGCGCGGCCAGCGAGGGGATCACGTCACAGGTATAGGTGATGAGGATATCCGCCTCGCGCAGGGCGTCGAGCCGCTCATAGTCCTCGAACACGCGCGTGCGCACCCGCTCGTCCTCTGCAAGCAGCTTCAGCAGTTCCAGCCGGGCGAAGTCCATGTCGTGCCAGACGCCGCCGCAGACGAGCACGCAGTTGATACGGGGCGGATGGGCGGCTTCGCTGCCTTCGATCACGCGCCGCCTCCCGGCGTGCCGTCCAGATATTTCATCATGGTGCGGTGGAACTGGCGGATGCGGATTTCCTGATAGTCGCCGAGCTGCACTTCGCCGTTTTTCGACGCATGGAGCCCCTCCTGCACGAACGGCAGATTATCCATGTCCTGTTCGAAAACATCGGCGAGAATCCCCAGCTCCGGCGCCTCGGTCCATTTCTGGTCGAGCCTGAGGAACTTCATCGGCACGCCGCGGGGCATCGGCTCGCCCTTCTTGACCCGCGCCAGCACCCGCACTTCCATCAGGCAGGTGTCCGGCGTCCTGCCGGGACGCCAGCGATAGACGATGTTCGGCATATAGCCGCCCCAGGGCGCAAAATTGGGGAACACATTATAGACCAGCGCGTCGAGCAGCTCCGCGTCGGTCGCATCCTCGTGATCATAGCCGGTCTGGGCAGTGTAGGCGGCTCGCATCGCGGCGCCCAGTGCTTCGCGGGCGGTCTGCCCCTCGGGCACGGTGACGGCGAAGGGGTCTTTCGACGCCTCGTAATTGTCCGCCGAACGACCATTATATTTGCAGAATTCGTCGACGATCCACTGCTGCTCCTTGCCGGTGGGGTCGAGGTGCGGCGACATGATGCCGAAGGGCACCAGGTTGACGTTGATGTTGTCGCCCCAGAACCAGTAGGCGCCGTTGCTGTCGCCGGTGAAGGGCAGCAGCTGCGGGTGGGTGACAATGGTGTGCCAGGCCTCCATGAAGGCCTCTGCCGTCACCTTCCAGTTGGCGGGCACTTCCTTGCCGACCCACATGACCGTGACGCATTCCTCATGCCGCCAGCGTTTGAAATGCTCGGGCAGCGGCGCGAGGTAGTCGAGCAGGCCCGGCCCGCCCCTTTCCTCGCGCAGAAAGATATAGCCTGCCCAGCTGTCCACTTCCGCTTCCGGGAGCTGGAGCTTCTCCTCGCCCAGATGGCCGAAGTCCCAGCGGCAGGGAATGTTCGACAGGCTGCCATCCTTGTTCCAGCTGAAGCCGTGGAACGGGCAGGTGAACCGGTCGGCGGAACCCTGCGTGTCCGTCTTCAGCTTGCGGCCGCGATGCAGGCAGACATTGTGGAAGGCGCGGACCGATCCGTCTTCCTGGCGCGAAAGGAGCCAGGAGCGTCCGGCATTTTCAAAGACGACATAGTCGCCCGGTTCAGGCAGATCCTCCTCGCGGGCGGCAAACTGCCAGACATGGGGCCACATCCTGTCACGCTCCGCCTGCGCGAACGCCTCGCTGGTGTAGCGTGTGGCGGGAATGGGATCGGAGCCCAGATATTCGTAGCTTTCATGGGCAAGGAAATCGGGCGCCGGACGCGAATCCTGCGCGATAAGGTCAGTCCAGCTGATACCTTCGCTCCGGGCCGTGCCGCCCGCAATCCTGGGGTCGCTCTCCGCCATCTATCCTGCTCCAACTACATCACGGGAATTTTGCGCTGTTCTGCGCCTCTCCGCGCGCGCCGTCACCTTGTCGAAAGCACAGGTTGCGCAACCAGAGGCTTTGGCCGCACGATAGCATGAAGACCTGGGAGAGGAGAAACACGCGGTGGGCGGACGGCTGGACGGCAAGGTCGCGCTGGTGACGGGTGGCACATCCGGTATCGGCGCGGGTGCGGTGAGGCGCTTTGTGCAGGAGGGTGCCCGCGTCGTCTTCACGGGATCGAACGCGGCATCGGCCGAGGCGCTGTGCGGCGAGACGGGCGCCATGTTCCATGCCCATGACGTGCGCGATGCGGACGCCTGGCCGGCGCTCATGGCCGCGATCCTGGCGGCGCATGGCCGTCTCGACATCGCCTTTGCCAATGCGGGGACCGAGCGGGGTGACAGCAATGTCGAGGAGATCGGCATAGACGGCTGGAACGATATTATTGCGATCAACCAGACCGGCACGATGCTGACGATCCAGCATGCGATACGCGTAATGGCACGCAACCCGGGCGCCACCGGCTCCATCATCGTCAACAGCTCGATGAACGCGCACCGCGCCATGGGCAATTTCGTCGCCTATTCGGTGTCGAAGGCCGCCGTGATCGCGCTGACCAAGTCGGCGGCCGTCCATTGCGGCAATCGCGGTTACAAGATCCGGGTAAACGCGATCCTGCCCGGCGTGGTCGAGACCGCTATGATCCAGAACCTGATCGAGACATCCGGCGCGCCGGAAGCGACCCGCTTGGCCTATGAGGGCATGTCGCCGCTCAAGCGCATGGCAAGCGTGGATGAGATTGCGGGCCTTGTCGCCTGGCTCGGATCGGACGAGGCGGCGTTCGTCTCGGGCAGTGAATATGTGATTGATGGTGCAACCACGGCGGGGATGATGGGCGTATGAGCGATCTGGGCGCGCAGCGGCTGAAGGGGCGGATCGCTTTCGTCTCGGGCGGCCTCCGGGGCATCGGGCTCGCCTGCGCCGAGCGGTTCCTGGCAGAGGGCGCGGAAGTGGTCCTTTCCGATCTCGAGGCGCCGGACAGCCCCTTGGCCGTCGAGACGCTGGCGCGGCTCGGGCAGGCCGCCAGCTATGTCCGTGCCGACGTGTCGCGGGAGGACGACTGGGCGGCCGCGCTCGCGGCGGTGACGGAGCGGCACGGCAAGCTCCACATTCTCGTCAACAACGCCGGCGTCGACCTGACCGGCCCGGTCGAGACGCTCAGCATGGATGGCTGGCGGCGGATCATGTCGATCAACGTCGATGGCGTGTTCCTGGGGGTCAGGAGCTTCGTGCCCCTGATGGCCGCGAGCGGCGCGGATGTCGCCGGGGGCAGTTCCATCATCAACGTCAGTTCGATCATGGGCCTCGTCGGCATGAACGAGGTGTCCGCCTATAATGCGAGCAAGGGGGCGGTCCGGCTGTTCACCAAGGGCATCGCGATCGAGTTCGCCACCAAGAAAATGCCGATCCGCGCCAATTCGCTCCATCCGGGTTTCGTGAAGACCCCGCTGCTGGACGCTGGGTTTAAGCGATGGGTCGACAAGGGCATCGCCGAGAAGCCCGAAGATCTGGTCGCCATGGTTGCGGGGAACACGCCGATCGGGCGGCTCGCCGACCCCTCGGAGCTGGCCTCCGCCGCCTTTTTCCTGGCGAGCGCCGACAGCGCCTACATGACCGGAGCGGAACTGGTGATCGACGGCGGCTGGACCGCGCAGTAAGGGACTTCATGCGATGACGATTGCACTCAAGGATGTTGTCGCCGTGGTGACGGGCGCACAGGGCGGGATCGGCCGCGCAACGGTCAGGGCGATGAAGGATGCCGGGGCCACGGTTATCGCCACCGACCTCTCCGACCATCCCGGCGACATCGGCGCGGACCATTATCTGAGGCATGACGTGGTGAGCGACGCCGACTGGCAGGCCGTCGCCTCGCTGGTGCAGGCGAACTATGGCCGGCTCGACGCGCTCGTCAACGTTGCGGCGATTTCGGTGGTCGGCAAGATCGAGGAGACGCCGCTTTCCGAATGGCACCGGGTCAACGCGATCAACGTCGACAGCATCATCGTGGGCGTGCAGACGCTGTTGCCCCTGCTGCGCGAGGGCGGCAAGGCACGCGCGAGCGGCGCCTCCATCGTCAACTTTTCCAGCGTCGGCGGGTTGCGCGGCGCGGCCTTCAACGCGGTTTACTGCACCAGCAAGGCGGCGGTGAAGATGCTGTCCAAATGCATGGGCGCCGAGTTTGCCGCGCTCGGTTACAACATCCGCTGCAACAGCGTGCATCCCGGCGGGATTGAAACGCCGATGCTCATGGGCATCATGGACCGCTATGTCGCGCTGGGCGCCGCCCCTTCGCGTGAGGTTGCGATGCAGGCAACCATCGCCAATCACCCGATCGGACGGCTTGGCCGGGCCGACGAGATGGGCGGCGGCGTGGTCTATCTGTGCTCGGAGGCGGCAAGCTTCGTCACCTGCTCCGAATTTGTGATGGATGGCGGCTTCTCGCAGGTCTGACCGTTTTCAAGATGAGCGTAGAACGCTCATCGACTCGGGAAACGGTCAGACTCTATGGCGAGAGCATTTTCGAACCGAATGACCGTGTGACGGTCATTGTGAAAATGCTCTAGGCGACGCCGCCCGCCGTCTCCAGTAGCGTCTCCGCGTTGCTCGTGATGGATTCCAGCAGCCGTTTTTCGAGCGCCGCGCGCTTGGGTCTGCTCTCGATCTTACCGCCGAACAGGTCGGTGAGGTAGAAGGTGTCGATGGCCCGCTCGCCATAGGTGGCGACATGGGCGCTGTGCACCGTCACCTTGGACTGGAACAGCGCAAAGGCGAGGTTGAGCAGCAGCGCGGGGCGATCGCGCGCCGTCACCTCGACGACGGTGAAGCGGTTCGAGGCGTGATTGTCGATCAGCACATTGGGCGCGACCTTGAAGGCCTCGGCGCGCGGGCGCGCGTTGGGCCGCTGGTGCAGCTTGGTCATCAGTCGGCGGCGGTCGGTCAGCGCGTCGTGGATCGAGCGTTCGACGCGGGCGAGCTGTCCGGGGTCGTCGAACCGCCCGCCAAGCGGGTCGAGAACCAGGAAATTGTCCAGCGCGGTGCCGTCCTTCAGCGTGTGGATGCGCGCGTCCATGATCGAGCCGCCCGCCAGATGGATGGCACCGGCGATGCGGTAGAACAGGCCCGGATGGTCGCTTGCGCTCACCGTGACGACGGTTGCCCCGCGCTCTGCATCCGCACGGGCGGTGATGGCGAGCGGTTCGCCCTCGCTGCCCAGCAGATGCCGGGCATTCATCTCCAGTATGTCGTCAGGCTCGGCGATCCAGTAGGATTCGGGCAGCCGCTGCGCATAGCGGATGAAGTCTGCGTCAGCGATGCCGAGCCGCGCCTTGAGCGCCGCCTGCTTGAGGCCGATGCGCTCGGCGCGGCCGCGCTGCTTGTGGCCGGGGCGGACCAGCTCCTCGGTCTGGTCGTAAAGTTCGCCGAGCAACTGGCGCTTCCAGCTGTTCCAGACGCCGGGGCCGACTGCGCGGATGTCGACGATGGTGAGCAGGACAAGGAGGCGCAGCCGCTCGAGGGTCTGCACTTCCGCCGCGAAGTCCAGCACGGTCTTGAAGTCGGACAGGTCGCGCTTGAAGGCGCTTGCCGACATCAGGAGGTGATAGCGCACGAGCCAGGCGCACGTT
Organism: uncultured Sphingobium sp.; assembly: GCA_964529225.1. Classification (GTDB taxonomy): domain Bacteria; phylum Pseudomonadota; class Alphaproteobacteria; order Sphingomonadales; family Sphingomonadaceae; genus Sphingobium. Next base: position 12,747 of record CAZGVX010000034.1, read on the forward strand.
TCCGTCTCGCCCTCCGTCATGCCGAGGCGCGGGCAGAGCGACTCCGCGATCTCGGCGCCCAGTATGCTGTGGTCGCCGCCGCGTCCCTTGGCGATGTCATGCAGCAGCACCGCCACATAGAGGGTGCGTCGGGAGATGATCTTGCCCATGAGGTCGCTGGCGATCGGATGGTCCGGCACCAGTTCGCCGCGTTCGATGCGCGACAGCAGGCCGATGGCGCGGATGGTGTGCTCGTCGACCGTGTAGTGATGATACATGTCGAACTGCATCTGGGCGACGACACGGCCAAAGTCGGGGACGAAGCGGCCGAAGACCCCGGCCTCGTTCATCGCGCGCAGCATCCGCTCCGGGTCGCGCGGACTCGTGAGCACGTCGAGGAACAGGGCGTTGGCGCGCGGATCGTTGCGCACCTTGCGGTTGATGAGGCCAGCATCGCGGTTCATGAGCCGCATCGCGTTGGGATGCACATCGAGCCCGTGGCGGTCGGCCAGCGCGAAAATCTCGATCATCCGCACCGGATCGGCGCGAAAGAAATCCTCCTCCGGTACGGTGATCCGCCCCCTGTCGAGCACGAAACCGTCGAGCTTGCGCGGGCGCCGCTTCAGCGTGGGGATATAGCGGCGGCCCTTCTTGCCCATCGTCTCGTCGAGATGGGCGAGGAACATGCCGGTGAGGTCGCCCACCATCTTGGCCATGAGGAAATAGTAGCGCATGAAACGCTCGACCGCCGAACGGTCCGTCCGGTCGGCGAAACCCATGCGCGTCGCCACCTCGACCTGAAGGTCGAAGGTGAGGCGATCCTCCGCGCGGCCGGTGATGGCGTGCATGTGGCAGCGCACCGCCCAGAGGAAATTCTCCGCCCGCTCGAACTGGCGCAGCTCCTTGGCGGTGAGCAGGCCGACCTCGACCAGTTCGCGGACCGAGCCGACCCGGTTCACATATTTGCCGATCCAGAACAGGGTGTGGAGGTCGCGAAGGCCACCCTTCCCCTCCTTCACATTGGGCTCGACGACGTAGCGGCTGTCGCCCATCCGTTCGTGGCGCCCTTCCCGCTCGGCGAGCTTCTCGGCCACGAAGGCGCGGGCGGTGTCCTGCACCACCTCGCCCTGAAAGCGGCGCGTGACGTCCTTGTAGACGGCGCGGTCGCCCCAGATGAAGCGCGCCTCGAGAAGGGCGGTGCGGATGGTGAGGTCGCCGCGCGCCATCCGCACCGTCTCGTCGATCGAGCGGCTCGAATGGCCGATCTTGAGGCCAAGATCCCACAGCGCGTAGAGCATGGACTCGATGACCTGCTCGGTCCAGCCGGTCGTCTTATAGGGCGTGATGAAGGCGATATCGACATCGCTGTGCGGTGCCATCTCGCCGCGCCCATAGCCGCCCACGGCGAGGATCGCGATCCGCTCGGCCGCGGTCGGATTGCTGACCGGATAGAGATACTGGACCGTCGCGTCGTAGAGCAGCCGCATGATCTGGTCGATCAGGAACGACTGCGCCTTGACCACTTCGCGCCCCTGCGCGGGCCGTTCAAGCAGTCGCCGGTCGACCTCCTTCCGGCCGTGATCGAGCGCCGACTTGAGCGTCGCGACGATAAATGTGCGCAGCGCCGCGTCCTTCCGGCCGGGAAGCGCCGCTTCCGCCGCGATCCGGTCGGACAGCGCGCGCCGGTCTATGATCGCGCGTTGGTTGGGCAGCGTGCGGCTCGACATCGCCTCCTCATGTAGTGGACCGGCGGCGCTTGTCCAAACAGGATATGCTGTTGATCCGTTTCAAAGGCCCTTAAGCCGGTAGAGCGCGTCGAGTGCCTCGCGCGGGGTGAGCGCATCGGGGTCGATCGCGGCGAGCGCCTCGCGCACGGCGTCGGGCGGCGGCGCCTCCTCCGGCTCGGTGATGGCCGCGAATAGCGGCAGGTCGTCCAGCCCCGCTGCGATGCCGCCGGTGCGCGCCCTGCCGGCCTCCAGCTTCGCGAGCACCGCCTTCGCCCGCGCGACCACTGGCGGCGGCAGACCCGCCAGGCGCGCAACGGCAAGGCCATAGCTGCGGTCGGCCGGTCCCTCCGCCAGCTCGTGCAGCAGCACCAGCTCGCCCTTCCATTCGCGTGCGCGCACATGGTGGAGCGAAAGCGCGGGCAGGCTTTCCGCAAGCCGTGTCAGCTCGTGATAATGGGTCGCGAACAGGCAGCGGCAACCGTTGCGCTCGTGGACCGCCTCCACCACCGCCCAGGCAATTGCGAGCCCGTCATAGGTGGAGGTGCCGCGCCCCACCTCGTCAAGGATGACGAAGCTTGCCTCGGTCGCCTGGCTCAGGATCGCGGCGGTCTCGACCATCTCCACCATGAAGGTGGAGCGCCCTTTTGCGAGATTGTCGGACGCGCCGACCCGGCTGAACAGGCGATCGACCGGGGACAGGCTGGCTGCGGCGGCGGGCACGAAGCTGCCCGCCTGCGCGAGGATGACGATCAGTGCGTTCTGGCGCAGGAAGGTCGATTTGCCGCCCATATTGGGGCCGGTCACGAGCCAGAGCCGGTCTTCTGCCGTCAGCGTGCAGTCATTGGCGACAAAAGGTGTGTTCGACCGGATCAGTGCCGCCTCGACGACGGGGTGCCGACCCTGCACGATGTCGAGCGTCCGGTCGGGCACGAAGCCCGGACGACACCATCCCCCCTCCACAGCGCGCTCCGCGAGCGCGGCGGCGACGTCGAGCCGCGCCAGCGCGGCGGCGGCGGCGGCGATGGCCTCGCGGCGTCCGGTCACGGCGAGGGTCAAATCCTCCAGATGCGCCGCTTCGGCGGCGAGGGCGTGGCCGCCCGCCTGGGCGATCCGCGTCGCCTCCTCGTGCAGTTCGGGCGCGTTGAAGCGCACCACCCCCGCGAGGGTCTGGCGATGGGCGAAGCCGCTGTCCGCCGCCATCAGTGCATCGCCATGTTTTGCGGGCACCTCGACATGATAGCCGAGCACATTGTTGTGCCGGATCTTGAGCGCGGCGATGCCGGTTCGCTCGCGATAGCGCGCCTCCAGCGCGGCGACCGCGCGGCGGCCATCGGCGGTCAGGCGCCTCAGCTCATCGAGGGCGGCGTCATACCCGTCCGCAATATAGCCGCCAGCGGCGCTTTCAGTGGGCGGCGCAGCGACGAGCGCGCGCTGCAACCTGTCGACCAGCGCGGCGTGGCCGGACAGGGCCGGGAGCAGCGCGTACAGCAGCGCCGGGACATCATCCCCGCACGCCGCCAGCCGCTCGCGCAGCCCGTGCGCCTGATCCAGGCCGTCGCGTATCTGCCCCAGGTCGCGCGGCGATCCCCGGCCGACGCAAAGGCGACCCAGCGCCCGGCCGATGTCGGGCAGGGCGCGCAGCCTGCCGCGCAGATCGGCGCGCTGATTGCTGTCCTGCGCCAGCCAGCCGACGAGATCGAGGCGGGCGTCGATGGCGTCGGTATCCAGCAGCGGCGCAGAAAGATCGTCGGCAAGCAGCCGCGCGCCCGCCGCGGTCACTGTGCGGTCTACCGCATGGAGCAGGCTGCCCGCGCGCGCGCCGCCCTGCGTGGCGCAGATTTCCAGGCTCTCGCGCGTCGCCGGGTCGATGGCGAGATGGGCGTCGGGGCGCTCGCGCACCGGCGGCTGGAGGAACGGCATCGTGCCCCGGCCGACATGATCAAGATAGGCAAGAAGGCCGCCGAGCGCGGCCAGTTCCGCCCGCCCGAACGCGCCGAAGCCATCGAGCGTCGCCACGCCGAAATGGGCCTTCACCCGGCGTTCGCCGGATTCGGCGCGGAAATCGGGATGATCGAAGGCTATGGCGTCCGGGACCGCGCTGCCCGGTCGCGCGATCAGCTCGGTCGGCCCCAGCCGCGCCAGCACCGCCGTCGGGCCGCCGGTGGGCGCCAGGGTGACGGTGAGGCGCCCGGTCGAGACGTCGGCGGCCGCCACGGCCACCTCGCCGCCCGATTCGCCCACCGCCGCGAGCAGATTGGCGCGCCGCGCATCGAGCAGAGCCTCCTCGGTCAGGGTGCCGGCGGTGACGAAGCGGACGATGGCGCGGTTGACCAATGTTTTGCCGCCACGCGCCTTCGCTTCGGTTGGGCTTTCGGTCTGTTCGGCGATGGCGACCCGGTGCCCGGCGCGGATGAGACGGGCAAGATAGGCTTCGGCGCTGTGAACGGGCACGCCGCACATCGGAACCGCCGCGCCGCCATGTTCGCCTCGCGAGGTCAGCGCGATGTCGAGCGTCGCCGCCGCCGCCCTGGCATCGTCGAAAAACAGCTCGAAAAAGTCGCCCATCCGGTAAAAGAGCAGACAATCGCCCGCTTCGGCCTTCAAAGCGAAATATTGTGCCATCATGGGGGTGACGGGGCCGGGGTCTGATGGTTTCACTTCCATCATATCTTCCCTAGACGCCAAGGCGCGGAGCGCCAAGATCGACCCTTGTCGCGCGCAGATAATTGCCGCAAGGCAAGGCCGATTGGCCGACATTAGGGGGACGGGACGATGAGCGAGAAGGCAAGCGTGGAGTTTTCCGAGCGCGAGGCGCTGTTCTTCCACAGCACCGGCCGTCCGGGCAAGATCGAGATCATCGCCTCCAAGCCGATGGCGACCCAGCGCGACCTCGCGCTCGCCTATTCGCCGGGCGTCGCCGTGCCGGTTCGCGCGATCGCCGCTGACGCCGCGACCGCTTACGACTATACCGCCAAGGGCAATCTGGTCGCGGTGATCTCCAATGGCACGGCTATTCTCGGGCTGGGCAATCTGGGCGCGCTCGCGTCCAAGCCGGTGATGGAAGGCAAGGCGGTGCTGTTCAAGCGGTTCGCCGACGTCGATTCCATCGACATCGAACTCGCGACCGAGGACCCGGAGGCCTTCATCGAGGCGGTCGCCCTCATGGAGCCGAGCTTTGGCGGCATCAACCTTGAGGACATCAAGGCACCTGAATGTTTCATCATCGAGCAGGCGCTCAAGGAGCGGCTGAAGATCCCCGTCATGCACGACGACCAGCATGGTACGGCCATCATCTGCGCGGCCGGCCTCATCAATGCCTGCCACCTGACCGGCCGCGACATCAGGACCGTGAAGGTTGTGGTCAATGGCGCGGGTGCCGCCGCGATCGCCTGCACAGAGCTTGTCAAGGCGATGGGCGTGCCGCACGACAATGTGTTGATGTGCGACCGGACGGGCGTGATCTATCAGGGTCGCACCGACCTCGATCAATGGAAATCGGCCCATGCCGCGAAGACCGAGGCGCGCACGCTGACCGAGGCGCTGCGCGGCGCCGATATCTTTCTCGGCCTCTCGGCGGCCGGCGCGCTGGCGCCGGAGATGATCAAGGACATGGCGGCCAAGCCGATCATCTTCGCCATGGCCAATCCCGACCCGGAGATCACGCCGCCCGACGCCAAGGCGGCGCGGCCCGACGCCATCGTCGCCACCGGGCGCTCCGACTATCCCAATCAGGTCAACAATGTGCTTGGTTTTCCGTTCATCTTTCGCGGTGCGCTGGATGTGCGCGCGACGTCGATCAACGAGGCGATGAAGGTCGCGGCCGCCGAGGCCATCGCCCAGCTCGCCCGCGAGCAGGTGCCCGAGGAAGTCGCCATGGCCTATGGCAAGACGCACAGCTTCGGCACCGACTATATCATCCCCGCGCCGTTCGACCCGCGCCTGATGGAAGTGGTGCCGCTGGCCGTGGCCAGGGCGGCGATGGAAAGCGGCGTGGCGCAGCAGCCGATCGACGATTTCGATGCCTATCGCCAGACGCTCAAGGCGAGACTCAACCCGACCACCTCTGTTCTCACCATCGCCTTCGAGGGCGCAAAGGCGGCGCCCAAGCGGGTCGTTTTTGCCGAGGCGGAGGAAGAAGTGGTGCTGCGCGCCGCGATCCAGTTCCGGGACGGCGGTTATGGCACGCCGGTGCTTGTCGGGCGGCAGGACGTCTATGATCGTCTGCGGGCGCTTGGCGTTGCCAACGCCGACAGTTTCGAGGTGCACAACAGCGTGAACTCGCCGCTCGTGCCGCGGATGGTCGACATGCTTTACGAGCGGTTGCAGCGGCGCGGCTATCTGCGCCGCGACTGCGAGCGGATGGTGAACCGCGAGCGCAACATCTTCGGCGCGCTGCTGCTGGAAATGGGCGAGGCCGACGCGATGATCACCGGCGTCACCCGCACCTATGCCCAGACCATGCGGGAATTGCGGCGGGTGATGGGCCGTGCGGAGGGTCGCACGCCGTTCGGTATCCATATACTTGTCGGACGGACGCATACCGTGTTCATGGCCGACACCACTGTCAACGAGCGGCCATCGCCGCAGGAGCTTGCCGAGATCGCCATCGGCACGGCGCGCGTGGCCCGGCGTATGGGGCATGAACCGCGCGTCGCGTTTCTCTCCTATTCGACCTTCGGCAATCCGGCGGGCAACTGGCTGGAGGGCATTCGCGAGGCGGTCAGCCTCCTTGACGCGCGGACCGACATCGACTTCGAATATGAGGGCGAAATGGCGCCCGACGTCGCGCTGAACCCCAACGTGTCCAAGAGCTATCCCTTCAGTCGCCTTTCCGCGCCCGCCAACGTGCTGGTGATGCCCGGCCTTCAGTCGGCGAACCTCTCCGCCAAGCTTCTGCGCGAGCTGGGCGGGGACAGCGTGATCGGCCCGATGCTGGTCGGCATGGACCGGCCGGTCCAGGTCGCCACCATGGGCTCCACGGCGTCCGAGCTGGTGACGCTGGCGGTTCTGGCGGCGGGCGGTATCGCGAGCTGATCTTGCCAGTGGCGCGGGTGGCCGCCGGGATCGGCTGGCTCTTGCTCGCCGGCATGGGAACGGCCATGGCGAGCCCTGTGATAGAGTTCGAGAACAGCGGCGCCCGGCAGGCGTTCGAGGCGCGCGTGGTGGCGCTCAACGCCGCGCTGCTGGCGTCCGACAGCGCGACGCTGACGCTCGAGGCGTGGTGCCGCGACAATGGCATGGCCGTGCCCGCGCACATTGTCGTCGACCGGGACGCGGGCGGCGTGCGGGCCCCCAGTCCCGAGCAGCGCGCGCGCCTGCGCGTCGGCCCTGACGAGCCGGTGCGCTACCGCCATGTCCGCCTGCGCTGCGGGACGCACATCCTCTCCGAGGCGGAGAACTGGTATGTCCCCGCGCGTCTGACCCCGGCGATGAACGCGGCGCTCGACGAAACCGACATATCGTTCGGTCGGGTGATCCGGCCGCTCGCACCCCGCCGGGACACGTTCACGACAACGCGCGGCTGGGACGGGGCCGCCGACGGGCTCAGCTGCGGCGCGACCCTGTTCACCCATGGCGCGATCGTGCTGTCCGCCGATGGCCAGCCGCTCGCCGAGGTGCGCGAGCATTACAAGGCGGAGCTTTTCTGCTGAGCTCAATCCGGCCGTGCATTTGCGACAGTGTCACGCGAAGGTTTGGTCCCCTCGAACCAGACACCTGACGCGATGTACATCAGGCCATGACTATCCAATAGGTGATCGAACTGGCGGGCCTGATCGAGAAATGCCGTCAACGCGGCAGGGTTGGCCTTCCTCTCGATGCCGGAAACACGAAGAAACCAGCCGAGCATCGTGCTCAGGTCGCCTTCCCACCAGCTTCGCACACGGTTGAGGCCACGGAGTGCTTCCTCAAGACCATAAGGTGTTACGTTGAAAAAATGCTGCCCCTCCGAGTGAACGGGTTGCATGAATGCGGCGTTCACCAGTGCGGTTCCGCCGGGCTTCAACACGCGGGTGATTTCTCTGCCCATTGCGAGTGGATCGCGGACGTGCTCCATGACGGCGGCACTGTAAACGAAATCGACGCTGTTGTCCCGGAAGGGCAGTCGTGTTGCATCACCGAACATATCGGGTTCTTCATAAAGCGAATATTCTAGATTCAGGTAACGATCGTCGTCAATTTGTCGACGGCCTCCACCAATGTCTAGAATGATCGCGCCGTTATCGAGTTTAGCTCTAATTTCATCAAAGCGCGCATGAAATTGTCCGCCGCGGTTACGCGGAGCGAACTTCTGATAACTGACCGGCACATGATCGTGCGAATATTCTATCGCGCCTTCAACAATGACCTGCATGCCCAGTGCGTCGTCATGCCGGGAAGCCAGTGGCTCGACCGCAATGACGTCGCCCGATTGGCAATGTATCGGCACCGCATAAGGGATGGCGGTGGAGGGATGAAACAGGTCGTGGCGGCTTATTTCGACATCATTCACCATCAGTCTGCAATGGCCGGACCATGGGTGCTTGTGAAGGCGAATGTCGACCCGGTCACTACCCGCGATAAATCGCGCGGATGAGTTGGGCCCCTGGCCATTTGTTCCATGCAGATAGGCAGCAATGGAAAACCAGTCGTCAGAATAGGTAAAGGCCGGATCGTGGGGATCCTTGAAGGTGGGCCTGCGGGCGTTTTCTACCGCAACCGGGGGATTTTCCGTCTGCAGACATTCAGCGATGAAATCTGCATCGAGATTGACAAAGTCAAACCGAAAAGACCGAAGAATCCCGACGATTGCTCCGTCTGCACGTCGCACCAAACCGTCATAAGGCTCGCCTTCGGCATGGCGCGTCACCTCCAGTGACAGTTCGGAGCCGGTGCCAGGCTCGCCGAGAAACGACCAAAGTCTGCTGGTCCGCAATGCCTTTTCCCCCGCATGCTTTGCTCGGCTCTAGGATTTCACGTTCCGGTCGGCAAGTCGCCCATCGCCAGTCTTGCCAAAGCCTCTGCCTCGATCAGCATCTCCTCTTCGGTGCGGCCCCCCGCGACATGCTCGCGACCGATCATGATCAGCACCGGCACCGCGAGCGGACTGACGCGGGGCAGGTCCCTGTGCAGGATCGTGCCCGATGCCCGGTCGATGAGATCGCCGAGCCGCCCCACATCGGTCATGCGCGCGCGCGCGTCCGCCCAGGCGGCCTTGAGCAGCAAATGGTCGGGCTCATAGCGGCGCAGCACGTCGTAGATGAGGTCGCTCGAAAAGCTCACCTGCCTGCCGGTCTTGCGCTTGCCGGGCTGCTGGCGTTCGATGAGGCCCGCGATTACCGCCACGTCGCGAAAGGCGCGCTTCAACAGGCTGGAGCTTTCGACCCAGTCGACGAACTCATGATCGAGAATGTCGGCGGAGAACAGCGCCGCCGGATCGGTCACGGGCTTCAGGCCATAGACTGCGAGCGCGTAATCGTTGGCGACGAACCCGACGGGTTGCAGTCCCGCCGACTCCATCCGCCGCGTCAGCAGCATGCCGAGCGACTGGTGCGCGTTCCACCCTTCGAAGCTGTAGACGACCATATGGTGCAGCGTCTCGTGCGGGAAGGTCTCGACAAGGAGCTGGTCGGGCCGGGGCAGAGTGGAGCGCAGCGCCTGCATCTCGAGCCAGTCGCGCACGTCGGCCGGAAAGCGGTGCCATTCGCCGGGGGTCGCGAGGAAGCGGCGGACCCGACCGGCGAGATGCGTCGTCATCGCAAGCCGCGTGCCGCCCCAGTGCGGAATCCGCGCCTGTCTGGCCGACGCGCGCACGACCATGTCGCTTTCGGTCTGGCGCACCAGTTCCAGGCTGAGGCCCGCGAAAAAGAAGCGGTCGCCGGGCGACAGCGTCGCGGCAAAGCCTTCTTCCACCGTGCCCAGCTTGCGGCCATTGGCGAAGCGCACGTCGAGCGCGGGCTGGTCGACGATGATCCCGGCATTGAGCCGGTGGATCTGCGCGAAGCGCGGGTGCGAGAGCCGCCAGCGGCCGTCCGTATCGCGCGTCAGGCGCTGGAAGCGGTCATAGGCGCGCAGCGCGTAACCGCCATGGGCGATGAATTCGAGCTCGCCCTCCAGCTCCGCGCCCGAGAGGTCCGCATAGGGCGCGGCGGACCGGATTTCGGCAAGCAGCGGCTCCGGTTCGAGCGGTCCTGCACAGGCCAGGCCCATGATGTGCTGGGCGAGCACGTCGCGCGCGCCGGGGCGGAACACGTCGGCGTCACGCGCGCCCTCCGCCACCGCGTCCAGCGCCGCCCGCGCCTCCAGATACTCGAAGCGGTTGCCGGGGATGATGAGCGCCCGGCTCGGCTCGTCGAGCCGATGGTTGGACCGGCCGATGCGCTGGAGCAGGCGCGAGCTGCCTTTTGGCGCGCCCATCTGGATGACGCAGTCGACATCGCCCCAGTCGATGCCGAGGTCGAGGCTGGCCGTCGCGACGAGCCCCTTGAGGCGGCCCGCCGCCATCGCCGCCTCCACCTTGCGTCGCGCCTCGAGCGACAGGCTGCCATGGTGGATGCCGATCGGCAGATTGGCCTCGTTGACCGCCCACAGCTCCTGAAAGATGAGCTCGGCAAGCCCGCGCGTGTTGCTGAAGATCAGCGTCAGCCGGTTGCGCGCGATCTCGTCCAGCACCTGCCGCACGGCATAGCGCCCCGAATGGCCGGACCAGGGGATGCGATCCTCCGGGATCAGGATGCGCACATCCGGCGGGGCGCCGGGGTCGCCCTCCACCAGCGTCACCGCCGCGGCGTCGCCGTGCGGCGCGAGCCAGCGCCGGTAGGCGTCCGGGTCGGCGACCGTTGCGGACAGGGCCACGCGCCGCAGGGCGGGCGACAGCATCTGGAGCCGGGCGAGCGACAGGGCGAGCAGGTCGCCGCGCTTCTCGGGCGCAAAGGCATGGACCTCGTCCACGATGACGGTGTCGAGCGCACCGAACATGAGCGGCGCATCCGGGTAGGAGAGCAGCAGCGATAGCGACTCCGGTGTCGTCAGCAGCATGTGGGGCGGATTGGCGCGCTGCCGCGCCTTGCGGTCGGACGGCGTATCGCCGCTGCGCGTCTCGACCCGGATGGGGAGGCCCATCTCGCTGATCGGCGTCAGGAGGTTGCGCTGCACGTCGACGGCGAGCGCCTTCAAGGGCGAGACGTAGAGGCTGTGGAGCCCCTCGCGCGGCCGCTCGATCAGGTCGACGAGGCTCGGCAGGAAGCCCGCGAGCGTCTTGCCCGCGCCGGTCGGCGCGACGAGCAGCGCATGGCGCCCGGCGCGCGCGGCGGCGAGCATGTCCATCTGGTGCCGCCGCGCGCTCCACCCGCGCGCGGCGAACCAGTCGATGAGGGGCGGGGGGAGGGCGGCGGATGGCACGAGGCCAAGATGGCGCGGCGGGGGTGGCGCGGCAAGCGGGGGGGGGGTGTGGTGGTGTGCCGCTGCCGACGGATGAGCTGATGGCGCGGTAGCGGACTTTTGCCGACGCGCGCTGGCGTCTCCTCGGCTACACACACACGCGAGTGGCGGTCTAACGGGCGACAGGGGATAAATGTCGATGTGTTATTGTATTTGACGTAATTCAACCTACCATTGGCCAGCGGTCGACAATCGCCTAAGCTATTCGTGGCGCCTTGAAGGAACGCGCGAAGAACAGGGAGCATCATGACGCCGAAGCTGGGAAAGCTTGTAACGCTCAAGGCGACGGAGGTTTGGGGTAATGAGCCGCAGGTGTTTACGCCGTGGCTGTCTGAAAATCTCGATCTTCTCGCCGAAGCCTTGCAGATCGACGAACTGGAATTGAAGGGCACGGAAGTCGCTGCCGGTGACTTCCGCCTCGACATTCTGGCCGAAGATGCCGAAGGCCACCCGGTCTTGATCGAAAACCAGTTCGGCGCTACCGATCACCGTCATCTTGGACAGCTCATCAGCTATGTTGCCAGCCAGTCGGGACAGGCAACCGTGGTATGGGTCGCTGAGCGGTTCAAGGATGATCATCGCGCCGCTATCGACTGGCTTAACTCCAGCACAGTCGATGACTTTGCTTTCTTCGCGGTTGAGATCGAAGCTCTCCAGATCGGCGACAGCGACCCGGCACCATTCTTCAATGTGGTCGCCAAGCCAAACGCGTGGGCGCGCAGCGTAAGCGCGGTGACGCGCCAGTCGGCCAACGGCGATGAACCGGAGCGGCATCGCGTCCGGCTGGCCTATTGGACCTCGTTCGCTGAGTTCCTAAGGCAACGGAAATCGGTGTTCAGCATCCACCGACCCCGCAAGGACCACTGGCATTCGTTTTCGGCTGGACGGGCTGGCGTCGTCATCAGCGCTTCACTCTACATGAAGAGGAAACGGATCGGCATGGAACTCTATTTCCACAACGATCCTCTGAAGGCGGGCATCCGACAACTCGCCGCCGACAAGGTCGCCATCGAAGCGGAATTTGGCGAGCCGCTGGAATGGCAGGAGTTACCCACGAAGAAAGCCAGTCGCATCGCCATCTTCCGCGATGGCTTCGATCCCGCCGACGTGGCCACCTTCCCGCAGCAACACGCATGGATGCTAACACGAATGGAGGCATTCAAGCGAGTGTTCGGCCCGCGTCTTAAGGCACTGGATTTGACCGCGTCGGTTGGCGCGGCAGAGGAGGACGTTGAGGACGCCTAGGCCTTACGCACTCGGTCTTTCGGAATTTGCGCTGACAGGAAATCACAGTGACACGCCCGCACTCACCCACCGCAATCAATCCCCCACAATCCCCATCCCCATCGCCTCGGCAAGCCGGATGCCGTCCACCGCCGCCGACAGGATGCCGCCCGCATAGCCCGCGCCCT
>CAZGVX010000035.1:0-11403 GCA_964529225.1 uncultured Sphingobium sp.
CCGCGCGGCGTGCGGACCGGCGCCGATATGCCTGCCTCGAACACGATGTCAGAAAAGCGTTTCACCCTCTCCGGGCTTGAACATTCATAGGGCGCGCCGGGCCAGGGGTTGAACGGGATGAGGTTCACCTTGGCGGGAAGCCGATACTGCTTCAGCAGCCGCACCAGTTCGCGCGCATCCTCGTCGCTGTCATTCCTGTCCTTGAGCATGACATATTCGAAGGTGATCCGCCGCGCATTGTTGGCGCCGGGATAGGCGGCGCATGCGGCAAGCAGCTCCTCGAGCCCATATTTTCGGTTGAGCGGCACGATCTCGTCGCGCACCGCCTTGGTGACGGCATGGAGGGACACGGCAAGGTTGACGCCGATCTCCGCGCCAGCCCGGGCCATCATCGGCACGACGCCGGAGGTGGAGAGGGTGATGCGCCGCTTTGACAGCGACAGTCCGTCGCCGTCCATCACGACCTTCAGCGCGTCGCGGACATGGTCGAAATTGTAGAGCGGCTCGCCCATGCCCATCATCACGATATTCGTAAGCAGACGGCCATCGGTCGTATATTGCGGCGTGTCGACGTCGTCCTCTTCCGAGCCGCCCGACATCGTGCCCTTGGGCCATTCACCCAGCGCATCGCGCGCCAGCATCACCTGGCCTACGATCTCGCCGGGGGTCAGATTGCGCACAAGGCGCATGGTGCCGGTATGGCAGAAGCGGCAGTTGAGGGTGCAGCCCACCTGGCTCGACACACAGAGCGTGCCACGGTCGGCGTCGGGGATGAACACCATCTCATATTCCTCGCCGTCGCTGGCGCGCAGCAGCCATTTGCGGGTGCCGTCCGAGGAAATCTGGGCGGTGACGACGTCCGGCCTGCCGATAACGAAATTGTCGGCGAGGAACGGGCGCTGGACCTTGGCGATATCGGTCATCGCCGCGAAGTCCGTCACGCCGCGATTATATATCCAGTGGAAGATCTGCTTGGCGCGCAGCTTGGCCTGGCGCTCGTCCAGGCCACGTTCCGCCAGCGCGCCCCTGATCTGCTCGCGCGACAGGCCCATGAGGTCGGTCCGCCCGTCCGCGCGGGGTGTGATGGCGCGCGGCACCGTCAGCGGGTCGATATGTCCGGGGATTTGCATGGGCGGCATATAGGCAAGACGGACCCGGTGCGCCAGCCGCGCTGGCAAACAGGGTTCCGGGGAGATTCGCTCGGCGTGCTAACGCAGCCGTCCGCATCCGAGCGCCGCGGCGTCAATGGCCGTCGCCGCGCCCTTGAGCGCATAGCTGTCGGCGAAACCACCGCCAGTGGCCGCGCGCGCCGATATGCTCATGCTTGAGCCGAGACGCATTGCCGCGACGATCGCTGCGTCCATCCGCCGGTCGGTCGCCCATGCGTCGGCGCCTCGCCCGACCAGCGCAAAGCGCCTTTCGCCGATCGCGATCGTGACGGGCGAGCGGACGGCCATATTCCGGCTCAGCCGGACATGGACTTGTCCCCTCACGTTCGCGCGGGGCCAGTAGCCGACGGCGACGAACGGTTGCGTGCCACCCGCGCTGCGTCCGGTCACGGGTTCGGCGATCGCATAGCAGCGCGGCGTCCGCGCCTCGCGAAACGCGCCCCACCTTTCGAACACGCCGAGCGAATCGCGCGGTGCGGCGGCGACCGCCCCGCCGCCGATCGCCACCAGTGCGGCGGATACCAGACCGAGGCCCCTCATCGCTCCGGCCAAAGCGCATTGCCGGCCCTATTGCAAGGGATGAGGCGCCGTGCTCTTGTGCCGCGTCGCGATTGCGCTAAGGATCAGACAGTTTTTCAGCCAAAACCGGGGCGGGCCGCATCGGCCGTCCCCGGGCAATAACGGGATCAGGGATGAAGGCGACCATCGAACGCGCGACTTTGCTCAAGAGCCTCGGCCATGTGCAATCGGTGGTCGAGCGGCGCAACACAATCCCCATCCTCTCAAACGTGCTGATCGAGGCCGACGAGGAGGGGGCGCTCCGGCTCACCGCCACCGATCTCGACCTCCAGATCGTCGAGAGCGTGCAGGCGCAGGTGGAGCGTGGCGGCGCGATAACGGTACCGGCGCACACATTGTTCGACATTGTGCGCAAATTGCCGGAAGGCAGTCAGGTGGCGCTGGATGCCGCCGAGGGGCGGATGCTGGTGCAGGCCGGGCGCGCACGCTTCAACCTCCAGACGCTGCCGCGCGACGACTTTCCGATGATTGCCGAAGGCGCGCTGCCGACCAGCTTCGACCTGCCCGCGCAGACACTGATCGACATCATCGACAAAACGCGCTTTGCCATCTCCACCGAGGAGACGCGCTATTATCTCAACGGCATATTCTTCCACGTCGCGGAGGACGCCGAGCCGGTGCTGAAGGCAGCCGCGACCGATGGCCACCGCCTCGCCCGCATGACCGTCGCACGGCCTGACGGCGCCGAGTCGATGCCGGACATCATCGTGCCGCGCAAATGCGTCGGTGAACTGCGCAAGCTGCTCGACGAGGTGGAGGGCAGCGTCCATGTCGATCTGTCGCCCACCAAAATCCGCTTCGGCCTCGGCAGCGCGGTGCTGACATCGAAGCTCATCGACGGGACATTCCCCGATTACAGCCGCGTCATTCCGACCGCTAACGACAAGCTCCTCAAGATTGATCCGCGCAGCTTCGAGGAAGGGGTGGATCGCGTGTCCACCATTGCCACGGACAAGACTCGCGCGGTCAAGATGGCGCTCGACAAGGATCGGGTGACGCTGTCCGTCACCAGCCCCGAAAATGGCACAGCGGCTGAGGAAGTCTCGGGCGACTACGCCGCTGACGGCATCGAGATCGGCTTCAATGCCCGCTATCTCCTCGATATTCTGGGCCAGATTTCGGGCGACACGGTCGAGCTGCACCTGGCCGACGCCGCCGCGCCGACACTGATTCGCGAGAATGATCGCTCGCCCGCCCTCTACGTCCTGATGCCGATGCGGGTCTGACCTCGTCGGGCGCGATACCGATCAGGCCCGCCCCGCCGACAGCATATCGCCAATCCTCACGAATTTCTCGCGGGGGGATCCGTCGCGGGCGCGTTCGATCTCCACCCGTTCGATCTGTCGCCAGTCGCGGAAGGTGATCACGTCGACCTTGCGCGCCGCCAGCAGCGCATCCAGCCCCTCCCGACCGGCCTTGCCAAGCGCGGCAGGCATGTCGGCGGCGATGGTTTCGGCGATCATGAAGCCGTCGGGCTTGTTGGTGCCGATCGTACCCGTCGGGCCACGCCGCGCCCAACCGACGCAATAGAGGCCGGGGGCGATGCGTCCCTCGACATTGGCAAAGCGGCCGCGTTCCGAATCATACGGCACTTCGGGAATGGGCGGCGTGCGATAGCCGATGCAGCTTATGACGATGTCGGCAGGTATGGCGTAACGCTCGCCGGTGCCGATCGCCCGTGCCTCGCCATCGAGCCGGGTGCGCTCGACGATCAGGCGTTCTGCCCGTGCACCGCCCTCGACGGCGACCGGCATGGCGAAGAAATCGAGATGAATGGGCACGTGCCCGGAATCGGCAGGCGCGGCGGCAAAGCCGCGCAGGGCGGCGACCGACTTGCGCAGGCCCGGCTCAAGCGCCTCATCCTCAGCCTCCGGCGGCAGGTCCGCAGGGTCGACGACCGGCGCCGCGCGCGCCAGCCTGCCGAGTTCGCTCAGCTCCTTGGGCGTCATCGCGATCTGATGCGGCCCTCTGCGCCCGACGATCGTGATCCCGGCGGGCCGTGCGGCGACAAGCACATCAAGCGCGTGGCTGACAATGTCGGAGCCGGCAAATTCATCGGCGGTCTTGGCGAGGATCCGCGCGACATCGAGCGCGACATTGCCGTTGCCGATCACGGCGATGTTCCGGCCGTCGAGGGCGGGCGCGAGGTCGGCATGGTCAGGGTGACCGTTATACCACCCGACAAAAGCGGCGCTCCCCATCACCCCGGCAAGATCGGCGCCTGGAATGGAGAGGGATGTGTCATGCGCGGCGCCTGTCGCCAGCACCACGGCATCATACAGCGACTGAAGTTCGGGGACCGAGACATCCCGGCCGACGGCGACATGGCCCATGAATCGGACGCTGTCGGTGAGGGCGATAGCTTCATAGCGCCGGGATACAGCCTTGATCGACTGGTGATCGGGTGCGACGCCGGTCCGTATGAGGCCGAACGGCACGGGTAGCCGGTCGATGATGTCGATGCGGGCGTCTTCGCCAAACTGCTTCTGGCACGCCTCCGCCGTATAGTAGCCAGCGGGACCGGACCCGATGATGGCGATGTGGCGCATGGCCGCTCTCCCGTTGTCTGGGGGCAGCCTATCGCGCTACCTTTTGCGCGCAACAAAAAAGGCGGACCACCGCGGCCCGCCCTTTGCATTCCCGATGAAACAGCGTGTCAGGCGGCGACCGCCTTCACCTTCTTGGCAACCTCGCGCTTCAGGCGGCGCGCCTTCAGCGACAGGTTGGATTCCGGCGTCTTCATGAGCCAGTTGTCAAGACCGCCGACATGCTCGACCGAGCGCAGGCCATGGGTCGAAACGCGCAGGCGAACGCTCTTTTCCAACGCTTCCGAGATCAGGGTGACGTTCTGCAGGTTGGGCAGAAACACGCGCTTGGTCTTGTTGTTGGCGTGCGACACATTGTGTCCAACCTGCCTGGTCCTGCCGGTAAGTTCGCAAATGCGGGACATGCTTCGTCTCTATCTCTTGTTTAGGGCGCTGCTGCGGAAAGCGGCGCCGATAGCGCCATTGGCCATGGCCGTCAAGCACCAAGCCACGCCACTGTTCCCGCTTGCGGAACCCGGATAATATATAAAAACAAGCTAAAACATATGGTTGGATCGAAATGCGTTTGTTTATTGCTGTGATGTCCTTTCTACTGGCGATGAGGGCATTCGCCTTTGCGTTCAGTCTCATGCAGAGTCTGGAGGCCGGCCGCAAGGGTTCGACCCTGCGCAACATGACGGGCGCGGCCCCGGAGACATGAGGCGATCGGGCGCGGCGGTTGGCGTCTCGCCTCGCGACTTGCGAGAGGCTAGACAGACCAGCATGACCGCCGCGCCATTTCCCCTGCCAGAGCCGATGCGGCGCGCCCTGCAGCTGGCGCGCTCTGCCGCTGAGGCCGGGGAAGTGCCGGTGGGCGCCGTCATCACCCATCAGGGCCGCATCGTTGCCGAAGGCGAGAACCGCAACCGGCGCGATCAGGATCCGACAGCCCATGCCGAGATGATCGCGATCCGCCACGCCGCGCTGGCGGCAGGCGACTTCCGGCTGGTGTCGCATCAGCTCTGGGTCACGCTCGAGCCCTGTGCGATGTGCGCGGGCGCGATTGCGCACGCTCGGATAGAGGCCCTCTATTATGGGGCAGGCGATCCAAAGAGCGGCGGGGTCGAGCAGGGCGCGCGCGTATTTGCGCATCCCCAGTGTCACCACCGCCCCGAGATTTACGCAGGCTTGGGTGCGGGCGAGGCGGCGATGCTCCTGTCCACCTTCTTCGCCGCCCGGCGATAGTCGATGCGGTAGAGGGTGTAGGGCAGCGTATAGCCTGATCTGAGCGTCACGGGCCGCAGCCAGTCCGGCACGCGCCCGCGGATCAGATTGGCGTAAAAGCCTTGGGGCGAGCGTGCCTGATAGATGGTGCCTTCGGCAAATCCGGGGCAGATGAGCAGATAGGTCGCGCCATGCCGCGCGGCGATGGGTCGGAAGCTGTCGGCGGGACCATCCATGGCGTGATGGATGTCCAGAATCGCCCGCCCGTTGCGATGATAGGGGCCGGCGATCACGCTGTGGTGGGTGAGCGCGATGATGCGCGGCCCAAGGTCGACCATGGTGAAGATCAGGGCCGGTGGCAGTTGGTTGAGCGCCGCAAGGGCAGGTTGGGTGCGGCACAAGCCGGTCGGATCAGGCTTTCGGGGCTTTCTGGCCGTCGCGGCCGGTTTTGCGGGTTTGGCGCCGGGGAGCCAGGGCGCAATGGTCGGGTATAGCGGCGAGGCGTTCGCCACCCCCGCGATCAGCGCGATCCCGCCGAGTGCCGCGCCGCGCCGCCACAAGGGGCCGCGCCAAAGCGCCACGAACAGGCTCCACCCCGCCCAGCCGAGCGGCGCGAGAGCCAATAGCTGTGCGGCGGGTGCCGTCCTGATCTGCCAGAACATCAGACCGGCCGCGAACAGGATCATCAGCGCCACCGTCGCCCAGGCCCAGAGGCGCTCGCTGTCGCGCCGCACCGCCCACATGGCGGCCAGGCTGCTGATCAACCCCGCCACGGGAAGGGCGATCATCGGCAGCCAGATGGACTGCTTCTGCTCGGTGATCGACTTCGCTTCCCTGATGTAGGTCAGCCACTTGTGATCGAGTTCCGGTGAAATCTGATAGGCGCCGGTCAGGCATTGCGGCCAGAGCGCATGGGCATAGCCAAGCAGCAGCACGCCACCGATGGCGGCGGCACCAAGGCGCGCGGGCCAGCTCCTGAGCGGAAGCATCGCGAGCAGCAGCATGAGCCCGGACGCCAGGGTGAGCAATGTCGCCCAGACCGGCGACAGCGCGTCGCAGACCTCCGCCCGGTTGGCGTTGCTCGTGAAGAACACGTAGCAGACGGCGGTTGTCCCGCCGAGCGCCAGGGCATAGGGCACCATGCGCCGCGCGGCGCCCGGCTTGAACACCCATCGCAGGCCGATCAGCGCCCCGCTGCCCGCCAGATAGACCATCATCTCCATGCCAATGGCAACCGACAGCGCGCTGGCCATGCCGCAGACGAGGCCGCCCCGCATCCACTTGCGGTCGACAAGGCCGGCAAGAGCGATGGTGGTGAGCGCAAGCTGCCAGCCGTGATGATCGACCCGCATCGGCATGAACATCGCCAGCGCAATGTTGGCACCAAGCGGCAACAGGGCCGCCACTGCCCAGCCATGCCCGCCGTTCGACAGTCGCCGTGCGACGAAACCCACGGCCAGCATCTGCGGCAGCAGCGGCAGCAGCGGTGCAACGCCCAGCGCCAGCTGGTCGCCTCGCGCCTCGCCGAACAGCGGCCGCAGGACCAGCATCAGCGCCGCGATGGGCAGATCCACGAGGCGGCTCCAGTGGATGTTGGCGCCGTGCGGCGGGTCCATGCGATGCTGGGTCAGGTCCCACCAGCTCTGGCCAGCCAGCCAGTCCCGCACCTGAAGGTAGCGCATGTTGTCGTCCGTGTCGCCGAGCGACATATAATGCATCTGTGGCGCGTAGCGGGCGAGATAGATGCTGGCGATTATCGCCCAGGCGACAAACACCAGCCAGGCCCATTCGCGCTGGAGGAAACGGTCGGTTTCCGCAAGCAGTGGCCGGAAGCGTCCGGGCAGCGTGCTCCGAGGATGCGTTCGGGTTGGCGCGTTCACAGGACGTGCTGGACCTCGGCACGCAGGACGCCTATCCAGCGCGCGCTCATGATGCTGTTTCCGTCCGATCGAGCGGGGTGTCCTGCCATTGCGCCATGGTCTAGTGCGCGCGCGCGAAAGCGCAACGGCGAAGCGACAGCCGTGGATGGTGCGCGGCGCCCGTGCTGATCGGCCAGATCGTCCGATACGGGCTGGTCGGTGCCGCGGTCACCGCGCTTCAGGAAGGCGTTTATCTGTCGCTCGCAATGGGCGCTGGCTGGAATCCGCAGCTTTCCAATCTTGTCGGCAACGGCGTGGCTATCGCAACCGGCTATTTCGCGCATGGCCGCTTCAGCTTTCGCGCGCATGGGCCGGGCGTCGGCCAACGGAGCATGGCCGAGGCGGGGCGTTTCCTGAGTGTTGCGCTCGCGGGGCTTGCCATCAATGCTTTCTGGGTGTGGCTGACGGTCGGCTGGCTCCGCCTGCCGGTCTGGGCGCCGGTGCCGCTCAAGGTCGCCGTGACGCCCGCGTTCATCTTTGTGCTTAACCGTCGCTGGGTCTATCGCGGGCAAGGCTGACGATGCGGAATATGTCCACACCGCCTAGGGCGCTGGCGCCAAAGAAAAGGGCCGCCGCACCAGATGTGCGGCAGCCCCCGGACTTCTGCGAGCAATGACGAGATTACATCGCGTTGTGTGCGGCGTTGCCCATGTCGTTCATGGCGTTGCCCATGCTGTTGCCCGCATTTTCCATCATGTTGCCGGCGGCGTCCATCGCGTTGTCGGCGGCCATGTCGGCGTTTTCGGCGGCATTGGTCATGGCGTTCATGGCATTGGTCTCGTCCTTCTTCTCGCAGGCAGCGAGACCGAGCGAGGCAGCAAGGACAAGCGAAAGGGCGATAGTCTTGGTCATGGGCAAACCCCTCTAGAGGAAAAAGTCGAGCAGGCGGTTTGGAGAACCGCTCTCCCCCCCGTGAAGCCTGCTGCCGCGATGACTATCGCGTTCATGACGCCAGCGCAATCCCCAAGCGCCACTCTGCCGTAACGACATCGGTTAAGATCGTCGCAGCGATTGACCCATATAAAGAATTCTTTATATGGTAGGCTAATGGTTACGTCGCTCGACATTTTCCGTGCCCTGGCCGACCCGACGCGCTTGCGGGTGTTCCAGCTTTTGCGCGCCATGGAACTGGCCGTGGGCGAGATCGCGCAGGTGATCGGTCAAAGCCAGCCGCGTGTCTCCCGCCATGTCCGCATTCTTGTCGAGGCGGGACTGGTCGACCGCCGGCGCGAAGGAAGCTGGGTGTTTCTGACGTCGGGGCGCGGGCCGGCTGCGGCGGCGATCACGGACTGGTTCGACCGCGTCTCCCTTGCCGAGGAGGAGCGGCTGTGGGTCGAGGCCGATCTTGCGCGGCTCGCCGCCGTTCGCGCCGAACGTGCGCGCGCGGCCGCAGCGTATTTCGCTGCCCATGCCCATGAATGGGATGCGATCCGGTCGCTGCATGTGCCCGAAGCAGAGGTGGAGGGTGCGATGCGCGCGTTGCTGGGCGAGGGGTCGCTCGGCCGGTTCCTCGACGTGGGCACCGGGACAGGCCGCATGGTGGAGCTGTTCGGCGGTGCGGCCGAGAGCGTCATCGCGCTGGACAAGAGCCCCGACATGCTTCGCCTGGCCCGCGCCAAGCTGCCCGCGGGTGAGGGCGGCAAGTATCGGCTGATGCTTGGCGATTTCAGCGCGCTTCCCCTTGAGGATGGCGGGATCGACACGGCCATCGCCCATCAGGTTCTGCATTATGCGCAGGCGCCCGACCGGGTGATCGGCGAACTCGGCCGGGTGCTCGGTCCCGGTGGCAGGCTGGTCGTCGTTGACTTCGCCCCGCATGACCGCGAAGAGCTGCGGAGCCGCGACGCACATGCCCGCCTCGGCTTCTCGGACGCGCAGATCGCCGCCTGGCTGGCGCAGGCGGGGCTCGACCTTGGCGAAAGCCGGGAGCTGTCGGGCGGCGCGCTGACCGTCAAAATCTGGCAGGGGCGCAAGCGATCGGCCAATGTCCGGCAGATCAAGGCCGCAGCAGGAGTATCAGCATGACCCCCCGCGAGGCGGCAACGCCGCTCATCGAGACATTGCCCGGCGATGTCGACATCAGCTTCGAATTCTTTCCGCCCAAGTCCGAAAAGCTGGAGCTCCAGCTCTGGCAGGCGGTCCGGGCACTGGAGCCCCTGGGCCCGCGTTTCGTCTCCGTGACTTACGGCGCCGGCGGCTCGACGCGCGAGCGGACACACGCGACCGTCGCCCGGATCGCCAGTGAAACCGGCATGGCGGCGGCGGCGCATCTCACCTGCGTCGAGGCATCGAAGGACGAGATTGCGGAGGTGGCGAAGGCCTATTGGGAGGCGGGCGTTCGCCACATCGTCGCGCTTCGCGGCGATATGCCGGGGGGCGGACCATTCCGGGCGCATCCTGACGGCTATGACGGCGCCGTGGCGCTGATCGAGGGTCTGAAAGCCATCGCGCCGTTCGAGATTTCCGTCGCCGCCTATCCCGAGTGCCACCCGGATTCGCCGGACAAGGCCGCTGACCTCGACAATCTGAAGCGCAAGATCGACGCGGGCGCGGACCGCGCAATCACTCAGTTTTTCTTCGATCCCGACGTTTTTTTCCGGTTCCGGGACGAGGCCGCCGCCGCCGGCATCGCAGCCGAGATCATGCCCGGCATCATGCCGGTCAGCAATTTTCAGGGCGTCCGCAAAATGTCCGCCATGTGCGGAACGGCGGTGCCGGACTGGCTGACCCGCCTGTTCGACGGCCTCGACGATCATCCCGATGCGCGCCAGCTCATCGCCGCGACGGTTGCTGCCGAACAATGCCGGCGCCTGTATGCCGAGGGCGTGCGTCAGTTTCACTTCTATACGCTCAACCGGGCCGAGCTGTCCTACGCCATCTGCCATATTCTCGGCAAAAGGGCGGCCACGGCGCCTTCGGAGATTTCCGCATGACCCTGATTGCTTCCGAGGCCGAGGCCGCCCTGCGCGCGGCTGCGGCGGACCGCATCCTCATCTTCGACGGCGGCTACGGCACCTCGATTCAGGGCTATAGGCTCACCGAAGCGGACTATAAGGGCGACCTAGATCTGCCGATGGACCAGAAGGGCAATAACGACCTGCTGTGCCTGACCCGGCCCGATGTCGTGAAGGCGATCCACAGCGCCTATCTCGACAATGGCGCGGACATGATCGAGACGAACACCTTCTCCTCCACGCGCATCGCCATGGCGGACTATGGCTGCGAGCATCTGGTGCGCGACATCAACATCGCGGCCGCCCGGATTGCGCGCGAATGCTGCGAAGAGGCGGCAGCAAAGGACGGGCGGCGGCGCTTCGTC
Organism: uncultured Sphingobium sp.; assembly: GCA_964529225.1. Classification (GTDB taxonomy): domain Bacteria; phylum Pseudomonadota; class Alphaproteobacteria; order Sphingomonadales; family Sphingomonadaceae; genus Sphingobium. The sequence continues at coordinate 10,736 of CAZGVX010000035.1, forward strand.
GCGGGCTCTATTGGTCCCACCAACAAGACCCTGTCGATCAGCCCCAAGGTCAATGATCCCGCGTTCCGCGAGGTCGATTTCGATACACTGAAAGGCCAGTATCGCGAGCAATGCGCGGCGCTGATCGAGGGTGGGGTGGATTTCATACTGGTAGAGACCTGCTTCGACACGCTGAATGCCAAGGCAGCGGGTATGGCCGCGCGCGATGCGGAGGCGGCATCCGGCCGGTCCGTGCCCTTGATGCTGAGTTTCACCATCACCGACATGTCGGGCCGCAATCTGTCGGGCCACACCATCATGGCCTTCTGGTACACGCTGCGGCATCTGAAGCCGCTGACGATCGGCGTGAACTGTGCGTTTGGGGCGGACAAGCTGCGCCCCTATCTGGCGGAACTCAGCAAGGCGGCGGATACGCTGATCCTCGCCTATCCCAACGCAGGCCTGCCCAACGAGCTCGGGCAATATGACGAACTGCCGGAAACCACCGCCAGCCTGATCGCCGAATGGCAGCGCGAGGGTCTTGTCAACATGGTCGGCGGCTGCTGTGGCACCACGCCCGCCCATATCGGCGCGACGTCGCGGGCGCTTGCGGGGCTGGCGCCGCGCATCGTGCCGGACGTGCCCGTCGTCACCCGCCTCGCGGGCCTCGAACCCATGCACATCGCGGC
>CAZGVX010000035.1:11503-24770 GCA_964529225.1 uncultured Sphingobium sp.
CGGACGTGCCCGTCGTCACCCGCCTCGCGGGCCTCGAACCCATGCACATCGCGGCGTGATCCAATGATCGAATACCTTGTCGCACATCCCGACCAAGCAAACGCTATGGCCGCAGTGGCAACGGCTATTGTGACGGCGATAACTGCGTTACTCGCGGTATTGTCGATCTATGTCTCGCTTCGGGCCATGAGTATTCAGGATATACATAATCAGCTATCCTTTAGACCAATTCCTTGGTTTTCTTGTGGAGATTACATCGACCATATTTATGTGAAGCTTGTTAATAAAGGTGTCGGTCCCCTAATCGTTAGATGGTTCAATGCTGCGAATGATTCTGAATGTGCTGATGATTTAATTTCCTTGATGCCTTATAGTGATGGAATTGTTTGGACTGATTTTGTTACAGAAATTAGCGGCCAGGTTTTGCAGCCTGGCGAAGAACTGATTCTTATTGATCTTAATATCAGCGCTTTGGAAGATTACATGAAGGATATGTTAAACTATCGATCTATATGTAGAAAAAAGCTTGGTGATATCACGGTTCACGTATCCTACACGGATGTTTATGGAAACAAATTCCCGAGTTGCTCAAGAAAATTAGAATGGTTCCATCGGCCATGACCACCACCTCCACCGCCACCTTCGTCAATGTCGGCGAGCGCACCAACGTCACCGGGTCGGCCAAGTTCAAGAAGCTCATCATGGCTGGTGATTACGCCGCCGCCGTCGAGATCGCGCGCGATCAGGTCGAGAACGGCGCCCAGATCGTCGATGTGAACATGGACGAGGGGCTGCTCGATTCCGAGGAGGCGATGGTCCAGTTTCTGAAGCTCATCACTTCGGAGCCCGACATCGCGCGCGTGCCGGTGATGATCGACAGCTCCAAATGGAGCGTGATCGAGGCGGGGCTGAAGTGCGTCTCCGGCAAGCCCATCGTCAACTCGATCAGCATGAAGGAGGGCGAGGAAGCCTTTCTGCATCATGCGCGCCTCTGCATGGCCTATGGCGCCGCCGCCGTGGTCATGGCGTTCGACGAGGTCGGGCAGGCGGACACCAGGGACCGCAAGGTCGAAATCTGCGAGCGCGCCTACAAGCTGCTCGTCGGCATTGGCTTTCCACCCGAGGACATCATCTTCGATCCCAACATCTTCGCGGTGGCGACGGGGATCGAGGAGCATGACAATTACGCCGTCGATTTCATCGAGGCGTGCCGCGAGATCAAGGCGCGCTGCCCGCATGTCCACATCTCCGGCGGTCTCTCCAACCTGTCGTTCAGCTTTCGCGGCAACGAACCCGTGCGCCGCGCGATGCACAGCGTGTTCCTTTACCACGCCATTCCGGCCGGCATGGACATGGGCATTGTCAACGCCGGGCAGCTTGACGTTTACGATACGATAGACCCCGCACTGCGCACAGCGTGCGAGGATGTCGTCCTCAACCGCGACCCCGGCGCGGGCGAGCGGCTGGTGGCGCTGGCCGAGAAGTTCCGCGGCACCGACGCCGCGGCCGAGAAGGCGGCCGAGGAATGGCGCGGCTGGGAAGTGACTAAGCGGCTCGAACATGCGTTGGTCAAGGGGATCGACCTTTATGTCGTCGACGATACCGAGGAGGCGCGGCTGGCCATAAACGCGCGCGGCGGCCGCCCGATCGAGGTCATCGAAGGTCCGCTGATGGACGGGATGAACGTTGTCGGCGACCTGTTCGGATCGGGCAAGATGTTCCTGCCGCAGGTGGTGAAATCGGCCCGCGTGATGAAGAAGGCCGTTGCTCACCTCCTGCCGTTTATCGAGGCAGAAAAGGACGAGAATTCAAAGGGCAAGGGCCGGATCGTCATGGCGACCGTAAAGGGCGACGTCCATGACATCGGCAAGAACATCGTCGGCGTGGTCCTTCAGTGCAACGGGTTCGAAGTGGTCGATCTGGGCGTGATGGTGCCCTGGACGGACATATTGAAGGCGGCGAACGATCATGATGCCGACATGATCGGTCTTTCCGGCCTCATCACCCCGTCGCTCGACGAGATGGTGACGGTGGCGCAGGAGATGCAGCGCGCGGGCATGGATATGCCGCTCCTGATCGGGGGTGCGACCACGTCCAAGGTGCACACCGCACTCAGGATCGAGCCGGAATATACGGGGCCGGTCGTCCATGTCCTCGACGCCAGCCGGGCGGTCGGCGTGGCGACCGCGCTTGTTTCCGATACGCAGAAGGCGCCGTTCGTTGCCGAGGTGGCGGGCGAATATCAGCACATTCGCGATGCGCGCGCGGGCAAGGGCCAGAGCGCGCTGGTGCCGATCGAGGATGCCCGCGCCAACGCTTTCGTGATCGACGAGAGCCTGAAAGCGCCCGCGCCGCTCCAGCCGGGCGTGCACGTGTTCCCCGACTGGGATCTGGCGGACCTCCGGCAATATATCGACTGGACGCCCTTCTTCCGCGCCTGGGAACTGGCGGGCAACTATCCGGCGATCCTCGACGACGACATCGTCGGCGAAAGCGCGCGCAGTCTGTTCGCGGACGCGCAGGCGATGCTCGACCGGATCGTCGCGGAGAAATGGCTCGTGGCCAAGGGCGTCGCGGGCCTCTGGCCCTGCCGGCGCGAGGGCGACGACATCATCGTCCATGTGGAGGATGAACAGCACATCCGCCTGCCCATGCTACGCCAGCAGATCGCCAAGCGGGAGGGGCGCGCCAACATGTGCCTTGCCGACTTTGTGAGCCATGATGGCGACTGGATCGGCGGTTTCGCGGTGACGGCGGGGCACGGCATCGAGGCGCATCTGGCCCAGTTCAAGGCGCGGCACGACGACTATTCGGACATTCTGCTGAAGGCGCTCGCGGATCGTCTCGCCGAAGCCTTTGCCGAGCGCCTCCATGCTCACGTCCGAACGACGCTATGGGGCTATGCGCCGGACGAGCAGTTCACCAACGAGGCGCTGATCCGCGAGGAATATCGTGGCATCCGCCCCGCGCCGGGCTATCCCGCGTGCCCGGAACATAGCCTGAAGACGATTTTGTTCGAGATGCTGGACGCCCACCGCGCGACGGGCATAACCCTCACCGAGCATTTCGCCATGCTGCCCACGGCGGCGGTCAGCGGTTTCTTCTTCGGTCACCCGCAAAGCGCCTATTTCGGCGTCGCCCGCGTGGGTCGCGATCAGCTTGAGGACTATGCCGTCCGACGCGGCGTCGATCTGGCGACGGCGGAGCGGTGGCTGCGGCCTAATCTCGACTGAGGGCCGCAGCATTGCCGCTGTCGCGCGTCTTCCAGAGCGACCAGCCGATGCCGCCCAGGATCAGCGCGAACGTCACCGCCAGACTGAGCACCGGCGGGAACTTGGCCCCTGCCAGCAGGAAGTCGGAGACGAAAATCTTGGCGCCGATGAACAGCAGCACAAGCGCGAGCGCATATTTCAGATAATGGAAGCGATGGACCATCGCGGCGAGCGCGAAATACAGAGCGCGCAGGCCGAGGATCGCCATGATGTTCGAGGTGTAGACAATGAAGGTGTCGGTGGTGATCGCGAAGATCGCAGGCACGCTGTCCACCGCGAAGACGAGATCGGCGAGATTGATCACGATGAGCGCCAGCAGCAGCGGCGTCGCCGCCCGGACCATCCGGCCAGTCCTTTCGTCGGGCACCTTCACCAGGAACTTCTCGCCGTGCAGCGTCGGCGTCACGCGCATGTGGGAGGAAATGAACCGGACAACGGGATTTGTCGCGATGTCGGGTTCCTTGTCGCCCGCGAACAGCATCTTGACGCCGGTCGCGATCAGGAAGGCGGCGAAGACATAGAGGACCCAATAGAACTGCTCGACCAGAGCCGCGCCGGCCGCAATCATCACGCCACGCAGGACGATCACCGCCATGATGCCCCATAGCAGCGCCCGATACTGATACATCCGCGGGATAGCAAAATAGGTGAAGATGAGGCTGATCACGAAGACGTTGTCGATCGACAGGGCCTTCTCGATGAAATAGCCAGTATAGTATTTCATGCCAAGGTCGGCACCTTTGGCGTGCCAGACCCACAGGCCGAACAACAACGCAATGCCGATATAGCCAGCCGAGAGCTTGAGCGATTCGGCGATGCCCATTTCCCGGTCTTCCCGGTGCAGAAAACCGAGATCGAACGCGGTGAGCGCGATCACGATGGCGATGAACGACAGCCAGAACCAGACCGGCGTACCAAGCCAATCCCCGATGAGGAAATCCATGATCATGCTCCTGAACCAGAATATTTTTTGGCATGGTCGGCGGGCGGGCGTTCAGACAGGGGGGGACGTACGCCGCCCGCCGACCGTCGGCCCGGATGGGGGTCCGGGCGCGACCTCACGAATGCGGGGCTGCTTGCCGTTGGGCGCAGGGTCGCGTTAGCGGACCAGAACCTGTCTGCGGGTTATCGCTGCCAGTCGGTCCTTGATTGCGAGCTTCATGCGCTTGAGCCGCTGCAACCGGGCAGGGTCCTGCCACTGGCGAGACTGTTCGGCGCGCAGTTCCGCGTCGATCCGCTGATGACGGGTCAGCAATGTGAAGTAGCGTTGAGACATGTGCACTCCTCTACAGGATAGGAAACCTGATCGGAGCACCGGCGGGGTCAAAGGCAACGCAGAAGACGACCAGACCCAGGCACCGGATGATCCGATGCGGTCCGACATCGCGAACTGCCTGAACGGCAACTCGCCAGAGGGGCCCGGCCCGCCCTCGCAAAATGGAAGAAGCCGCTGAGGATTTCAAGCTGAACCGGAAAAAAAGAATAACTTGCGGGTGGGAGCTATGTCCGGCTCGAAAAATCGAGGCCCGCTGCCATTTACCGATCGTGGAGAATGCCGGGCTATTCTCTTGCCATGACTCGGCTCAAGGGCACCTGCGCAAGCGCCGGAAGGCGTTACACATCAATCGGGCGCCGCACGCCGCGTCGTTCGCTGGCATTGCTCGCGCTCCTCTCGCTGTCAGGGGCGAGCGAGGCAGCGCCGTCCGGCCCCTTTACACTGGTGGAGAGCGGCCAGCGGTTCGCGCGACTTCAGGATGCCGTGAACGCGATCGGCAACCGGCAGGCAACGATTCTGATCGCGCCGGGCGTTTATGGCCAATGCGCCGTGCAGGCCGCTGGGGCGGTCACTTATCGTTCTACGGTTCCGGGGCGCGCGGTGTTTCAGGGGCGCACATGCGAAGGCAAGGCAGCTCTCGTTTTGCGTGGCCGCGCGGCGCGGGTCGAAGGAATCGTGTTCGCCCAGATGGCGGTGGCCGATGGCAATGGCGCCGGGATCAGGCTGGAGCGCGGCGACCTCTTTGTTGACAACAGCCTGTTTCGTGACAGTCAGCAGGGGATATTGGCCGGCAATGACCTCACCCACGCGATCAGCATCACCCGCTCGACCTTTTCGCGGCTTGGCACCTGCGAGGGGGCGGGGGGCTGTGCGCACAGCGTCTATATCGGCGACTATGGCCGCGTAACCGTCAGCCGCTGCCGCTTCGATGCGGGCACGGGCGGCCATTATCTGAAAAGCCGCGCACGCCGGGTTGCGATCCTCGACAATGTGTTCGACGATCGACAGGGCAGGGCGACAAATTACATGATCGACCTGCCGAATGGCGCGGTCGGGCAGATCACCGGCAACGACATGGTGCAGGGGCGCGACAAGGACAATTACAGCGCCTTCATTGCCGTGGGGGCGGAAGGGGTGCGCCATAGCTCGGCGGGGCTCGCCATCAGCGGCAACAGCGCCTTTTTTGCGAGAGGGGTTGAGCGGCGCAGTGTTTTCGTCGCGGACTGGACGGGGGAGCAGCTGGCACTGGGCGCCAACCGGCTCGATGTCCACATCACCGCCTATCAGCGGCGTTAGAGCGGTTTCCGATCAATCCGGGTCACCGGGACGGAGCCGCTCTAAGGCACAGAAGCAGCAATCCGCTCTGCGAAAGCCAGCAGCCGCCTCGCGTCGTCGAGATGGAGCAGTTCGACCATTTTGCCGTCCACCTGGATCGCACCCTTTCCGTTGTTCTCGGGCAGGGCGAACGCCGCAACGATGGCTTCGGCCCGCGCCAGTTCCTCGGCGGAAGGCGCGAAGATGCTGTTTGTCGGCGCGATCTGCGCCGGATGGATGAGCGATTTGCCGTCGAAACCAAAGAGCCTGCCCTGCTCGGCTTCGGCAGCGAACAGATCGAGATCGCGAAACTCGTTGCAGACCCCATCGAGAATCGCGATGCCGTGCGCGCGTGCCGCGGCCACCGCGAGGCTCAGAATCGGCAGGAATGGGGTGCGCTCGGGCGTGAGCCTTGCCCGCATCTCCTTGGCGAGATCATTGGTGCCGAGAATCCAGAGCGACAGACGGGTGTCGGCTGCGCGCGCGGCGATGGCGTCGAGCTGCCCGACCGAGGCGGCCGTCTCGATCATGGTCCAAAGCTGCATAGTCGGCACCGCCGCGTCCAGCGCGGCCTGATACCGGCCGATGTCGGCGGCCGTGCCGACTTTGGGCACCAGCACCGCGTCGGCACCTGATGAACATATCGCGGCGAGATCGTCCGCGCCCCAAGGCGTGTCGAGGCCGTTGACACGGACCGCGACTTCCCGCGCGCCGAAGCCACCCTCGGCCAGCGCGGCGAAAGCGGCTGCGCGGGCATCCACCTTGGCATCGGGCGCGACGGCATCCTCAAGATCGAGGATGACGACATCGGCGGGCAGGCTCCGTGCCTTGGCGACGGCCTTGGCATTGGAGGCCGGCAGGTAGAGCGCGCTGCGACGCGGGCGGTCGGGCGCCATCATGCGAAAAACCTCATTGTGCTGGGCAGCTCGTCGCGGGGCCGGCGATGAGATCGAGGCATCGGCCATCGACGCTGCCGGGGGGCAGGTCCAGCCCGACGACCGCCGCGAGCGAGGGCATGATATCAACCGTCTGCACGCCGAGCGGCTGCTCGTAATGCAGCAGGCCCTGGCGCCAGAACAGGATCGGCACGCGCCGGTCATAGTCCCAGGGGCTGCCATGGGTCGCGACATAGCCCTGATCGGGATCGGCGATCGGCGTGATGTGCGGCTTCAGGAGCACAACGAAGTCTCCGGAACGCTCCGGGTCAAAGCTCGCCCTGGCCTCATCGCGAAGCGACCAGTATTCCGGAGGGCCGGCGGGGTCCGGCCCCTTGGTGAGGTCTTCGCGGGTGAAAACGGCGGCGACCTGCGGATGCGCCCTGAGGAGGGCGAGTGTCGCGGCGAGGACGCGCTTCCTTGCAGGTGCGGCAAGCGCGGCGTTCACATACATGTCCCCCATCGGTCCATCGCCCAGGATCAAGGGTTCGGGCATGGTCAGCTTGAGTGCTTCCGCGATCGCGGCGCTCAGCCTGCCCGGCATCAGCGCGGGATCGACGCGCGCTGCATCGGTCAGGCCCTGCTCGTCGATGCGCTCCGGCAGATCGTGGCCGCCATGATCAGCGGTCAGCACGACAAGATAGTCGACGCCGGTTGCGTCGAGGCGATCGAAAAGGGTATCGAGCGCCGCATCCAGGGCGGCGAGCTGGACGCACATCTCGGCGCCCTCCGTGCCATAGCGGTGTCCGACATAATCGGTTGCAGAAAGGCCGATCGCAAGCAGGTCGCTATGGCCGCGCTGCCCGAGCTGCGCCTCCCGCGCGAGATCGCCCGCAAGCCTGAGGGTGGCCGCGTCCAGCTCCGGCGACGCACGGAAGGCCGCGCCGTCGCCCGCCTTGCGCGCGAAGCGGCCCGTGCCGACAACGGTCTGGGGACTGACCAGCACCGGACGGCTGAACGCCTCGCACTGCGGCGGGAGCGCCATTGCGGGCCGGTCGCTCGCAACCCCGGCGGCGGTATCGGCGGAGGCCTTCTCGATCGCCGCGCTGGCTGTGCTGCCCGGCAGACCCGCCCAGACCTTGCCATCCCACCAGCGGATGCTGTCGGCGCTCCTGCCGCCCAGCATCAGGGCGGCGCGGTCCTTGCCCGCCACCGATATCACCCGGGCGTCCGGGTCGACGGCCTTCATGCGGTCGCCAAGCGTCGGCACCTTGAGGAAATGAAGAGAGGGTGTGTAGTTCCTGGAGGACGATCCGGGGACCGTGGGATCTTCGGCGCAATACACCTTCTTATCCTCCCGCGCCAATGACTGATCGACCCAGTTGTTCGCCACGATTCCGGTATGTTGGGGCCGGAAGCCAGTGAGGATGGTCGAATGGCCGGGGCATGTTTCCGTCGCGGCATGGGACTGATAGCCCTTGGGGAAGACGACGCCTGCCGACAGGCGCTTGAGGCCACCTGTGAAGGTCGAACGATATTGCGCGAACAGGTCGGCGGAAAACTGGTCGACCGAGATGGCGACGATCAGCCGGGGCGGATTGGGCGGCAGCGCCTGCGCCGCCAGCGGTATCGGCGTTGCGGCGAGGATTCCGGCAAGCGCGGCGGCGAGGGCGGTTCTGACCGGCATTTGGGGGACTCCCGATTGACGCTGCGTGCGCTATAGCGGCACCAGCCCGTCGAACCAGTGGAAAACGCCTTGCGCCCTGTCCGTGATGTCGTGATGAAGATGATCTGCCTGCTTGCCGCCCTGGCGCTGGCCAGCGCGACGGACGGGACGGCGCGCGCGCAATTGCCCGGACAGGCGCCGCACATCCTCCCTGAACTGCTCGCTGAAAGCATGGTCCCGGCGCCGGGCAGCCGCATAGACATCGCCATTGCCATGACCCCCGAGCCCGGCTGGCACGGCTACTGGATCAATCCGGGCGACGCCGGCCTGCCGCTCGATGCGAAATGGACCCAGCCATCCGGCGTGACGATCGAGCCGCTGCGCTACCCAGCGCCGGGGCGGCTCGTTGTTGCCGGGCTGATGAACCATGTGTTCGAGCGGTCCTATGCCCTGCTTGCGCGGTTGCAGGTGCCCGCCGGGGCGCGGACAGGCGATGCGCTCCCGATTGCGCTCAATGCGCGCTGGCTCGCCTGCACCGACACGATCTGCGTGCCCGAACAGGCCAGCCTGACACTCAACCTGACGGTGGGTGACGGCACGATCTTTCCGCCCGACCGCGCGCGGTTCGACAACTGGCGCGCCGCCTTGCCGCGCCCGCTCGGCAGCCGGGCGCACTATGCCGTGGAGGGCGACCGGCTCCGCATCGCCATTCCGTATCCGGCCGCCGCACCCGTTGGCGAGCCGTGGTTCTACCCGCAGGCAAAGGGCGTGCTGGACCATGCCGCCATCCAGACCGCACGGCGCAAGGGCGATCTGCTGATCGTCGAGACAAAGCGCCGCGAAGGGGTGTCCGGGTCGATCCGGGGGGTGGCCGCAATCGCGCCGGGCGTCGCTCTGGCGGTTGAGGCGCAACCCGGCCCGGTGCCGCCCGGTGGTGAGCCCGTCGGTCGCGCGGTCGCTGGTGCGCCGGTGACGCTCTCCGCTTTCCTGCTGGCGCTCGGTGGCGCGTTGCTGGGCGGGCTTCTTCTCAATGTCATGCCCTGCGTATTTCCGATCCTGAGCCTGAAGGCGATTGCGCTCGCCCGCGCGGGCGCGGACGAGCGGGAAGCCCGGATCGAGGCCATCGCCTACACTGCCGGGATACTGCTCTGTTGCCTCGCGCTGGGGGGCGGCATTCTGGCGCTTCGCGCGGGGGGGCAGAGCGTGGGCTGGGCCTTCCAGTTGCAGGACAACCGGGTCATCGCGGTGCTGCTGGTGCTGGCCGTCGCTCTGACGGCCAATCTGGCGGGGACGTTCCGGCTCCCGGCTCTGGCGGGCGGTCGGGGTAGCGCGGGCGCGCGCGGCGCGTTCCTGACGGGCATTCTGGCCGCCTTCGTCGCGACGCCGTGCACCGGGCCGTTCATGGCGGCCGCCATGGGCGCTGCGCTGGTAATGCCATGGCCGCTGGCGCTGACGATCTTCGCCGGGCTCGGCATCGGCCTTGCACTGCCGTTTCTCGCGCTGGCGTTCGTCCCTTCGCTGCGCCGTCGTCTGCCCCGGCCCGGCGCCTGGATGGAGCGGTTGCGACACGTGATGGCGGTGCCGATGGCGCTGACGGTTCTGGGGCTCGGCTGGCTGCTCTGGCGTCAGGGCGGCCTCTCCGGCGCGATCTTTGCCACCGTTCTCGCACTGGCGGCGTTCGGTCTTGCCTGGTGGCTGGGCCGGGGGCAGGCAAGCGGACGGCCTGTAACGCTTCCGGCGGCCGCAGCGGCGCTCAGCATGCTTGTCGTCGCATCTGTTGGTGCGGCTGAACTGCCTGCGCCAAGGGCGGCCACCACCACCATCGTCGGCGCGGTGCCCTTCAGCGAGGGCGCGCTCGCCAGGCTGCGCGCGGGGCAGCGCCCCGTCTTCCTCTTTTTCACTGCCGACTGGTGCCTCACCTGCAAGGTCAACGAAAGCGCCGCCATTGCCGATCCTTCGGTGCTTGGCGCGTTTTCGAAAGCCGGCGTGACGGTGATGGAGGGAGACTGGACGCGCGGCGACCCGGCGATCACCCGCTTTCTTGAGGCGCATGGCCGTTCGGGCGTCCCGCTCTACCTCTATTACGCGCCCGGCGCCGCCAGCCCGCGCGCGTTGCCGCAACTGCTGACGCCCGCGATGCTCCGCGCGCTCCCCGGCGCATGACGGGCAAGGTGCGGGTCGATCTGCTGCTTGTCGAGCGCGGCCTTGCCGAGAGCCGCGCGCGCGCGCAGGCGCTGATCATGGCGGGGCACGTTCTTTCGGGCGACCGGCGCATCGACAAGCCAGGGCAGGCCGTGCCCCCGGACGCGCCGCTCCATGTCAAGGGACGCGACCATCCATGGGTGTCGCGCGGCGGGATCAAGCTCGCGCATGGCCTCGATCATTTCGGGCTCGACCCGGCTGGCCTCGTGGCGATGGATGTTGGCAGCTCGACCGGCGGCTTCACCGACGTGCTGCTGAGCCGGGGGGCGGCGCGTGTCTATGCCGTCGACAGCGGCACCAACCAGCTCGCCTGGAAGCTCAGGACCGATCCGCGCGTCGTCGTGCATGAGCAGACCAGCGCCCGCATTCTCACGGCCGACCATGTGCCCGAACCCATGGACCTGATCGTTTGCGACGCCAGCTTCATCTCGCTGGCCAAGGTCCTGGAAAGGCCGCTGGAATTTGCTGCGCCGCAATGCTGGCTGGTGGCGCTTATCAAGCCGCAGTTCGAGGCTGGACCAGCGGAAGTGGGCAAAGGCGGAGTCGTACGTGACGCCACAGTCCACGCGCGCGTGTGCGCTGAAGTGTCCGGGTGGATAGAATCGTGCGGCTGGGTGGCGGTGGGGATCGAACGCAGTCCCATCACCGGCCCGGAGGGCAATGTCGAATTCCTGATGGCCGCGCAACGCATCGCCTGAATCGCGGCATCGCAGCATCTGCGCGCTTGTGCACCCCGGCGAATCCTCGCAAAGAGCGCAGTCGTTGCAGATGTGGTCTTGGGGATTCGCATTGATCTGGTCTGGCGGAATGACGGATGAGTGAAATTGCTTCGAGGGCGCAGCTGCGCCTCTCCTATTTCCGCTGGGCGCTGTTTTCTGTCACGTTGATCCTCGCGCTCGGCATGGCGTCCGGCTGGCTTGCCAACAGCGGCTATGGGAATAACTGGTTCGCCGCGCTCCGCAAGCCCGCGCTCATGCCGCCTGGCTGGGTGTTCGGTGCGGTATGGACGGTTCTTTATGTGATGCTCGGGCTTGCCGTCGCCGTGGTGATCGACGCGCGCCGGGCGCCGGGGCGTGGCCTCGGGCTGACGCTGTTCGTCGTGCAGCTCCTGTGTAATTTCTCCTGGTCGCCGCTGTTTTTTGGCGCGCATGAGACGCGGCTTGCCCTCTATCTGCTCGTTGTCATGATCCTCCTGACGATTGCCATCATCGCGTTGTTCGCGCGCGTTCGGGCGGCTGCCGGGCTGCTCCTGCTGCCCTATCTGGCATGGCTGTGCTTTGCTGCCTATCTCACCTTCGAGATCGACCGGCTCAATCCAGACGCGCGGGCGCTTGCGTCGCCGACCCTCAATACCCAAATCTGAAGCCGCATAAGACCGCAATACGGGATCATGGCCATGCAGAGTGAGAACCGCTTTTTCGACGATCTGGCAAAGCTGCTGAATGGCGCGGCCGGAACGGTTGCCGGCATGGGCCGCGAGTTCGAGGTGACAACCCGCGAGCGCCTTAAGGAATGGCTCGGCGGGCTGGATTTCGTCAGCCGGGAGGAGTTCGAGGCGGTCAAAGCCATGGCCGCAGCCGCGCGCGAGGATGTTGCGCGTCTGGAACAGCAGCTTGCCGGTCGGGTTAGCGGCGCGCCGACGCCCGTGGATGGTGATAGCGCAAGCTGAGCGTTTCCACTGCTTTTCCACAGCTTTTGCACAGAATCGCCCGGTTTCTATCGGTGTGGCATAGCGCCCGTATAGGTGGCGCGGTGAAAAGCTGCTAAGGCGCTGGCGAACAGACAGGGTGCGCGGACAGAAACGCATGATGGATAGAGACGAATTCGTGCATGGCGATCAGGAAGCCGAACCGATCGACATGCTCGCCGCTTATTTCGAGGCGCATGAATGGGCCTTTGAGCATATCGCCGAGGACGAAATCTCCGCCAAATATCGCGGCAGCTGGACGGAATATGAAATCCGGTCGATCTGGCGCGAAGATGACCGTGTGCTTCAGGTTCTTGTCCTGCCCGATATTCGCATTGTCGAGGACAAGCGGTCGGCGATTTATGAGGCGATCGCCCTCATCAACGAGCAGCTCTGGCTCGGCCATTTCGAAGCCTGGTCGAGCAACGGTGCGCTGCTGTTCCGCCACGGCTCGCTGCTGGGCTCGCAGGGCTCATTGACGCTCGATCAGGCGCAGCTTCTGATCGAGAGCGCGCTCGACGAGTGCGAGCGTTTCTATCCCGTGTTTCAGTTCGTGCTGTGGGGCGGCAAGACACCGGCGGAGGCGCTCGCCGCCAGCCTGATCGAGACGCATGGCGAAGCCTGAGGGCTTTGCGGGCGACGGCCAACGCTCCGGCGACCTCGTCCTGGCGGATTGGCGGCGCCCCATCCTGCTCGTCGGATGCGGCAATATGGCTGGAGCGATCCTCGCGCGCTGGCTCGATTGCGGCCTTCCGGTCGACCGCGTCACGGTGGTCGACCCCGCGCGCAGTGAAATCGCGCCGGGTCTCACCGCTCGCGATGCGCTGCCCGACAAGCTGGCGCGCGACACCGTCGTTCTGCTTGGCATCAAGCCACAGGGGCTCGGCACGCTCGCGCCCGATCTCAATGTCCGGCTCGGGGCCGACATGCATATTGTGTCGATGCTCGCAGGCGTTCCTCTCGCGCGGCTGCGCG
>CAZGVX010000036.1:0-24646 GCA_964529225.1 uncultured Sphingobium sp.
CCCAGAAAAGTGGTGGGCGATGACAGGCTCGAACTGCCGACATCCTCGGTGTAAACGAGGCGCTCTACCAACTGAGCTAATCGCCCTCCCCGGTCGCTGATCGGCCGATGGCGAGACGCCGCCGCGCCTCCTGAGGTTGCGGGGACTTAGCGCATAGCCAACAGGCTTTCAATGGCCGGGCCACCTCTTTGCGCGCCTCAACCGGCCGCTGTGAGCCCGGCACGCTTGACGGCGGCAAACCACGCCGCGACATTTTCCGCCGCCTCGTCCCCCAGGGTGATGAACACCCGGCGCGCATCGGTGGGGTCATTGCTCCGCTCGACGATCCCCCGCCGACAGAGCTGGCCGATCCAGCGCAACGCTGTCGTCGGCGGAACCGCCGATGCGATGCACAGGCTCGACACCGACACCTTCTTGCCCGCAAGCCGCGCGGCCATCAGGTCCAACAGCATGTCCCAGGCCGGGTCCGCAAACAGATCACCCGGCAGATAGCGTTCGCGCAGCCGCCTTGCCTGCAGCACGCGGCGGACATCGTCCTGGCGAACCCCGACCGACGATGCGCCGGAAGCAGGCGCGAAGAATTCATCCTGACGGTCGAGACCCAATTCCTCGTCGCCATCATCAATCATCTCCCGCCATGGCGCCGGGGACGGCGCACTCGCGAGGCGATCTATGGTCTGCGCCAACCGCCGGACCTCCTCGCTGAGCGCGTCCAGCCGGTGCGTGTGGCCTTCCGTTCCAATATCGTTGAGACGCCCCCGGAGCGGTAGTTCGCGGGCGGAAGAAACCAGTGCGAGCGCGATGTCCCCGGCCGAAGGCTGGCACAGAATCTGCTCGAACGGCATCGGCAGCCGGTCCACCAGCATATCGAGCCCCTCATGATCGGTGAGCGCGACAAGCCGCGCATCGGCCGTTCCCGGCCAGCCGAGCATGGACCAGACCAACCGCTCCCGCTGGTCCGCGACGAGACCCCGGCAATCGGCCAGCAGCAGATCGACGCCGATCACCCGCTCCAGCCGACCGCCCGCCTCGTCCGCCGTGGCGCCCACGAGCGTGCGAAAGCCTGCCCCGCGCGCCATCGCCTCCAGTGCTGGCGCGGCGCTGCTGTCGCCCAGAACCAGCGCGGTCATCCGCGCGTCATGCCAGGGCGTCTGCTCCAGCACCAGATTTGCCTGAAGATACATGCCGATTCCCTTTTGCCCCCTATTTGTTCCACCCCGCTTATGCCCGATTCGGAGGCCGTTTTGAACCCGTTTTGTTCCATTCTGGATTAATTTGTCGCCTGTGCGTCCAGTTGCATCCAAAACGGACATTTCGCCCGCCCGCCGGGCGGTCAACACGCGCCGTCGTCGCACTGTCATGATTGCCGCCTATGGCCAGCGCCCTGAACGGGGGAAACGGAAATGCTGATCAACGCGAGCATAGCCACCATGGCCGACTATCTGGTCAATGGCTTCTGGAGCGACTTCGGCGAGGCGCCTCGCCACTGGGCGGCCGCGCCGATCACCGTCGACATCACCGGCCTGACCGCCGCCGATCAGGCAATCGCCACCCAGGCGTTTTCGCTGTGGGCGAGTGTCGCCGATCTTGATTTCCAGTTTGGTGCGGGCGGCGCTATCCTGATCACCGATCCTGCGTCCGGGCCGGATGCCAACGCGGCCGGCACATCCGTGAACTATGATCCCGACACAGGCATCACCGTGGCCGCGGAAATCGTCATCGGCCAGCTTTACACGGTGATCGACCGGCTGGAGACCTTCATCCACGAGATCGGCCACGCGCTCGGCCTCGGGCATCTCGGCCCCTATAACGGCACCTGGAACCCGGTCATCTTCGCCGACGACACGGTCCAATATTCGATCATGTCCTATGGGCGCCAGAACCAGCTTGGCCATCAGGGCACCGACATGCATGTCCAGACGCCCGCCATGGTCGACATCTACGCGATCCAGTCGATCTACGGCGCGAACGGGGCGACGCGCGCGGGCGACACCGTGTATGGCTTCGGCAGCAACGCTGGCACGCCCTACGACTTCGCCGTCAACGATCGGCCCAACTTCACCATCTACGATACGGGCGGTCATGACGTCATCGACGCCTCGGGCTTCGACAAGCTCGCGGATATCGATCTGAACCCCGGCGCATGGTCGTCCATCGGCGGGCCGAGGAACAATATCGCCATTTATCTGACCACGATCATCGAGGATGCGACCGGCGGCGAAAAGGCCGACCAGCTCCTCGGCAACGATGTCGCCAACTTCCTCACCGGCAATGGCGGCAATGACAAGTTGAGCGGCGGCGGCGGCAACGACACGCTCTATGGCGGCGATGGCGTCGACCGGATCGAGGGCGGCGAAGGCATCGACATGCTGGCCGGCGGGCTGGGTAACGACGTCTATGTCGTCGATTCCGCGAGCGACATGATCATCGAGGCCGCGGGCGAAGGCAAGGACACGGTCGAGGCCGCCGTCAGCTTCACCCTCGGCGCGGAACTGGACAAGTTGACCCTGACCGGGGGCGCGGCAATCGACGCAACCGGCAACGCGCTCAACAATATCATCAAGGGCAATGACGCCGCCAATGCCATCAACGGCGGCGCGGGCAAGGATCAGCTTTACGGTTTCGGCGGCGCTGACAGCTTCGTCTTCAACGTAATGGAGACGTCCGGCCACGCCGACAAGATCAAGGATTTCGAGGCCGGGGTCGATCATGTCGTCCTGTCGATCGCGACCTTCACCGCCCTTGCCGCCTATGGCACCGGCGCGCTTGCGCCCGACGAGCTGGTGATCGGCACGCAGGCAACCGGCGCCGGGCAGCATCTCATCTTCAACACCACCCAGCATGCGCTCTACTATGATGCGGACGGCGCGAATGGCGCCACGCAGATCAAGATCCTGTCGCTGGCTGGCGCCATTGACCTGATAGCGTCCGACATCGTCCTTGTCTGATCGAACGGGCGCGGCGGCACCGCGGCGCCGCGCCACGCCGCGGCCTTGCCATGATGCTGTCATCAAAGGATGATTAGCGCCATCGATCCTCGGGGCCTTCCCGGACCTCAGATTGCAAGAAAGCGCGAGACGGTGGGCAGGGACGCAGTCGCGAACATCCAGATACTGCGCGGCCTTGCCGCCTTTCTGGTCGTGGTCCATCATCTCCTTCCGGCGGTCAGCGCGGTCTATCCGGGCACGCCGCATTTCCGGCCGGGCGCGTTCGGCGTGGACATATTTTTCGTGATCTCCGGCTTTGTGATGTATCATTCCAACCGGTCGATGGATCGTTCGGCGCGGACTTTCCTCCTGGCGCGCTTCATTCGGATCGTCCCGCTCTACTGGCTGGCGACGCTCGTGATCGTGGCGCTCTATCTGGGCGGACTGAACCCGGTCGGCACACATTATCTCGACACCCGCATCGTGGCCGAATCGCTGCTGTTCGTGCAGTCCACCTTCCCGGACGGGCGCCAGGCGCTGATCCTGTCGATCGGCTGGACGCTCATCTACGAGCTTTTCTTCTATGCCGTTTTCGCCCTGACGTTTCGCCTGCGGTCGCCCCTGCGATCGGCCGTCGCGGTGGCGGGCGCCTTCGTGGCGCTGATCGTGATCGGCCGCCTCGTGCCGCTGCACTGGCAGGCCGCCTATTTCACGGCGCCCATCCTCATCGAGTTCCTGTTCGGCGCGGCGCTCGCGCTGGTTTGGCCCTACTGGCCGGAACGCAGAGGCGCGATGCCGGTGGCCGTGGGCGCCGCCGCGATCCTCATCGGTTTCGCGCTCGTGATCGGACAGGATGTGCTGGACATGGCGGCGGCGACCAAGGATGGCTGGCGGTTCCTCGCCTGGGGCGCGCCGGCATTCCTGATTGTCGCTGGCGCGCTGGCGCTCGAACGGGCGGGATGGCGGCTTGAGCGCGGCTTTGGCCCGCTGCTGGGCGCGGCGAGCTATGCGCTCTATCTGTTCCATCCGGTGCTCATCCAGATCGCCGTCAAGGTGACGGACAAGCTCGTCCACCTCCCGCGTCCGGCTGGCCCGTTGCTGCTCGCGCTTGCCGCCATGGCGTTGGCGCTGGCCGGGTCGCTCGCGATCCATCTGTGGCTCGAACGGCCGCTGCTGGCCGGCGGCAAATGGCTGATGAAGCGCCTGCCGGGCGGCCGTCCCACGGACACGGTCAAGGTCGCGCCCGTCGCCTGACGGCAACCCTCAATAGGCGTTTTTGTGCGCCACCACCTTGGCGGTGAGGATCAGGATGGAAATATCCCGCCACAAGTGCCAGCCGTGCAGATATTCAAGGTCGGCGCGCAGCCGGTTCTCGAGATCCTCCTGACGGTGGGTGGCTCCACGAAATCCGCGGATTTGTGCAAGCCCGGTAATGCCGGGTTTCAAGGCATGACGAACCCAATACTGTTCATCGACATCCCAGAAGGATCGGTCGCCAGCCAGCGATCCCAGCGCATGAGGGCGCGGCCCGACGAGGCTCATGTCGCCGATCAGCACGTTGAAAAGCTGGGGCAGCTCGTCGATGCTGGTCGCGCGGATGAACCGGCCGACGCGGGTGATGCGGTCATCGTCGCGGCTCGCCGAGCGCGCGCCGGTGGCATCGGTCTGCTCGACCCGCATCGAACGGAACTTCATGATCGCGAACATGCGGTTGCCGCGCCCGACGCGCTGCTGGCGGAAGATGACCGGGCCTGGCGAATCCAGCTTGATGGCGATGGCGATGATCGCAAGGAACGGCAGCAGCGCGATCAGCACGGGGATCGTGCAGACCAGGTCGAGCAGGCGCTTCTTGGCGCGGTTGGCGAGATTGAGCGGCCCGCGCGACACGATCAGCGTATCGCGATCCTGAAAGCTGGAAAGCCCGATGGCATCAAGCTGGAGCGGCCGGTCGACGACGATCTCACCGCGCACATTCGCCCCCTTCAGGATCAGCGACCAGGGATGCTGGCGCTCGGGCGGACAGCAGACGATGACCCGGTCGAACCCGTAGAGATAGTGCGCAACCCGGGCGATCATCTCCGGGCTGCGCAGATCCGGCGTGATCTGCTCGGCGCGTGCGTTGATGGTATAGCGCAGCAACGGGCCGCAATAGTTGTCATGGTCGACGATCAGCAGCTCGTCGACGAGCTTGTCGTCGCTGCGCGCCTTGACGTGCAGGCTGAAGGCCATGCGGGCGCCTACAAGCAGAAGCGCAATCACCCCGAAAGTCGCAAGAAACGGCACCCGGCCCCCTTCGAGGTCCGAAGCGCGGAAAAAGGCGATAAGCAGCATGGCCATCATCGCGACGGCGAAGGCCGACAGCGCACGGCGCAGGCTCTCCAGATTGCTTCGCAAAACAAAGATGGAATAGGCGCCGTTGTTGAGGGCGAGCGCCACATAGATGGGGACAAGCGCGTAGCCGACGCGCCAGCCGAAGGGTGCGAAGATCGGAACGTCGAGTAGATGCGACGTGACGATCGCTCCGATCAGGATCGCCAGCAGGTCGACCAGCAGCAGCTGCGCATAGAGGAGAATGCGCAGACCTTGCTTCGACATGGGTCGCGCGGCGCGCGCCGACTTACGCACGCCCGACAGTGCGCGGCTGTTGGTCACCGGTTCGTCCCCTTCGCCTCATGCAAACTGGCAATCTCAGCTTCAGTTTCACACCCGAGCCACTTCGATGTTATGACGAACGTCACAATCGCTGCGCGCTTATCGCGCCGCAAGCAACCCAAAACATGTCCGCGCGATGATGCGGTGCAAAATCGGGTCGGTTTGTCAGCCCGTTGCGCCCGTCACAAGATCATCCACGCGATGCCGCCCAGCGCGCCGGCAAAAGCCACGTAGCCGGCCGCGCGCGAAAGGGCCTGGACGGTCGTTTCGATCAGATCGGCGGTAGGCGACGGCGCCGGCGCCATCTCGCTCATGCGGGAAAAGCTCTGCTCGATCCGGGCGTGCAGCGCAGCGACGTCGCCATGGACGGCTTCGAAATGGTGAGACTCATCCTCCCGCGCGGGGCGCAGTCTTTCGGCCTCGAACGGCATATGTTGTGGCAGGGGCATGTCGATCCCTTCCTCGGCAGGCTCGCCCCGGTGGACGAATAGGCGAAGCATGGGCCATGGGCGGTGAATATGGAGTTAAAGGCGCCCGCAGACGGCATAGTCGGGCAGAGGGGATGGTGGCCTGGGGCCTTGTCAGCCGTTCCAGGCCCCCCTCTTGGACGGGCACCTGTTGTCAGAAACCGTCATAAGGCGCCCGCCAGACCGCCGTTTCCGAATCAACCAGGCCCGGCGGTGTGGACACTCAGTCCAGTATCCTGGCAAAGCCAGCGACGCCGCTCGGGTAAGAATTGATGGGCACCGGCTTCACAGGCGCAAGGATGTCTTCGATCCTGCCCACGCCGCCGAAGATTGACTCCATCGTCCGAACGCAAATCGCCACGTCCTTGTCCGCCAACTGATACCAGACCTGCTTGGCTTCCCTGCGCGTCTGGACAAGGTTGGCCCGGCGCAATTCGCCAAGTTGCTGGCTCAAGGCCGGCTGAGCGATGTCCGTCGCCTCCCCGATCTCTGCGACGGTCCGCTCGCCCCGCAGGAGGCAGGACAGGATCATCAGCCGCTGAGGCTGCGCGAACACCTTCAGCTTCTCTGCGGCAAGTCCTGCAGCGTCACGGTCCCGGTAGAATTGCGGTTTCATTGCACGCCTTCAAAGCGGCAAAACCAGTCCGGTCGATCGTCCGCAACGTCACCGGGTGGCTGCAACAGAGGCGCACCGTTCCGCCATCCCTCTGGCGCAAGATGATTGCCATCAGCGACAGCCTTGAGCGCCTTGGCCAGCCTCAGCATCTCATCCACTGAACGGCCTACATTGTGCGGATAGCAGGTGATGGCCCGGATCACCCCATCCGGATCGATGAAGAAGGTTGATCGCATCGCCGTGCTGTCTGCGGAAGAGTCATCGACCATGCCATAGGCGCGTCCGATTGCCATCGTCGGGTCTTCGATGATGGGAAAGCGGACAACTTCCCCGAGGATCTCCCGGATCGCCCGGACCCAGGCGAGATGCGAATAGAGGCTGTCGACGGACAGCCCGACAAGCGCGATGTCCAATGTGTCGAACTCGGCCTGGCGCCGCGCCAGTTCGGCGAACTCGGTGCTGCAAACGGGCGTGAAGTCGGCCGGGTGGGAGAAGAAGATCACCCACCGTCCGCGCTGCTTTGACAACTGGAAATCGCCCGTGGTCGACCGCGCCCGAAAGTCGGGCGCGACGTCCCCGATGCGTGGAGATCGGTGCTCCATAGTGGCGGTCGTATCCATGGTCGGCCTCTTGCAAACGCTGTTCGCTTGACGCAATGGAATTATTGAATTACATGATATATGTAAATATGAATATGTGAGGTGCCCCGTGATCGACCCGGCCTTGGAAACTGCTTCGTCCCAGATCGCCGCCGCCCAGGCTGGCGTGCCGCAAATCAAGGCATTCTTTGACGAGCCGACGTTCACCGTCACCTACGTGGTTCACGATCCCGAAACGCGGCGCGCTGCCATCATCGACAGCGTTCTGGACTATGATCCCGCCTCGGGTCGCACCTCCTTCTCCTCGGCAGACGCGGTTTTCGCCTATGTCGGGGAGAAGGAGCTTGTCGTTGACTGGCACCTCGAAACGCACGCTCACGCCGATCACCTGTCGGCCGCGCCGTATCTCCAAGAACGGCTCGGCGGACAGATCGCGATCGGCGAGCATATCGTCACGGTGCAGGACACCTTCGGCACGCTGTTCAACACCGGCACTGAATTCGCGCGCGATGGGTCCGACTTCGATCATCTGTGGAAAGATGGGGACCGGTTCCGCATCGGCAATCTCGACGTCACGGTGCTGCATGTACCTGGACATACGCCGGCTTGCATCGCCTATGTCATCGGTGATGCCGTATTCGTCGGCGACACGATGTTCATGCCGGATTACGGCACCGCCCGCGCCGACTTTCCCGGCGGCGATGCACGCACGCTCTATCGCTCCGCCAGACGCCTGTTGTCGCTGCCGCCCGAAACCCGGCTGTTCATGTGTCACGACTATCTGCCTGAAGGGCGCACGGAGTATGTCTGGGAAACCACGGTCGAGGCCGAACGCAAGGCCAATGTGCACATCCATGACGGGGTGAGCGAGGACGAATTCGTCGCCATGCGCGAGGCGCGCGACCGGACGCTGGCCATGCCGCGCCTGATCCTGCCTTCGGTGCAGGTCAACATGCGCGCGGGACATCTGCCGCCCGCCGAAGACAACGGCGTCACCTATCTCAAAATTCCGGTCAACGCGGTATGACGCTCCCCGGCTTCCCCCATGCCGTGCCCATCGCCGGATTTCTCGGCGGTCTGATGATCGGCCTTGCCGCCGCAATCATGTTGCTTGGCCTGGGCCGGATCGCTGGAGTCAGTGGCACGCTGGCGCGTGCGGCGGGCATCGCAAACAGCGGCATGTCGCGCGCGTCTGCGTTCACATTCGTGATCGCGCTCCCGCTGGGCGCGCTGATGGTGGCGGCGGTATCAGGCGGTGTCCAGACGCATTTCGTGACAGATGTCCCGCAACTCATCGTGGCGGGATTGCTGGTGGGCTTCGGAACCCGGCTGGGATCGGGCTGCACCAGTGGCCATGGTGTCTGCGGCCTGTCGCGGCTTTCGCTCCGCTCGCTGGCAGCGACCCTCACGTTCATGGCCAGCGGCTTTGCGACGGTCGGTGTTATGCGCCTGGGAGGCTGGTTGTGAGGCGCGCTGCGCTCGCGCTTACATCCGGGCTGTTGTTCGGCGCGGGATTGGCCGTGTCCGGCATGGCGGACCCTGCGCGGGTGCGTGCCTTTCTTGACCTGTTCGGCCCATGGGATCCAACTCTTGCCTTCGTGATGGCCGGGGCGATGACGCCGATGGCCATCGCCTGGCTGATCCAGCAACGCATGACGAAGCCCGTCGCGTGCGATGCCTTTGACCTGCCCGGCACCCGACTGATCGACCGGAAGCTGTTGGCGGGCGCAGCATTGTTCGGCATCGGCTGGGGCATTGGCGGCCTGTGCCCCGGACCGGCGCTGGCCGATCTGTTGGTCGCCCCGCTCGATGCCGGGCTATTCGTCGCCGCCATGCTGACCGGCATGACCATCCACCGCATTGCGACACAATGAGATAACAGTCCCGCGCGACAGCGGGTGGAGGAGAAGCCATGAACATCAAGCCGCTGAACGCCGACTTTGCGGTTTCACCCCAGATCGGACTTGCCGATATTCCGGTGATTGCCGCCGGGGGATTCAAGGCGATCGTTTCCAACCGGCCCGACGGCGAGGAGCCGGGCCAGCCGACAGCGGGCCAGGTGCGCGAAGCTGCTGAACGGGCGGGTCTGCGTTTTGCCCATGTGCCCGCTATATCCGGCGCCATCACGTCCGCGGATATTGCTTCGATGGCGGCGGTGCTTGCCGACCTTCCGGGACCAATTCTGGCTTTCTGCAGATCCGGTGCCCGCTCGACAAAGCTTTACGAGCTCGCCCGATCGCAAGACAAATCGGCTTCGCCTCCCGGGGTTCACGATGTTGTGATTGTTGGCGGCGGTTCCGCCGGCATTGCCACCGCGTCCAGCCTCCTCAAGCGCAATCCCAGGCTTGATATCGCGGTCGTGGAGCCCTCGCAGGTGCATTATTACCAGCCCGGCTGGACGATGGTCGGCGCGGGCGTGTTCGACAAGGAGTTCACGCGCCGGACCGAAGCAAAGGTCATGCCCAAACAGGTCACCTGGATTCGTGCTGCGGCCTCGGGCTTCGCCCCCGACGAAAACCGGGTGATCCTCAGCGACGGTAGTGCCATAGGCTACCGCGTTCTGGTCGCTTGTCCCGGCATCAAGCTCGATTGGGAAGCCATCCCCGGCCTTGCTGAAACGATCGGGAAGAACGGGGTCACCTCCAATTATGGCTATGATCTCGCTCCCTACACCAATCGGCTGGTCAAGGCGTTCAAGGCTGGTCGTGCGCTGTTCACCCAGCCTGCAATGCCGATCAAATGCGCTGGCGCGCCGCAGAAGGCGATGTATCTCTCGTGCCACCGCTGGGAGAAAGCGGGCGTGCTCAAGGACATCGACGTGCAGTTCCACACGGCTGGCGCGGTGCTGTTCGGCGTGGCCGCCTACGTCCCGGCTCTGATGGACTATGTCCAACGCTATGGCGCGCACCTGAACCTTGAATCGAAGCTTGTCGCGATTGATGGCGCGGCCAAGGTCGCAACCTTCGAGCAAAAGCGCGGTGATGCGGTTAGCCGGGTCGAGGAACGCTTTGACATGATTCATGTCGTGCCACCGCAGGTCGCGCCGGATTTCGTCCGCACCAGCCCGCTCGCCGCGGCATCCGGGTTCATCGAGGTCGACGAGGCGACGCTAAGGCACCCGCGGTATCCCAACGTGTTCGCACTGGGCGACGCCTGTGCAGCCTCCAACGCCAAGACCATGGCGGCCGCGCGCAAACAGGCGCCGGTCGTCGCGGTCAACGTCCTTGCCGCGCTCCAAGGCAGACCGCCCGTCGCCGACTATGACGGCTACGGCTCGTGCCCGCTGACGGTCGAGGCCGGAAAGATTGTGCTGGCCGAGTTTGGCTACGGGGGAAAACTGCTGCCCAGTTTTCCCAACTGGCTGATTGACGGCACCCGCCCGTCGCGACTGTCTTGGCTGCTGAAGGATACCATCCTGCCGCCGGTCTACTGGCACGGCATGCTCAAGGGCCGCGAGTGGATGGCAGAGCCGCATGCAATCGGGGCGGCGCATTGAGCCATGCTTGAGCCAATCCAATATGGTCTGGGCGGCCTGTCGGGGGCGCTTGTCGGGTTCGTCCTCGGGCTTGTCGGTGGCGGGGGATCCATCCTCGCCGTGCCACTGTTGCTCTATCTGGTGGGCATCCGCAATCCGCACGAAGCCATCGGCACAAGCGCGCTTGCGGTGGCTGCCAATGCGCTCGCCGGCCTGTGGAACCATGCCCACGCCCGGACCGTGAACTGGCGATGCGGAGGGATCTATGCGGGGGCTGGCGTTGTCGGCGCTCTCGGCGGATCGACACTCGGCAAGAGCATCGACGGGCACAAGTTGCTGTTCCTTTTCGCCATCTTGATGGTCGTTGTGGCGATCCTCATGTTCCGCGGGCGCGGCGATGAGGGCATAGAGGGCGCACAGTGCAACCGGGAGAATGCTGGAAAGGTGGTCGGCTATGGCCTGGGCACCGGCGCCTTCTCAGGGTTCTTCGGCATCGGTGGCGGCTTTCTCATCGTGCCGGGCCTGATCGCCTCCACCCATATGCCGATCTTGCGCGCGATAGGAACGTCTCTCGTCGCAGTCACCGCATTCGGCCTCACCACCGCGCTCAATTATGCTGCGTCGGGCTATGTCCTGTGGGGCCTTGCCGGCGTGTTCATCGCTGGTGGCGTGGTCGGCAGCCTGGTCGGCACGCGCATGTCGCAAGCCATGGCGGCGGAAAAAGGCCGACTGAACAGCCTGTTCGCAGTCTTCGTGCTCGTCGTCGCAATTTACATGCTATTAAAGAGCTGGTCCGAACTCGCCAGCTGAACGGGGACATCCATGGACGCCATCATTCTCGCCAGGGCACAATTCGCCTTTACGGTCAGCTTCCACTTCCTGTTCCCGGCCTTCTCCATCGGGCTGGCCAGCTATCTGGCGGTTCTGGAAGCACTGTGGCTGAAGACCGGCAAGGGCGTCTATGCCAACCTGTTCCGATACTGGCTGAAGATTTTCGCGGTCGTGTTCGCGATGGGCGTCGTTTCCGGCATCGTCATGTCCTATCAGTTTGGCACGAACTGGTCGGTGTTCTCCGACAAGGCAGGTCCTGTGATCGGACCATTGATGGCCTACGAGGTGCTGACCGCCTTCTTCCTCGAAGCAGGTTTTCTCGGCGTCATGCTGTTCGGGATCAACAAGGTCGGGCGCAAGCTGCATTTCATCGCGACGCTTGCGGTTGCGCTGGGAACCTTCATCTCGGCATTCTGGATTCTGTCAGTCAACAGCTGGATGCAGACTCCGACCGGCTACGAGATCGGCGCGAACGGCCAGTTCCTGCCCGGCCCCAGTTGGCTGGCGATCATCTTCAATCCCAGCTTCCCCTATCGCCTGTTCCACACGGTCCTCGCCGCTTATCTGACCACGGCCTTCATAGTCGGCGCGGTGGGTGCCTGGCATCTGCTCAAGGATCGCACCAATCCCGGCGCGCGCAAGATGTTCTCCATGGCCATGTGGATGGCCGCGATCGTCGCGCCGGTGCAGATTTTCGCGGGCGATGCGCATGGGCTGAACACCCTCGAACATCAGCCGGTGAAGGTCATGGCCATGGAAGGCCATTATCAGAGCCACCCGCATGGTGCGCCGCTGATCCTGTTCGGCATCCCGAACAGCAAGGAGCAGCGCGTGGACTATGCCATCGAGATCCCAAAGGCATCCTCGCTGATCCTGAAGCACGATCTTGATGCGCCATTGAAGGGACTCGACACGGTCGCGAAGGAGGATCAGCCGCCCGTCGGGATCGTCTTCTGGGCCTTTCGTATCATGGTTGGCATCGGCTTCGCCATGCTCGGGGTCGGTCTGTGGAGCCTCGTAGCCCGGTGGCGCGGGAAGCTCTACGACTGGCAACTTCTGCACCGGTTCGCAGTAGTGATGGGACCGTCCGGGTTGGTTGCCGTGCTGGCCGGCTGGGTCGTGACGGAGGTCGGACGACAGCCGTTCACAATCTATGGCCTTTTGAGAACAGCCGAAAGCGCCTCGCCGCTGGATGCGCCCGCTGTCGCGTTCTCGCTGGCCGCGTTCGTGATCGTCTACTTTACCGTCTTTGGAATGGGCATCTGGTATCTTCTTCATCTAATGAAGAAGCCGCCCGAAGCGCACGAAACGCCGCTGGGCGACGCACCGATCCGCAGCGCGGGCATCACGCCCGCACCCGCCATTATCGAGGGGGCATCGGCATGATAGATCTCACCGTCATCTGGGCCTGCATCATCGGCTTTGCGATCATCGCCTATGTCGTCATGGACGGGTTCGACCTCGGCATCGGCATCCTGTTCCCTTTCTTCAAGGTGGGGCAGGATCGCGACACCGCCATGAACAGCATCGCGCCGGTGTGGGATGGCAATGAGACCTGGCTGGTGATGGGCGTCGGCGGCCTGTTTGCGGCCTTCCCGCTTGCCTATGCGATCATCCTGCCCGCGCTTTATGCCCCGATGATCGCCATGCTGCTGGGGCTGGTCTTTCGCGGTGTCGCCTTCGAATTCCGCTGGCGCGATCCGGCCCATCGCGCGTTCTGGGACAAGGCCTTCACCACCGGCTCGATCATTGCCACCTTTGCACAGGGCGTCGCGCTTGGCGCATTGCTGCAGGGCATAACGGTCGAGGGGCGGAGCTATGCCGGGGGTTGGTGGGAATGGCTTTCGCCCTTCAGTCTTCTCACCGGTGTCGGGCTGCTCGTCGGCTATGCGCTGCTCGGTGCATGCTGGCTCAACTGGAAGACCGAAGGCGGATTACAGCGACAGGCGGTAACCTATGCCGGCAGGCTCGGCATCGGCCTCCTGCTCATGATCGGCGTAATCAGCCTCGCGACGCTGCGCCTTGAGGCGCAATATTTTCATCGCTGGCTGAGCTTTCCGGGCGTGTTTGCAACCTCGCAGGTGCCGCTGGCAACATTGATCGTTACATTCCTGTTCTATCGCAGCCTGCGCCTGAAGCGCGATGCGCAGCCTTTTTTGTGGGCGCTTGCCCTGTTCGGCCTGTGTCTGGTCGGCCTTGGCGTCTCGATCTGGCCCGACGTGATCCCGGCGCGCGTGACGATCTGGGAGGCAGCCGCGCCAGAACGCAGCCAAATCTTCATGCTCGTCGGCGCCGCGATCATGGTTCCGGTAATCCTGGCCTACACAGCGTGGTCCTATTGGGTGTTCCGCGGCAAGGTCGGAACCGAGGGGTATCATTGATGCGTCTGTTGCTGAACCGCCTCGGCTGGTTCGTCGGCATATGGGCCGCGAGCGTCCTTGCCCTGGCGCTCGTCGGAGGCGTGCTCCGCTGGTGGCTGCGCTAGACCGAATGCCTTGCCGGTGTGACGGCCCTCATGATCGGCTTCCTCCTGATCCCTGCCGTGATTCGAAGGCCGCGCTGACTGCCACCACTGCGCTTTTGCGCGCATCGCGCTTCAGGCACTGGCTGCGAAAGAACGATAGCAGACGAGCAGGAACGTTACGGACGTCGGCGGGTAAGGGGGTGGTGGACAGGGCTGGATTCGAACCAGCGTACGCTCTCGCGGGCAGATTTACAGTCTGCTGCCATTAACCACTCGGCCACCTGTCCATGGACGCGCATATAGGTCCGCAACGCGGCCTGCCCGTCAGGAGGCCGCGTCAATGGCGAAACCCCGCTTGCCTGTCAATGCTCGGCAGGGATAAAGAAGCGGCCACATGAAAAGAGGCCATCGCACCGGCAAGCCCAAAAGTGGCTACCCCCGCTTTTACGGGCGCCACGCCGTCACCGCGGCGCTCGCCAATCCGGCGCGCACCGTCCGCAAGATATGGGGCGTGCGCGAAGTGATCGCCGCGCTCGAACTGCCGCCGGTCCTGCCGATCGTCTATTCGGACGTCGCCGACCTTGGCCGCATGGTCCCCGCCGACGCGCCGCATCAGGGCATCGTCGCCGAGGTCGAGGCGCTCGACGACATCTGGCTCGGCGACCTGCTGGAGGAGGGCGCGCCGGATGAAGCCGCGCGACGTCCCCTATTGGTGCTCGATCAGGTGACCGACCCCCACAATGTCGGCGCCATCCTCCGCTCCGCCGCCGCCTTCGATGCGCTCGGCATCGTGACGCAGGACCGCAATGCGCCGCCCGAATCGGGCGTGCTCGCGCGCGCGGCGTCCGGCGCGCTGGAGGTCGTGCCCTGGGTCAGGGTCGTCAATCTCGCCCGCGCCCTCGACGAGATCGCCGAGGCTGGATATTGGCGCATCGGCCTCGATGGCGAGGGACGCACAACGCTGGCCGAGGCATGGAACGGCGAGCGCGCCGCGCTCGTCCTCGGCGCGGAGGGCGAGGGCCTCCGGCACAACAGCGCCGAGCACTGCGACCTCATCGCGCGCCTGCCGATCAGCCCGCGCATGGAGAGCCTCAACGTTTCCAATGCCGCCGCCATTGCCCTATATGCAGGCGTGACCCGGTTCTGACCCCGGGTCCAGGCACGGGGGGAAGGGACATGAAAAAGATCGTCGCGCTGATGGCTGTGGCGCTGCCGATGCTGCTGGCCGCCTGCATCCTGTCGCCGGGCAAATTCACGTCAACCCTCGACATCCGCAAGGATCGCAGCTTCACCTTCACCTATGTCGGCGAATTGATCGTGCCGGAGGACGACAAGCCTGCCGCGCCCGACAGTCTCGATATCGACACGGAGAGCGGCAAGGCAGCGGCAAAACCCGACCCGGCCGTCCGCGCGAAGAAGATGGCGGCCCTCGCCGAGGCGCTGGGGAAGGAATATGGCTTCCGCTCGGTGCGCCCGATGGGCGATGACCGGCTGATGGTCGACTATCGCATTTCGGGCAGGCTCGACCATGGCTTCGCCTTCCCGTTCAACCCTGATGCGGAAGCCGTCGTCCCGTTCATCATGATCGAGCTGCGCGGCGCCGATGGCGTGCGCATCAAGGCGCCGGGCTTCGGCCAGAGCTTCGCACCCTCCGTGGCTGGCCCGCTTGGCGGCGGCGCGAGCAGTCCGGCCAACGAGCGGATTGACGGGACGTTTAGCCTCACCACCGATGGCGTCATTGTGAGCCAAAACCAGGAGGAGGGACCGCAGCGCCAGGCCGATAGCGCCGCCCGCCTCAACTGGCGCGTGACGCCGCTCAGCAAGGACGCGCCGGCCGCTGTCCTGCGCCTCAATCCGCTGCCCCAGCCATGAGAGCGCCCGCCCGGCTGGATGCCGAAACGCTGCGCCGGGCGATTGACGCGCTCGCTGCTGCCGAACCGGCTTTTGCCGGAGCGGTGGCGCGCATCGGCCATCCCGAGCCGCGCCTGCGCTCGCCGGGCTATGAAACCCTGCTGCGCACCATCGTCGGCCAGCAGGTGAGCGTCGCCGCAGCCGCAGCCGTGTGGAACCGGCTGGAGGCCGCGCTCGGCCCCACCTGCCCGCCGGAGGCCCTCATCGCCGCCGATTTCGACAGCTTGCGCGCCTGCGGCCTGTCGCGCCAGAAGCAGGGCTATGCGCGCAGCCTGGCCGAGCTGGTGCTATCGGGTGCGCTCGATCTGGCGACGCTGCCTGCCGACGATGAGGAGGCTATCGCCCAGCTCGTGCAGGTGAAGGGCATCGGCCGCTGGTCGGCGGAAATCTACCTCCTGTTCGCGGAGGGCCGGACGGACGTGTTTCCGGCAGGCGATCTTGCCGTGCAGATCGAACTTGGCCGCCTCCTCGCTTTGCCCGAGCGTCCCTCCGAAAAGGCGCTGCGGGCGGTGGCGGAGCGATGGCGACCCTGGCGCGGCGCCGCCGCCATCCTCGCCTGGCACCATTACAATACCGTCGTCCTATGACAATGCGTCGATAGCCGCCGCCATCCGCGCATCGCGGGCGGTCAGGCCAGCGGCTTCATGGGTCGTCAGCCGGATATCGACACGGTTCCAGACGTTCGACCATTCGGGATGATGGTCCATACGCTCCGCAATCAGCGCCACCCGCGTCATGAAGGCGAAGGCCTGGGAGAAGTCGGCGAAGGTGAAACGCCGCCCGATCGCATCGCCCGCCTCGCTCAGCGTCCAGTCCGGTTGCTCGGCCAGCAGGGCGGCCCGTTCCGCCTCGGTCAGTTTCGCGATCATCGGCCGATCCTCATCGGGCTTGGCAGCGGGCGCGCCCTGCGCCATGTCGGTTCGCATGGATGCTAGGGCAGACGCGCCGACTGGGAAAGAGGCCGGGATCACGCTCGAGGCCCTGGCGTGCCGCCGGGGCGGACGAATGCTGTTCGCGGGGCTGGACCTGCGGCTGGCGGCAGGTCAGGCGGCGCTGGTGCGCGGCCCCAACGGCGCCGGCAAGTCGAGCCTGCTGCGCATCCTTGCCGGGCTGCTGCCGCCCTATGCCGGGACGATGCGGATCGAGGGCACGGTCGGTCTGGCGGATGACCGGCTGGCGCTCGATCCCGACCGGACGCTCGCGGGCGCGCTCGGTTTCTGGGCGAAGCTCGACGGCGGCGATGCGTCCGACGGCATGGCGGCGATGGCCATCGTCCACCTCGCGCCGGTTCCCGTGCGGATGCTCTCGACCGGCCAGCGCAAGCGCGCCACGCTAGCCCGCGTCATCGCATCGCGCGCGCCGGTCTGGCTGCTCGACGAACCAGCCAACGGGCTTGACGAGGCGTCGCTCGCCCATGTCGGCGCGGCGGTGCACCGGCATCTGGGCGCGGGCGGCATCGTCGTGACCGCCTCGCATCAGCCACTGCCGTGGGCGGCGGATGCAGAGCTTGTCATCCAGCCGCCAGCCGAAGCGGACGCGCCGTGCTGAGCCGCATCATCCTGCGGGATTGCGCGCGCGGCTGGGCGGGCGGCGCGGCGGCGATGCCGCTGCTGTTCGTGCTGCTGGTGGCGACGTTGGTGCCGTTCGCCATCGGCCCCGATCCGGCACTGCTCGCCGCGACGGGTGGAGGCATGCTGTGGGTTGCGGCGCTGCTTGCCAGCCTGCTCCCCGTCGACCGCCTGGTGGAGCCCGACCGGGAGGCGGGCGTGCTCGATCAGCTCATCGTGCGGGGCCTTGGCGACGAGGCGGTGATGGCCGCCAAGCTGGCGGCGCACTGGCTCAATTTCGGCCCGCCGCTGCTTGTCGCGATCCTGCCCGCCAGCGCGCTCCTCGGCCTGCCGGGCGGGGCGACGCTGCGCCTGCTCCTGTCGCTCGCCATCGGCACGCCCGGCCTCGCCGCCCTTGCCCTCATGGCCGCCGCGCTGACTGCCGGGCTCCGGAGCGCAAGCGCGCTTACCGGCCTCCTCGTGCTGCCGCTCGCCGTGCCGCTGCTGATCTTCGGCGCCGGGTCATTGGGGCAGGAGAGCGGCGCCGCCCTCAAGCTCCTCGCCGCGACCTCGCTCGTCCTTGTGGCCATGGCGCCCTTCGCCGCGGGGGCGGCCATCCGCGCGGGCCGGGAGTAGCCCGCCCTATTCGCCCCGCCAGCGCGCCCAGATCGCGGTGGGCAGCAGGAGGCCCCGCGCCTCCTCGCGCACGGCCAGCTCACCGCACTCGACCCGGCCCGGCAGGTCGCCGAAATGGGCCGCGACAAGCTGTCCGATCGCCAGCGCCGACATGCGCACCGCATAGACGGTGAGGAACAGGAAACGGCTGTCCCGGTCCATCAGCGCCCGGCATTGCGTAATCATCGGCGCCAGATCCTCCTCCAGCCGCCAGATTTCACCGTCCGGCCCCCGGCCATATTTGGGCGGGTCAAGGAGGACGCCGTCATAGCGCCGCCCGCGCCGCACCTCGCGCGCGACGAACTTGGTCGCATCGTCCACGATCCAGCGCACCGGTCGTTCCGCCATGCCGGACAGGGCAGCATTGGCGCGCGCCTGTGCCACCGACTTCTTCGACGCATCGACATGGACGAGGTGGGCGCCCGTCGCCGCCAGGGCGAGCGTGCCGACGCCGGTATAGCCGAACAGGTTCAGCGCCTCGGCATCCGCCTTGCCCGCCAGCGCGGCCCGCCCCCAGTCCCACACCGGCGCCATGTCGGGAAAGAAACCGAGATGGCGGAACGGCGTGCAACTCGCCTGAAATCGCGCCTCCCGCCAGCCAAGCGGCCAGCTGTCGGGCACGGCGCGCTCGAAATGCCAGCGGCCGCCACCATCCTCGTCAGCGCCGGGGATGAACGCGCCGTCGGCCTGCCAGTCGGATATGGCGGGCGCCCACATCGCCTGTGGCTCCGGGCGGATGAAGCGATGGCGCCCGTAACGCTCCAGCTTGCGGCCGCCGCCGCTGTCGATGAGGCCATAGTCCGCCCATGGCTCGGCGACGAGGCTGTGCAGTTCCATCCCGTCCGGACCGAGGCTCAGGGCGCAGGCGTGGCGTGCTCCGCGATCCAGGCGGACACCTCGCCATAGTCGGCGCTGAGCCGCGCGTAACGCTCCTCGCGATCGAACAGGTGACCGATCCGGGGCGGCAGCGCGGGCCGCACACCCGTTGCGCGTTCGACGGCGTCGCGGAACTTGGCGGGATGCGCCGTCGCCAGCGTGACGACAGGCACGGACGCATCGACATCCGACTGGATCGCCGCCGCCAGACCGACCGCGCTATGCGGGTCGATCACCTCGCCCGCGCGCTCATGCGCCCAGCGGATTGCGCCGGCCATGGCGTCACCGTCGATTCGCGCGGACGAGAACAGTGCCGTCGCGCCCTCCCGCTGCGCGTTGGTGAGGCGCATCGCCCGGCTCGACTCGAAGCCGCTCATCTGGCCCGCCATCGCTGCGCCGTCGCGCCCGCCAAGGTCGAACAGCAGACGCTCGAAATTGCTGGAAACCTGAATGTCCATGCTGGGCGTCGCCGTCGCCGTGACCGTGCCCGCGCTGTAGTCGCCTTCCGACAGCGCACGATGGAGAATGTCGTTCACATTGGTCGCGACGATCAGCTTCGCGACAGGCAGGCCCATCCGCGCCGCGACATAGCCAGCGAACACATCACCGAAATTGCCCGTCGGCACCGAAAAGGCGACCGGCCTGTCCGGCGCCCCGAGACGCACGGCGGCGTAGAAATAATAGACGATCTGGGCCATCAACCGCGCCCAGTTGATGCTGTTGACCGCCCCGAGATTGAAGCGTCCGCTGAGATCGGGATCAGCGAACATGCGCTTCACCAGCGCCTGAGCATCGTCGAAGCTCCCCGAAATCGCGATATTATGCACATTGGGCGAGAGCACCGTCGTCATCTGCCGCCGCTGCACGTCAGAAATGCGCCCGTCCGGGTGCAGCATGAAGATATCGACCTTGGCACGCCCCGCCACCGCGTCGATCGCGGCCGATCCGGTATCGCCGGAGGTCGCGCCGACGATGGTAAGATGGGTGTCCCGCCGGGAGAGGAAGGTTTCGAACAGCAGCCCGAGCAGCTGCAGCGCCACATCCTTGAAGGCAAGCGTTGGCCCGTGGAACAGCTCGAGCAGCCAGTGGCGATGGTCCAGCTGCACCAGCGGCGTCACTGCCTGGTGGGCGAAACGGCCATAGGCCTGTTCGCACAGCCCGCGCAGTTCGTCCTCGCTGAGGGCGTCGCCGACAAAGGGCGCCATCACCCGCACCGCCGTCTCCACATAGGACAGGCCGCGCAGCGCGGCAATGTCGGCGGTCGAGAACTGCGGCCATGCGACGGGCAGATACAGGCCGCCATCGCTTGCCAAACCGGCCAGCGTCACCGCCTCGAAACCGAGAACGGGCGCACTCCCCCTGGTGCTCACATAATCCATCGGCGGGCTTTAGCGGCGCGCGCTCAGCCGCGCAACCGGCGCCGCAGCGCCAGCGCGTAGATCACCACCGCCACGCCCGCGAACAGGAACCACTGCACGGCATAGGCCAGGTGATTGTTGGGAACCCCGGCTGGATCGGGCTTTGCAGATGGCACGAAGCCGGGCGCCGCTTTGACCGACACTATCATGAGGCGCGGCGGTGCGCCCTGCCCCAGCCAGCGGCCAAGCGCGCTCGCCCCGTCGGGTTCCCATGTGGCGATGCCGGAAAGCGCGCCGCCGTTCCAGTCGGTAAGGGCGGCGGGATCGGCGCTTGTGCCCATGTCGGCGACCAGCCCCGGCCCCTCCGCGCCGGTCGCGCAGGTCGCGATGTGGCGCCAGCCGGGGCGGCCATCCGGCAAACGCCCGCCGAGCGTGCGCCAGCCGGTGACATGGAGGCAGTAGGCGCTCACCGTGCGGAACAGATAGGCCGCGTCGGTGGGACGGCTCGCCGGGTAGGCGGTCGCGGGCGCCGTCAGATTCGCGCGCCAATGGCCGAGGGCGGCGTCCTTCTCCTTCAGGCGCTGTAGCTGCCAGACGCCGAGGCCGATCATCGCCGCGACCGCAATGGCAACGATGACCGTCGGCCATGGCGGCAGCCGTTTCACGGCAGGCTGTCCGGTTCGTCGGCGGCGAGCCGTCCCTCGCCCGCACGGTTGCGATATTCGACGATGAGCAGCGCCGCCTTGGACAGGCGCAGGCACCCGATCACGGCGGCTGTGGTCAGCGGCAGCCAGAGCAGGAGATGGACCCAGAATGGCGGGCTCGCGCGCACCTGCAGGATGACGGCAAGCGCCGTGATCAGCCCGCCGACGATGAGGATCAGGAACGCTGCCGGCCCGTCACCGACATTGAACTGGCCATAGTCCAGTGCGCACGCGCGGCAGCGGGGCGCAAATCTGACCATGCCCTCGAACAGCGATCTGCTGCCACACCTCGGGCACTGGCCCTTGACCGCGGCGATGAGCAGCGGCGTTCCGGCCTGCCCGGTCACCGCGTCACCTGGCGCTCAGCCGCCGTGGATCGGCGCGCCCCAGCCACCCCAGACATACACGGCGATGAACAGGAAGAGCCAGACCACGTCGACGAAGTGCCAATACCAGGCGGCAGCTTCAAAACCGAAATGCTGCCGCGGGGTGAAGTGCCCCTTGTAGACGCGCACCAGATTGACAATCAGGAAGATCGTGCCGACGATGACGTGGAAGCCGTGGAAACCCGTCGCCATGTAGAAGCTCGAGCTGTAGGGCGTCTGACCGAACGGGAACGGCGCGTGCATATACTCATAGGCCTGAATGCTGGAGAACAGGAGGCCAAGCAGGACGGTGCACCACAGCCCCTTCTTCACGCCCTCGCGGTCGCCATGGATCAGCGCGTGATGCGCCCAGGTGACCGTCGTGCCCGAGCAGAGCAGGATGAGCGTGTTGAGCAGCGGCAGCTCGAACGCATTCATCACCTCGATGCCCTTGGACGGGAACTGCCCCTCGATCGGCGGCAGCGTGCTGGGAAACAGCGAGAAATCGAAGAAAGCCCAGAACCAGCCGACGAAGAACATCACTTCCGAGGCGATGAAAAGGATCATGCCGTAGCGCAGGTGAAGCTGCACCACCGGCGTATGGTCGCCTGCCTGCGCTTCGCGAACCACATCGGCCCACCAGAAGAACATGGTGGCAAGCACGCCAAGCGTGCCAGCGATGAACGCCGCGCCGCCGCCAGCATAGTCATGCATCCACATCACGGCGCCGACCGCCATCACCAGCGCCGACATAGACCCCATGAGCGGCCACGGGCTCGGCGGTAGAATGTGATAATCGTGGTTCTTGGCCCCTGCCATGATCGTCCCTGT
This sequence comes from uncultured Sphingobium sp., assembly GCA_964529225.1. Classification (GTDB taxonomy): domain Bacteria; phylum Pseudomonadota; class Alphaproteobacteria; order Sphingomonadales; family Sphingomonadaceae; genus Sphingobium. The sequence goes on from CAZGVX010000036.1 coordinate 22,299, forward strand.
CTTGTGTCCGCTGTTGAACTGGATGTGTTGCCTCTTAGCCGCGCCCGCCGCCATTCTCAACCGGGTAGAATGTGTAGCTCAGGGTTATTTCCTGCACGTCTCCGGCGTCCGGGTCGCCCTCGAACTTCGGGTCGACGTAGAACAGCACCGGCATCCGCACTTCCTGGCCCGGCGCGAGCGTCTGTTCCGTGAAGCAGAAACACTGGATCTTGGTGAAATAGGCGCCCGACTGCTGCGGCGTCACATTGTAGGTCGCCCGACCGGTCACCGGCTTGTCCGACAGATTTTTGGCAAGATAGATCGCCATGGACTTCTGCCCGACCCGCACGGTCATGTGCGTCGCTTCAGGCTTGAATTCCCAGGGCAGGCCCGGCGCGACATTGGAGTCGAAGCGGATCGACAGCGGTCGACCCGCTGTCCTGCCACGGTCGCCTTCGGCAATTGCCGCAAGTTGCGCTGCGCTGGCGCGCTGCGTTGTGCCGCCAAAGCCCGTGACCTGGCAGAACATGCGATACAGCGGCACGGACGCGAAACCGAGCCCGAACATGGCAAGCGCAACGCATGCGGCGATGATCGGCGTCCGCCTGTTCATATACCGGGCTGCGCGATCTTGGCGAGGGTGATGGCGAAGAACAGGATGGCGAGCGCGCCGAGGACGAGCGCCGTCGCGATCGAGCGGGACCGCTGACGCGCTCGGATCAGGGCCTCCTCCTCCGGGGTCAAGCCGCAACCCAGCGGTCGACGACCACTGCACCATAAAGGAGGAACAGATACAGGATGGAGAAGGCGAACAGACGCCGCTCGGGCCCCATCCGCGCCGGATCGCTCTCCCGCCGCAGGCCGACCTGGATTGCCAGCGCCGCGAACAGGGCCGTCAGCACAAGAGCCGACACGCCATAGATCACCCCGGTCAGCCCGAGCAGGACAGGCGCCATCGCCGCCACGCCCATGACCGATGTATAAAGCACGATCTGCCGCCGCGTCTCCCGTTCGCCCGCGACAACCGGCAGCATCGGGATTCCGGCATTGGCATAGTCCATCTTCACGAACAGCGAGAGCGCCCAGAAATGCGGCGGCGTCCAAAAAAAGGTGAGGAAAAACAGCGCAACGGGAAGCGGAGCGATATCGCCAGTCACCGCCGCCCAGCCAATCAGCGGCGGAAACGCGCCAGCGGCACCACCGACGACGATGTTCTGCGGCGTGCGCGGCTTCAGCCAGATGGTGTAGACAAACACATAGAAGGCGATGGAAATTGCAAGGATCGAGGCAGCCAGGACGTTGGTCGCCAGCCCCGTCAGCAGGACCGAAAAGACGCTCAGAACCACGCCGAAATGGAGCGCGGTATCGCGCTGCATCCGCCCCGCGGGAAGCGGCCGTGCGGCGGTGCGCTTCATCAGCGCGTCCCGGTCAGCCTCATACCACTGGTTGAGCGCCCCGGCCCCGCCCGCGCCAAGCGCGATGCCGAGGATCGCTGCAAATGCGAGGACCGGGTGAAGATGGCCCGGCGCGGCGAGGAGACCGCACAGGCCCGTGAAAACGACGAGGCTCAGAACGCGCGGCTTGGTCAGCGCAACAAGGTCGCGCCAGTCGGCGGGCGCAAGCGCCGGGTCAATGGCGGGAGGCGGTGCGGAAACGGCAGCGGCGCTGGTCACGGTTTGCGTCCTCTGACGAAGGGCGCAGCCAAAGAGCCGCGCCCTGTTGTCATCCTCAATGCGCGTTGTCGGCGATCACCGGCAGCGTTTCGAACTGATGGTAGGGCGGCGGGCTGGACAGCGTCCATTCCAGCGTCGTCGCGCCCTCGCCCCATGGATTGCCCTCGGCCTTACGGCCAGCGAACAGCGACCAGAAGACGTTGACGAAGAAAATCAGCACGCCCACCGCCATGACCTCATAGCCGTGCGTCGCGATGCTGTTCCAATAGGCATAGGCATCCGGATAGTCCGGGATACGGCGCGGCATGCCGCTCATGCCGAGGAAGTGCATCGGGAAGAACAGGATGTTCACGCCGATGAAAAACACCCAGAAGTGGAGCTGGCCGAGGAACTCGTTATACATGCGGCCGAACATCTTCGGGAACCAGTAGTAGAATCCCGCGAAAAGGGCGAACACGGCGCCGAGCGACAGCACATAGTGGAAGTGCGCAACAACATAATAGGTGTCGTGGAGATTATCGTCGACACCGCCATTGGCGAGCACGACGCCGGTAACACCGCCGACCGTGAACATGAAGATGAATCCGATCGACCAGACCATCGGTGTCTTGAAGCTGATCGAACCGCCCCACATGGTTGCAATCCAGCTGAAGATCTTGACGCCGGTCGGCACCGCGATGACCATCGTCGCGGCGG
>CAZGVX010000037.1:0-23411 GCA_964529225.1 uncultured Sphingobium sp.
CTCGCCGACAAATAGCGCGATCAGAATGCCGCCACTTAGCGCGAGCGTTTACACCGTTCGCGGTCCCGATCGGCCCAGCGTCCCCCGGAACCGTTCGTTATCGGGAAGGCATCTAAGCGGTCTGCACCATCCTTCATCTAAAGTTCTCCAAGCGCTTCTGAGGATTTTCGGGCGCACCAAAAGCACTTGCTCCTCCAGTGGCTGGAGCATGTAACCGCAATTTGCTCTCCTGCGGACGGGGGGCTGGAGGTGGCTTTTTGACGGCCCGTGTTGAAGCAATCGGTATGTCTCGACGCTCATTAGTGGCGCGGCTGGTGGCCTGTGGAACCGGCTTGGTGCTCGGTTCTCCAACGCTCGCGCGACAGACTTCCCGGTCTGCGGGCTCGTGGAACTTCGGTGCGGCTCACCTCGAATGGGAGCCGCTGGAAGTCGGCACGGGTGATACCCTCCTTGTTTCGGCACAAGTGCGCGGAGTGCCGGTGCGGGCGGTGCTCGACAGTGGCAGCGGCGCGTCGATCATGAGCACGGCGCTCGCGGCGAAGCTCGGCTTGAACGATGGTGAGCGGCGCATGATTAGCGGGCTGAGCGCCAAGGCCCCGGTGCTGCTGGTCCGCGACATCGACGTACAGCTCGCCCGCGAAACCCGTCGCTTACCCTTTGCCGTCGTTGGTGATCTGAGTTCAGTGTCGGCGGCCTTCGGACGACCGATCGATATCCTCCTCGGTGCCGATATGTTCACGGGTAGCTGCATCGCGCTCGATTTCGCGAAAAGGCGTATGGCGGTCGTCAAGTCAGGCACGTTTCTCGCCGGTCCCGACTGGCGCGCTGTCGCGCTCGGGCGCGGTGCCAAGCAGGAGCTGTTCATTCGAGCTTCCGTCTCGGGTTTGCCTCCCGTGCCCTTGATGATCGATCTTGGCAGCTCGGCCGCGCTGATGCTCTCGTCGGCCTATGCCCGCGATCAAGGGCTGTTGAACGGGAAGCTCGTCTCGACCGCGGCGATCGGCGGCGTCGATGGTGTGCGTATCAACGATGCTTTCACGATCCAGAACATCAACATCGAAGGGCTTGGCGTCTCGAACGTCCCCACACTCGGGATGAGAGCTTGGCTCTCCACCAGCACGGTTGGCAATGTCGGCCTACCGCTGATCGCTCAATTCGACGTGGTGTTCGACGTGACCGCCGGATTCGTGTGGCTCCGGCCACTCGGTCCTCGTCGTCGCCTGCCGATGCTGAAGGACCGTAGCGGCCTTGGCCTCGCAGCCTCACCAACGGCGCTCACCGTTGTTCATGTGGCGGCGAACAGTCCCGCGGAAAAGGCTGGCTGGGCGGTCGGCGACCGGATCGTGGCGGTGAACGGCCATTCGATCGATGCGAACTATACGCGTGGGGAGCTCTGGCAAGTGCGCTCCCGGCCTGCTGGCACCCTCGTAAAGCTGACGATGGCCTCGGGTGATGTGCGCGAGCTCAGGCTGGCCGATTATTATTGATCGGCTTGAGGGTGGCCTTTGCCGATCGCCTTCATGATCCGACAATCGGCCATGCGCGCCTTGGTGCAGCTCTGGCTGAGCATTGCCAACTCATCCCGCAACACCGCGAGTTGCGCCAGTCTCTCCTCCACATCCTTGAGGTGCTGAGCAGCGATAGCTGAGGCGGCACCACAATCCTGGTCCGGGTTCTGCGCCAGCCCCATCAACGAACGGATCTCGTCGACGGAGAAGCCAAGCCGGCGACCGTTGCGGATGAAGTGCAAACGCTCAATGTCACTGGCATCGTAGGTTCTGCGACCCGACGCCGTGCGAGGGGCGGATCGGAGCAACCCGATCGACTCATAAAAGCGGATCGTCGTCACCTTCGTCGAGGTCTCGCTGGCGAGCTGCCCAATCATCACCGGCTTCATCATGCCATCCTTGCTTATGCGAACGTGTCGCACATTTCGCTTGCTTCTACAGCGACTGGAGGTGGTAAGGAAGGCCGCATGAATGCTTCTACCGAAAGCTGCGGGTGCCACGGGGAGCCCGCGCGCGCGCAAACCGATCCGGCCTATCGCCGTGCGCTGCTGACCGTCGTGGTGCTCAACCTCGGCTTCGGAGTCGCCGAGCTGTTCGGCGGGTTCATCGCCGATAGCCAAGCGCTGAAAGCGGATTCCCTCGATTTTCTCGGGGACGGGTCGATCAGCCTTATCGGTCTTCTCGCGCTTGCCTGGTCCGCACGGGCGAGGGCAAAGGTCGCGCTGACGCAGGGGTTGTTTCTCGGTGCGCTTGGCGTGGGCGTAATCGGTTTCGCGATTTGGCGCGCCCTGAACGCAACCGCGCCCGATGCCGAACTGATGGGCACAATCGGCGTTGTCGCGCTCGCGATCAATGTCGTGTCCGCCTTGGTGCTTGCGCGTTTCCGGGAAGGGGACGCCAATGTTCGCGCGATCTGGCTGTTCAGCCGCAACGACGCGCTCGCCAACGTGGCGGTGATCGCCGCGGCCGGTCTGGTGGCGTGGACAGGAAGCGCCTGGCCGGACCTCGCCGTCGCCGGCCTCATCGCCCTCCTGTTCCTCCACTCCGCTTATGAAATCGTCACTGGCGCTCGGCGCGAATTGGGAGAGCGGTAGTGCGTCTGCTCGCGTTGATCCGGGCAATGCTCTCGTTGCGGCTGCTCTCCGCGCTCGCGGCGCTGCTGATCCCTGCTGCGGCAATCGCCGAACCCGGCGACGTGCAAACCGCATGGCGGCTGCTCGACTATATGGCCGTCGATTATGGCGGCGCGGTCGCCAACGGTCGGATCAAGAGCACGTCGGAATATGCCGAGATGACGGAGTTCGCCGCGTCGGTCTCGACACGGCTTCAGGGCCTGCCGGCGAAGCCGGAGCGTCAAGCCCTCATCCAGCGGGCTGCCAACCTCCAGGCGGTGATCGCGGAAAAGGGACCGACTGAACAGGTGGCAACATTGGCGCACGGGCTCGCGGCCGATCTGTTGCGCGCCTACCCGGTGCCGCTCGCGCCCGATAAGGCTCCGAACCTCGTCTCCAGCGATGCACTGTTCCGACAATCCTGCGCGTCCTGCCACGGGATGACGGGCAACGGCCGTGGCCCTGACGCCGCCAAGCTCGCTACGCCCCCGATTGCTTTCACCGATGCCGAGCGCGCGCGCCAGCGCAGCGTGTTCGCGCTCTATCAGGTGGTGACGCAAGGCATCGACGGGACCGCGATGCAGAGCTTCGCCGATCTGCCCAACGATCAGCGCTGGGCGTTAGCATTCCGAGCCGGGAGCTTCGCCTTCACGGATGCGCAGGCGCGCGAAGGCGAGCGGCTTTGGAAATCCGACCCGACCCTTCGCCGGCGCATTCCGGACCTGAAAACCCTGGTCGCGCTCACCCCGGCCGCGCTCGGCGCGGCGATCGGCGACGCCAAGGCTGACCCAGTGCTCGCGTTCCTGCGTCGTCATCCCGAACAGGTGATACAACAGGCTCCCGGCTCGCTCGCGGTCGCCCGCGCCAAACTCGCCGAAAGCGTGGCGGCTGCGCGGCGCGGCGATGCGCGCATGGCGAAAGAGCTGGCGCTGTCGGCCTATCTCGATGGGTTCGAGCCGATCGAGCCAACACTCACCGCGCGCGACGCGACGCTGATGGGTCGAATCGAGGGCGCGATGGGGGAGTTCCGCGCCTCGATCGACCGGGGCGCGTCGCCCGATGATCTCGCGGAGAAGGTCGCAGTACTGGGCGGCCTTTTCGACGATGCGGAAGCGGCGCTCGCGCCTGATGCCGCCACCGAAGCGTCCACGTTCCTGGGCGCGTTCACGATCCTGCTGCGTGAAGGGCTCGAAGCCCTGCTCATCGTTGTCGCCATGATCGCGTTCCTGCGTAAAGCCGAGCGCGGCGAGGCGCTGCGGTACGTGCATGGCGGCTGGGTCAGCGCGATCATCGCGGGCGGGATCACCTGGGCGGTCGCCACCTATGCGATCGGGATCAGCGGTGCGAGCCGGGAGCTGACGGAAGGGTTTGGCTCGCTGTTCGCCGCGGTCGTGCTGCTCTCGGTCGGGATTTGGATGCACGGCAAGGCGCAGGCCGATCAGTGGCAGCGCTATATTCGCGAGAAGATGTCGCGGGCGCTCTCGGGCGGGTCGGGCTGGTTCCTGTTCGGGCTGGCGTTCGTCGTAGTTTATCGCGAGGTCTTCGAGACGATCCTGTTCTATGCCGCGCTTTCGGCGCAAGGTGACAACGGGATGCTTCTCGCGGGGGCCGGGTCGGCGATTGGACTGCTCAGCCTGATCGCTTGGGCCATGCTTCGCTACAGTCGCAAGCTGCCGATCGCGCAGTTCTTCCGCTATAGCTCCTGGCTCATGGCGGTCCTGACCGTCGTGCTGGCGGGTAAAGGCGTCGCCGCGCTCCAGGAAGCCGGCCTTATCAACATCGCACCGCTCGCGGACGTGCCACGGCTGTCGATGCTCGGCGTGTTTCCCACTTGGCAATCGGTGCTGGCGCAACTCCTGATGGCGGTCGCCATTGCGGTCGGGTTCGCCTGGAACGGGCGCGACCGATCCCGCTCGGGTTCCGGCTCAGTGACCCTTGGTTCGAATTAGTGCAATGACATGAAAACCCTTCCGTGATAGAGGCAAGCTAGTGCGAGCCTTTTTGCCTTTCCTGACATGCCTGATGCTGGTCCTGACCAGCTTCTCCGGCATGGCCCATGCCGCCGATCTGGCGGGGGGAAGCATCGCGGGCGTTGAGTTCACGGTCCATACCGCCGGTGACATCGATCAGGTGCCATCGGACTCGGACAAGAATGTCCCGCATCATCACAATTATTGTCACGGACACGACGTCGGCGTGCCTGCGCGCACGACGATGGAATATACCCCCGTCCTCACAGTGCCCAAGCCGACAATCTCCGCCTCTGCGTCGCTCGACGGCCGCACCGGCATGGTCCATTTGAGGCCCCCCCAAGCCTGACGTCCGATTTGGGCGTGCGTTGGCGCGCCCCTGTCGATCATCGTCAGGAGTCCTATTTTCATGAATCGTATCCTCGCGGCCATGCTGGCCGCAGCGTCTTGCGCCACGATGGCGCAGGCGCAGGTCGGACCGTCCGCGCCTGTTGCGCAGGATGCGCCGGTCTACACGCTTGACCAAGCGGTCAGTGCAGCGGGCGGTTCGGCCCCTGCTGCGGAAGCGGCGACAGCTGGAATCGACGCGGCCCGTGCAGGTCGCACAGTCGCCGGCTTGCGGCCCAATCCGGTGGTTCAAGGCCAAGTCGAGAATGTCATCGGCTCCGGGCCGTATCGGGGGGTCCGCAGCGCGGAAACCACGGTCGGCTTTGCGATCCCGATCGAGCTAGGCGGCAAGCGCGGCGCCCGCGTCGCGGTCGCCAATGCGCAATTGTCCCGGGCCGAGATCCAGGCCGCGATCATCGCGGCGGATGTCCGGCTTCAGGTAACGCAGCTCTATGTCGAAGCGGTCGCGGCCGATCGCCGGGTAATGACAGCCCGCGATCAGGCCCGGATCGCCAGCGATGCGCTGCGGGCCGCGAGCGTTCGCGTGCAGGCAGGGCGGGCATCGCCACTCGAGCAACAGCGCGCGGATGTCGCGCGTATCAATGCCGACGCCAATGTGGAGCGGCAGCTTCGCTTGGCCGAGGCGGCCCGCGCCAATCTGGCGCGTCGGATCGGACGGCCGATCGACGGCCTGCTCGATGACACGCTGCTCGATCGCCTTCCCGATGTGAACGTCTATGGGCCGTTGGCACCGGTCAACACGACCGGCACACTCGCGCTGGCGGCAGCCAACGCGGATTTCTCCATTGCCGAAGCCGGCGTGCGGCTCGCGCGCGCCAATCGCGTGCCTGACCTGAACGTCGGGCCGTCGATCCGCCGCCTGGAAGCGACCAACGACATGGCGGCGGTGTTCAGCGTGTCGATCCCGATCCCGGTGTTCAACAATGGTCGCGCCGCGATTGCGCAGGCGACCGCGCAGCGGACCCAGGCGGATGCGCAGCGCCGCGTGACCGCGCTCGACATCGAACAGGCGATCACGGACGCGCAGGCGCAGGCGGCCAATGCCGCAACGACGGCTCGTGCGGCGTCGGGGCCGGCGCTGGCGGCTGCACAGGAGGCCGCCCGCATCGCGCGGATCGGCTATCGCGAGGGCAAGTTCGGCCAGCTCGAATTGCTCGATGCTGAACGCACGCTCGCCGAAACGCGGGTCGCCGCGATCGACGCGCTTGCCAATTACCAGAATGCCCGCGCGCAAGTGGAGCGACTGACCGCTCGTGCGCCCAATGGGGGGAATCAGTGATGAAGAGCTTTTATCTCGCGGGCGCGGCGTCGCTCGCCCTGCTCTTGGCTGCCTGCGGCGGCAAGGATGGCGGAAACGAGGCAACTGCCGAAGGCGCAGCTGCCAATGAGACGGCAGCGGGCACGGAAAAGGGCGGTGCTGAAGGCGGTCATGCCGGTGAAGGCGTCGTCACATTGGGTGCCGACCAGATCGCCACAGCGGGCGTCCAGGTCGGACGGCCGATCATCGGCGGGGCCGGGACGATCGAGCTGCCCGCGATCATCGAGGGCGACCCACAGGGAACGCAGGTCGTCTCGGCCGCAATTGCGGGACGCGTGGTCGCGCTCACCCGTAACCTCGGCCAATCGGTCGGACGCGGCCAGACCATTGCGGTCATCGAAAGCCGCGAGGCGGCGCAGATCAAGGGCGAGGTCGAGGCGGCGCGGGCGCGGCTTCAGCTCGCTAATTCGAACCTCGCGCGCGAACAGCGGCTGTTCGCGCAGAGAGTCTCCCCTGAACAGGATCTGATCGCCGCCCGCACAGCGGCGACGGAGGCGCGGATCGCCCTGACGCAGGCGCAGAGCATGGTTTCGGCGGCGGGTGTCGGCGGCGGCGGGCTCAACCGGCTCGGCATTGCCGCGCCGATCTCGGGCCAGATCATTGCGCGCCCCGTGACGCTGGGACAAACGGTCGCGGCGGATGCCGAACTCTATCGCATCGCCAACCTGAGCCAGGTGTCGATCGCGCTTAATCTCAAGCCCGAGGATGCGGGCCGGGTGCGTCCCGGCAATACGGTGCTGGTGAAGGCGGCAGGCCGTCAGGCGACCGCCCGCGTGACCTTCGTGTCGCCGGCGCTTGATCCGCAGACGCGGCTCGTGCCTGCGCTCGCCACCCTCGACAATCGCGGTGGCGAATGGCGGGTCGGCGAGCCTGTGACGGCAGCCGTGCAGCTCACGGGCAGCGGCGGGAGCGGGGCGGTCCGCGTGCCGACGACGGCGGTCCAGAGTTTCGAGGGCAAGTCGGTCGTGTTCGTGCGCACGCCCACCGGCTTCAAGGCGACCCCGGTCCAGCTCGGCGATGCGTCGGGCGACACGGTGATCGTCCGGTCGGGCCTGACCGGCAACGAACAGATCGCCACCACCGGAAGTTTCACGCTCAAGGCCGAGATCGGCAAGGGCGAAGCGAGCCACGAGGATTAAGCCATGATCGCCCGTATCGTAACCTGGGCGGTCGAGAAGCGCTGGCTAGTCCTGCTCCTCACCGTCATCGTCGCCGCCATCGGCGCCTTTTCCCTCTACCGGCTACCGATCGACGCGGTGCCGGACATCACCAACAATCAGGTCCAGATCAACGTCCGCGCGCCTGCCCTCTCGCCCGAGCTGGTCGAGAAGCAGGTGTCGTTTCCAATCGAAACCGCGCTCGCCGGCACCCCCGGCCTGGAATATACGCGCTCGTTGAGCCGCAACGGCTTCGCGCAGATCACGGCGGTCTTTTCGGACGCGACGGACATCTATTTCGCCCGCCAGCAGGTGGGCGAGCGTCTGCGGGGCGTGCAAGAGAATCTGCCCGACGGCGTGAACCCTGAAATGGGTCCGATCGCGACAGGCCTGGGCGAGGTGTACATGTACACCGTTCGTCTCGATCATCGCGAGGACGACAAGCACAAGCCCGGTGAACCGGGCCAACAGCCCGATGGCAGCTACATCACGCCAGAGGGCGAGCGACTGACGACCGAAGAGGACAAGGCGACCTACCTGCGCACCGCGCAGGACTGGATCGTGACGCCGCTTCTGAAGACCACACCGGGCCTCGCCGGTGTCGACTCGATTGGCGGTTACGCCAAGCAGTTCCTCGTCGTGCCCGACGTGCAGAAGCTGGCCTCGCTCGGCATCACGCTGACGGACCTGGGAAATGCGCTGGAGCGCAATAACACCAGCGTCGGCGGTGGCTTCGTCAATCGCAATGGCGAAGGTCTGGCTGTTCGCTCGGATGCGCTCGTTCGCAATGCCAGCGAGTTGGCCAGGACCGTGATCGCGACACGTAACGGCGTGCCGATCACGGTCGAACAAGTTGCGACTGTGAAGACGGGTCAGGCGATCCGCATGGGTTCGGCATCGGAGAACGGTACCGAAGTCGTCGTCGGCACGGCGATCATGCGGATCGGCGAGAACAGCCGCATCGTGTCGACCGCGGTCGCTGAGAAACTGAAGACGATCAACGCTTCGCTGCCTCCTGACGTCGTAATTCAGCCGGTGCTGAACCGCACCGAGCTGGTCAATTCGACGATCAAGACGGTCGCGAAAAACCTGTCCGAAGGCGCGGTGCTGGTCATCGTCGTGCTCTTCCTGCTGCTCGGCAACTTCCGTGCGGCCCTGATCGCGGCGTTGGTCATCCCGATCACCATGATGCTGACAGGCTTTGGTATGCTGCGCGCTGGGGTCTCGGCCAATCTGATGAGCCTTGGGGCTTTGGACTTCGGTCTGATCGTCGACGGCGCCGTCATCATTGTCGAAAACGCGCTGCGCCGGCTTGCCGAGCAACAGCATCATGAAGGCCGATTGCTCAGCGTCAAGGAACGGCTCGCGACCGTGGCAGCCGCTGCGCGTGAGATGATCCGTCCCTCTGTGTACGGGCAGGCAATCATCATCCTCGTCTACGTACCGCTGCTCACGCTGACCGGCGTGGAGGGTAAAACGTTCGGACCGATGGCGCTGACCGTCATCATCGCGCTCGCCTTCGCCTTCATCCTCTCTCTCACCTTCGTGCCGGCGATGATTGCGATCTGGCTGTCGAAGAAGGTCGAGGAGAAGGACGGCCGCATCATCACGTGGCTGAAGAAGCGCTACGAACCCGGTCTCGACCGGGCCATGAAGCGCCCGACGCTGACGATCGGTGCGGGTGTGGGAAGCCTTGTGGTGGCGGCGCTTGCTTTCACTACGCTCGGCTCGGTGTTCCTGCCGCAGCTCGACGAAGGCGATTTGCTGATCCAGTCGCTCCGCATTCCGGCAACGTCGGTCCAGCAGAGCCAGGCGATGCAGGTGCCGATCGAGCGGATGATGTCGAAGCAGCCGGAGGTGCAATTCGTCTATTCCAAGACGGGCACCGCCGAGCTGGCGGCCGACCCGATGCCGCCGAACGCGACCGACATGTTCGTCATCCTGAAGCCGCGCAAGGATTGGCCGGATCCTGAGCTTCCCAAGGAGGAGCTGGTCAGCCGGATCGAGGGTAATCTCGCGAAGATTCCGGGAAATGCCTACGAGATCACCCAGCCCATCCAGATGCGCTTCAACGAGCTGATCGCCGGCGTGCGCGGCGACATCGCGGTGAAGGTGTTCGGGGACGACTTCAACCAGATGAACCGGACGGCCGAGCAAATCGCGGCGGTGCTGCGCAGAACGCAAGGCGCAGCGGACGTGAAGGTGGAGCAGACGACCGGTCTTCCCATGCTCGACATTCGCGTCAACCGCGACGCGATGGCGCGGTTGGGCGTTACGGCTCAGGATGTGCAGGACACCGTGACTGCGACGATCGGCGGGCGAACATCGGGCCAGATCTTCGAGGGCGACCGTCGCTTCCCCGTGGTGATCCGCCTGTCGGAGGCGCAGCGTGCCGACATCGGCCTGCTCCAACAGGTGCAGGTGCCGGTGGCAGGCGGCGGCTATGTACCGCTGTCCAGCGTCGCCGAGATCAAGGTGGTCGATGGTCCGAACCAGATCAGCCGCGAGAACGGCAAGCGGCGCGTGGTGGTGCAAGCCAACGTGCGTGGCCGCGACGTCGGATCCGTCGTGGCGGATGCGCAGGCGGCGATCGGCAGCCAACTCCGGCTGCCTGCCGGCACCTATCTCGAATGGGGCGGCCAGTTCGAGAACCTCCAATCGGCAAGCGAACGGCTGAAGCTGGTCATTCCGGCTTGCTTCATTTTGATCCTGCTGCTCCTCTACGGGGCGTTGGGATCGGTCCGCGACGCCGCGATCGTGTTCACCGGCGTGCCTTTCGCGCTGGTGGGCGGCGTCCTGTTGCTGTTCCTGCGGGGCATGGACTTCTCGATCTCGGCGGCAGTGGGCTTCATCGCCCTCTCGGGCATCGCGGTCCTCAACGGCCTCGTCATGGTCAGCTCGATCCAAGATCTGATCCGATCAGGGATGAGCCGCGAGGAAGCCGCGCATGTTGGCGCGATGCAGCGTCTGCGACCCGTCATCATGACCGCGCTAGTCGCCAGCCTCGGCTTCGTGCCGATGGCGCTGGGCGAAGGCGCCGGCGCAGAGGTTCAAAAGCCTTTGGCGACGGTCGTCATCGGCGGTCTGATCTCGGCGACGCTTCTTACGCTGTTCGTGCTGCCGACACTCTATGCCCGGTTCGGGCAGAAAGTGATCGAGAAACCCGAGCACTACAATGAGGAGCATGAAGGGGACGACCACGGTCAGACCTTCGTGAACAACTTGGCCTGATGGATGGGCGGGGCGATCCGCGATCGCCCCGCCCATCTCTGGGAGATGGGGATATGCCTCGCACCATAACCAGCTCGATGCTTCACGGCGGGCCACTGCGCATCTGGTCGGCACTCACCGATCCGGATCATCGCCGGGCGTGGAGTCCGCTCGTATTTCTCGATGATCCGTCCCGGCTCGGCGACACAGAATGCACCTTTGCGATCCAGGGCATCACCCGGCCAATTCGGACGCCAGCACGGATTGATCGATTCGATAAACCGCACGCCTTCGCTTGGTCCTGCGGCATCCCCTATCTGTTCACGCTCGAAGAGCGGTACGAGCTGGCGGGGGACGATGGCGGCACCAGGCTAACGCATAGCTGCACGCTGCGCGGGGCGCTCTCCCTGCCGTTCGCGGCGATGATGTTGCGCCGCCTGCGATCCCTGATGGTCGAATCTGACGATCGCCTCGCAACCTATCTCCGCTGGCGGGTAGGTCAGCCTGCCCGGGCTATCAATCGTCAGCGCGTCCCCTTCCGCTGCAGGAGGAAGGCGCGATGATGATGCACTGTAAGCGGGTGCTGCCCGCCGTCATCCTCGTTGTCGGGCTCGCGGCGTGCTCGGAAAGAAAGCCGCCAGCCCCGCCAACGGAGCAGCAGATCCATTCGTCCGACAGCGCCGTGGCGACCGGGGAAATGGGGCGGCATAGATATCGCTGTTCCGACGGGGAACCGCTGTTCGTCGATTACAAGGACAACGGCCTGCAGATCGATTTGCGGCGCTCCAACGGGGGACCGCCGATGATGCTGACCGCGCCAGCGCAGGGCCTGCAATATGTCGGCGAAACAGCCACCGCGACCTTCAAGGGGTCGCAGCTCACCATCGTGGAAGGCGATGGCCGTACCCGGATCTGCGAGCAGGAAGGCACGCGATGAACTGCCCTGCCTTCGAACGCCACAGGGCGCTTCGTCGGAAGAGACCGATGTCTGACACGTCGATTTCAAATGTGACAACCTTGTGCGGCCTGAATCGGGCCGGTCTGGCGATCGCGCGCCTCGGCGTCGTTCTCGTCTCCGGGGCGGTTATAGGGGCGTGTAATCCAGCGCCGACCCAGCCTACCGAGCCGGCGCATGAAAAGCATCTGACGTCGAAACTAATCGCGCAGCGCATCATGTACTGCGACGACGGCACACGCGCCGATGTCGACTTCATCGATGACGGCTTGAAAATGGCCGTCACCTGGCTGCCGAAGGGCAGGACCGAGATCCTGCGCGCGCAGCGAACCGGTGACGAGTTTCGCGGCGACCATTCGCGGGCTGTCGTGGCGGGCGGATCGATCGCGTTCACGCGACGCGGGAAGATCCGCGTCTGCCACCGAACCCCGGAGGAGTCCTAGGAAATGCAGGCACTGCTCTATACGCTTGCGCCTGTGCTGGCGGTCGTGCTCGGCGCGATTGTCGCGAGCCGCACCAAGTTGAAACCTGGCCTCGTGGCGGGCCTACAGCATCTCGCTGCCGGCGTCGTGTTCGCGGCGGCAGCGACCGAAATCCTGCCGCAGGTCAAGCATGAGGCATCGCCCAGCGCGACGTTGATCGGCGGGGCGGCGGGCGTCGCGACCATGCTGGGGCTCAAGGCTCTTGAGGCCCGCTTCAAGGGGCCGATGGCGCTACTCGCCGCGATCGGCATCGACATTCTGGTCGACGGCCTGGTGCTCGGCCTCGCTTTCGTGGCGGGCGAGAAGGCAGGTCTCCTGCTGACGATCGCGCTCACTCTGGAAGTGTTATTTCTGGGACTGACGCTGACCGACGAGCTGGCGGAAACCTATCGCTCGCGCTTGCGCATCATCGTGATCGTCTCGGCATTGGCCCTGCTGCTGCCGATCGGCGCGCTCGCTGCCGTGCCGGTCGCCGCGCTGTCGCCGGTGATGATCGCCGGCTTCCTCAGCTTCGGGCTGATGGCGCTGCTCTACCTCGTCACGGAGGAGTTGCTGGTCGAGGCGCACGAGAAACCCGACACCCCGCTCATCAGCTCGATGTTTTTCGTCGGCTTCCTGGCCCTGCTGACACTTGAGGAGATGATGGGATGATCCCGGGCAACGACAACAATGGCGGGCAGGAGCGCCGCACACTGTGGATCGTCCTGCTGCTGAACGCGGCGATCGCTGCGGGCTTCTTCGTTTCCGGCTTCTTCGCGGATTCGAGCGCGCTGATCGCCAACGGCGTCGACAACCTGTCCGATACGGCTGTGTATGCGCTGAGCCTTGTGGCGCTCACCCGGGGCCAGACATGGAAGACACGCGCCGCGGTCGCTTCGGGCGTCATGCTGCTGATCTTCGCGGGCGGCATCTTGATCGATGTCGGACGGCGCTACGTGCAGGGCAGCGAGCCCATCGGACCTACCATGATGGTCATGTCCGCGATCGCCGGCGTCGTGAATTACCTCTGCCTGCGGCTGCTCCAGCGCCTCAAGGATCCGGACGTCAATCTCCGGGCCGCAACCACCTTCAGCTTCAACGACTTCATTTCCAACGGCGGCATCCTGATCGCCGGCGTGCTGGTGCTGTGGTTGGGTACCAATTGGCCGGACCTGCTGGTCGGCTTCGCCACCGCCATCATCGCCATCAAGGGCGGTGTCGAAATCCTGCGCGACGCGCGCGCCGAAACCAAGAAAAGCGAAAGGAGGTCGTCATGAACGACAAGCTCGAACTCGACATTCCAGTGTTGTTGCCGGACCTTCCTGACGCGGCCGATGCCTGCCTGGACCGTCTCGTATCAACCCTGTCAAAGCGCGAAGGTGTCGAGCGGGCGCATGTGATCTGTCTCGACGGCAACACGCCAGCGGCGCTGTGCATCCATTTCGATGCCGCCAAGCTGCCGCTGCCACGGTTGCGCGAAATGGTGCGCGCCGCAGGTGCCGAAATCACCGAGCGCTACGGCCATGCGATCTGGCAGGTGACGGGGATCAACCACGAACGTCGGGCGCGCACGGTCAGCGATGCGCTGTGCGCCTTGCCCGGCGTGGTCCAGGCAAGCGCCAGCACCAGCGGGTCTGTCCGGGTCGAATATGATCGCCGCGAAACCACCGAAGAGGAGGTGCGCGCTGCGCTTCGCAAGCTGAAGGTGAGGGTGGGCAAGCGGGTCGCTGCCGATGAACATGCCGGCCACGACCACGGCCCCGGGGGCCACGGCGCGGGCGAAGAGAAGCACGGCCCCGGCGATGGCCACGACCATAGCCACGCCGAATTTCTCGGCCCCAATACCGAGCTGATCTTCGCGCTCGCCTGTGGCGCGCTGCTGGGGATCGGCTACGCGATCGAGAGGCTGGTCGCTGGCGCGCCCGAATGGCTGCCGACCGCCTGCTATATCGCAGCCTATTTCTTCGGCGGATTCTTCACGCTGCGCGAGGCGATCGACAACC
Source organism: uncultured Sphingobium sp. (assembly GCA_964529225.1). Taxonomy (GTDB): domain Bacteria; phylum Pseudomonadota; class Alphaproteobacteria; order Sphingomonadales; family Sphingomonadaceae; genus Sphingobium. The sequence continues at coordinate 14,103 of CAZGVX010000037.1, forward strand.
TCCGGATGAAGAAGTTCGAGATCGACACGCTGATGTTGGTCGCTGCGGCCGGCGCCGCTGCGCTGGGCGCATGGGCCGAAGGTGCGCTGCTGCTGTTCCTGTTCAGCCTCGGCCATGCGCTTGAGCATTATGCAATGGGCCGCGCCAAGAAGGCGATCGAGGCGCTGGCGAAGCTCGCGCCCGAAACCGCGACCGTGCGACGCGGCGGGCAGACCAGCGAAATCCCGGTCGAGCAGATGGTCGTCGGGGACATTGCCATCGTCCGCCCGAACGAGCGCCTGCCTGCCGACGGCTTCGTCATCAAGGGCACCAGCGCGATCAACCAGGCCCCGGTCACGGGTGAAAGCATCCCGGTCGACAAGGTGCCGGTCGCAGATGCCGCAGCGGCACGCGCCAAGCCCGATGCAGTCGACGCGGAAAGCCGGGTTTTTGCTGGTACGATCAACGGCGGCGGCGCGATCGAGATCGAGGTGACACGCCGTTCCAATGAAAGCGCGCTTGCCAAGGTCGTGAAGATGGTGAGCGAAGCGGAGACGCAGAAGTCGCCGACGCAGCGCTTCACCGACCGGTTCGAACGGATCTTCGTGCCCGCCGTCCTGGTCCTGTCAGTGCTCCTGCTGTTCGCATGGGTGGTCGTCGACGAGCCGTTCCGCGACAGCTTCTATCGCGCGATGGCGGTGCTGGTGGCGGCAAGCCCGTGCGCGCTCGCGATCGCAACGCCGAGCGCGGTCCTGTCGGGCGTTGCCCGTGCAGCGCGGGGCGGCGTGCTCGTGAAGGGCGGTGCACCGCTCGAAAACCTCGGGTCGCTCAAAGCGATCGCTTTCGACAAGACGGGCACGCTGACCGAAGGTCGTCCGCGCATCACTGATGTCGTGCCCGTCGATGGCGCCGATGAAGGCGAGTTGCTGGCGCTGGCTGTCGCCGTCGAAGCGTTGAGCGACCATCCCCTGGCCCAAGCGATCGTCAAGGACGGCCGCGAACGTCTGAACGATCGTGCCGTGCCGACTGCCGGCGACCTCAAGAGCCTGACCGGTCGGGGCGTCACCGCGAGCGTGGATGGCGAGACGGTGTGGATCGGCAAGGCCGAGATGTTCGGAAGTGAGGGCATTCCGGCGCTGGGGCAGGGCGCGCAGGACGCAATCGCGAAGCTGCGCGAGAACGGCCGCACGACAATGGTGGTCCGCAAGGGGGACCGCGACCTGGGCGCGATCGGCCTGATGGACACGCCTCGCGAAGCTGCCAAGACCGCGTTGCGTCGGCTGCACGAGATGGGCGTGTCGCGGATGATAATGATCTCCGGCGATCACCAGAAAGTCGCCGAAGCGATCGCCGACGAAGTCGGGATCGACGAAGCGTGGGGCGACCTCATGCCCGAAGACAAGGTTGCCGCGATCAAGAAGCTCGCCGGCGAAGACAAGGTCGCGATGGTGGGCGACGGCGTGAACGATGCGCCGGCGATGGCAAGCGCCACGGTCGGCATCGCGATGGGCGCGGCGGGGTCGGACGTTGCGCTGGAGACAGCCGACGTGGCGCTGATGGCCGACGATCTGGCGCACCTGCCATTCGCAGTCGGTCTTAGCCGCCATACCCGTGGAATCATCCGGCAGAACGTCTTCGTCAGCCTGGGTGTCGTCGCCTTCCTGGTGCCTGCTACCATCCTCGGCCTCGGCATTGGGCCAGCGGTGGCGGTTCATGAGGGATCGACGCTGCTCGTCGTCATCAATGCGCTCAGGCTGCTCGCCTACCGCGATCCGGCAGGGAAGGCGGCATGAAGTGGCTGATCGCCTTCGACCTCGACGGCACGCTTGCCGAGAGCAAGCGGCCGTGGCTGTTGAAAAAGTCCTACTGAAGGCTGCCGATCGTCTGTCGAAATCGCCTTTTTAGATTATGCGAGAGGTTTGCTTATCCGGTTCCACCTGAGACATCAGGAGCCACCTTGGGGTCGGGATCCTGTGCCTTGCCGGTTGCGGGTGCCGCTTTCTGGCTCGGCATAGCGGTGAGATAAGCAACGATCGCGTCAACGTCCTTCTCGGCCACCGGCGCCTTGTACACCTCACGCATCTTGGTGACGGTCGCCTTCCACTGGTCCGCCGATAGCGCAGGCTGAGTTAGCGCCATGCTGGCCGAGTGGCACGAAGTGCAGTTGGCGTTGATGACGTCGGCGTGCGGACCATCGGGGTAGGTAGCGTCATCGACCGGCAGGTCGACGCTGGTCGAGGCGAGCGAAAAGCCGCGGGCTGAGACGCTGGTGGGCGGTGCCGGCTCGGATGTCTCGGAGATCGGGGCAGGCGCCTTGCGGCTGCTCGGCGCCCCGATCGAGACGAGGATAATGCCGGTCAGGCCGATCAGGCCAGCGGCCATGATGCCGGGAGACGGGGTCTTCATGCTACTCGCTCCTCAGGCCGCGATGATGGTGGTGGTCTCGATATTGCCGCGCATGAACCCGCCCGGGTTCCAGATCGGCTTCATCGGCTGGGCGACACCGTTGGTGTTCCAGCAGCGCACCATGATCGGGTTGGCACCGCGTCGCAGCGGCACGCGACCATCCCACCGACGGAAGCTGTACCTGCCCTCGTCCGCTCCGAGCGTCGTCCTGTACCAGGTGCGGCCTCCGTCCGACGATACATCGACCTTGGCGACGCCGCAGTCGCCGCCCATCGCGATGCCGCCGACCGGGATCGATGCCTCATAGGCTATCGTCTGGCCATCGGGCAGGCTGGTCATCCAGCTGCGCGGGATCATGCGGTTGATGGGGACAGTCGGGAAGTCTCTGGCGCCGGGCGCGACATTCGCGCCCGGCGTCGCGGGGATCTTGTAGGCCTTGGCCATCCAATACTGGTCGTCGGGGCCGGGCAGTACCTCGATCGAGTTCAGCATCTTGACCCAATAGGTCGAGTACCAGCCCGGCACGATCAGCCGGCAGGGAAAGCCATTGAGGAGCGGCAGCTGCTCGCCGTTCATGCCGAAGGCGATCATCACTTCGCCGTCGCGGGCATGGTCGATGTCGAGCGCCTTCTCAAAGTCAGGGGCGCCCGCCACGACCGGTTGATCGAGCGCACCGAAGCGCACCTGCACCGCGCCTGTCTTGACCCCGGCGAGGTCGAGCACGTCGCGCAGGCGCACACCGAGCCATTTGGCATTGCCCATCGCGCCGTTGCCCCATTGCGCGCCGGCAACACGTGGCTGGAACAGCCCACGGCTGTTTCCCGAGCATTGGTTGACCGCCGCCATCTCGACCCGCGGCAGGCGCAGCAGCTGGGCGAGGCTGATCGACAGCGGTCGGTTGACGTGGCCGAAGACGTTGAGGCGGAAAGTCTCGACATCGATCGAGGTCGGGATGTCGGCCCAGTGCCAGCGGACGAAGAACTGGTCGTTGGGCGTGAACACCGACTTGTCGAACACGTCCATCGGCGTTTCCAGCAAGGGCGGATGGACACGCTGGAGGATCATGCTGCCCTTGCCGGGAAAGGCGCTGGTCATCGGCCGTTCGGCATTGCCGCCAGGCAGCTTCAGGTCGACGAGCTGCTGCGCCAGTGCCGGCGCGGCGGCAAGGCCGGCGGTACCGAGCGCGGCATGCCTGAGAAAGCGGCGACGGCTGGTCTCACTCGCCAGTTCGGCGTCGAAATTGTCCATGACAAGGCTCTCCTGTGGCCAGCCACGCTGGCGGATCGAAGGGGCGTTTCGCAAGTGATCGGACCGACTGATCCGATCATCATGGCGGATCAGTTCGGGGTGGCGATGCAGGGTGAGACGAACAGGTTGCCGCGCCATGCGCCGGCCAGCGTCTTGGCGCCGACGAGCAGCCACATCGCCGCAAGCGCGACTGTCAGCACCGTGCCGACGAAACCGAAGAAACCGAGGTTCAGCGTCGTGCCTAGGCGTAAGGTGGCGACGGTGTAGACGCCGAGCGGAAAGGTATAGCCCCACCAGCCCAGGTTGAACGGGACGCCGGCGCGCCAGTAGCGGATGGTGATGAGCGTCGCGAGCGCCAGCCACCACAGGCCGAAGCCCCACAGGCAGAGTCCGGCCACAACGCCGATCCCTTGCGCGACGGCACCGATACCGGCCAGCCCGTGCGCCGCGAGGATAGCCGGCGCGTCCGCCCCGAGCACCAGCATGCCCAGAGCACCCGTGCCGATCGGTCCCAGCGCCAGCCAGGAGGACGCCGCCATGCTCTCCTGCGGCAGTTTGTGGAGCGCCATGCGCAGGATGAGGATGGCGAGGATGCCGAACGCGACCGGCACCGAATAGGCCCACAGCACATAGGAGGTCGCAAGCGTGACGAGCTGCGCGTGAGGATCGGCCAGATGCGGCGCGAGCAGCCCGCCGCTGGCGCCCGCCACTTCGGCAGCGACGACCGGCAGCAACCATACCGCGGTCATGCCGTCCAGGCTGTGCTCGTGACGGGTGAACATCATGTACGGGATCAGCACGCCACAGGCGAGCGACATGGCGGCGTCGATCCACCACAGGACGTGTGCGACCGGTACGATGCCATTCCCGAACCGTGCGATGCCGAAGGCGAGGCAGCCGTTGATGATCGTCGCGAGGCCCATCGGGATGGTGCCGATGAACATCGACACGGTGTTATGCCCGAAGATGCGCCGCGCCTCGTGCCCGAACATCACCCAGCGCGCGCCATAAAGGCCGGCGAACAGCGCGAAGAGTGCGATATTGAAGAACCACAACACCTCGCCGACGGGTTTAAGCGAAGGCCCGATGCCGGGCACCTGCGGCAGCGCGAGCGCGAGGATACCGGTGCCCATCGTCGCGGCGAACCAGTTGGGCGTGAACTGACGAATCATCTCGCGGGGATGATCGAGCCGGCTGAGCGGCTTGAGGCCGCTGAGAACGGAGTGCGTGTCGGCAGTCATGCGACCTGCTCCTTGATGAGGTCCGTCAGCGCGTCGGCCGCGCGGGTGCGATAGCGTTCCTTGTGGCGCAGCGCGTGAAAGGCGCGGTCGGGCAGCCCGAGCGGCAGCTCGACAAGGTCACCGGCCTTGAGCGCGCGCGCGACGACCAATCGCGACAAGACGGCAACGCCGGCACCCGCCTCGACGGCGGTGCGCACCGCCTCGTTGGACGGCAGCGTCATCGCTATCGTCAGCTGGGCCGGATCAAACCCGCGCGTTCGCAGCACGTCCTCGAAGGTCGAGCGCGTACCCGATCCCAGCTCACGGACGATCCAGCGTTCAGTGCGCAGCCAGTCCTCGTCGACGCGCCCGGTGTCCTCGCGGCCGACCAGCACCATCGGATCACGCCCGACATGCCAGTGGGCGAGCGCCGGTTCGTCCACCTCGCCCTCGACGAAACCGAGCTCCGCCGCGCCGCTCAGGACCTGCGCTGCCGCACCTTCGGTGTTGTCGATCGCCAGTTCGACCGCGATCTGCGGGTGGCGTTCGTGGAAGGCGGCTAGCTTTGCCGGCAACCAGTAGCTCGCGATCGTCTGGCTGGCGACGATCCGCAATGAACCACGGGCAAGCCCGGCATAGTCCGCCAGCATCGTCTCGGCATGCGCTGCCCGCCCCAGCACCGCGCGCGCTTCCTCCAGAAAGCCGCGGCCTGCTTCGGTCAGCTGGATGCCACGCCCGACGCGGTGAAACAGAGGAACCCCGTAGCGCGCTTCGAGGGCAGCAATCGCGCCGGAGGCAGCGGACTGCGTGACGTTCAGCACCTCCGCTGCCTTGGTGACGTGTTCGCGCTCCGCGACACCGACGAAGATTCTGAGCTGCTCCAGGGTCATGCAGCATATATCGCGTACTTAGATCGATACGACCAACCGTTTGATATGGTCATTCCAATCTGGATATCGGAATGATCGGCAGCCTTTCGTCTGCGATGGTCTCGAAGACTTGGAGCGTTAGGCGGGCCTGCGACGTTTGATCGTCCATGACCGCTCATCACTGGCGGGGTGATCCTTGCGATGCTCGTCCTGTTCGTCGGCGCGCCGCTGGAACGCCACATCCGCGAGCGAGCCCGCCTGACGCCGGCCGAGGCCGCCAGGAAGGATGCCGAGCGCAAGCCCTGATCGCGCTGGCCCGCCCGGTGCCTGTCGGCGCTGAGGAGCAGCAAGGGCGCTATCAGGACACCAGCGCCGCATCGGCCTGCCGCCGGACTTCATCGGCAATCGGATGCAGCTCGGCCGCAGGCCGCTCGCCCACCACACTATAGCCGATCCCGTCGACTGCCCATGTGACCCGGCCCATGGTCCCGCTGGACGTGCTGGTCATGCTCGCAGTCTTGTCGATCTGCATAGGCCTCGTCAGCACCGCGAGTTTCGACGCTTGCGGTCCGTCGTAGAGGAGCAGTGCCGCAGGGCCGTGAGGCGTCGCGACCAGTCGCCCCCCACCATAGCGATAGCCGGCTGTGCTGAGGTCCGGGATGGTGACGCGCTCACCCAAACGGGCGGAGGTCCATCGGATCAGCATGGCGCGCTGATCCGGACCGATCTCCGCCGGTCGTATCCGGTCGGCGGCATAGACACGGAAATTGTCACTCGCCTCGTTGGCCAGCGCCGCGATGCCTGCGCGGGGTTCACCGCTCCACTTCGCGCTCGACCAACCACCGCCAAACCCGACCGCCAGCAGAAGTGACGCGGCGATGGCGAATTGCCATCGCGGCTGACGTTGCCGCCCCCTGATGGCTGCGACGCGCATCGTCGCCGGGATCGGTTCATCCGCGATCGGGGCAAACAGGGATGCAAGGGCTCGCGCCTGCTCCGCCTGTTCCCGCAAACGGGCATGCAGGTCCGGCTGGCCTTCAAGATAGGCATCGACCAGGCGCTGCCGCTCGGGCGACAGCCTGCCATCGATCCATGCGGCCAGATCGTCCTCGCCGATCGGGCTGGTCATTGCACGCTCCTCAATCGCGGCCGTTCACCCTCCCGGAGGAGGGTCGCCAGTCGGTCGCGCGCCCGGGATATGCGCGACATCACCGTGCCCAGCGGCACGCCGACAACGGCAGCGACCTCCGCATAGGGCAGGCCCTCGACCGATACGAGGAGCAGCACCGTTCGCTGCTCCTCGGGCAACGCATCAAGGGCGCGCAGCAGGTCGCGGTGGTGTAGGCCTGTTTCCTGATCGGCCGGACGGCCGAGCGTGGCGTCGTCCACGAGGTGGAGCGGAACCGCTGTGCCTCGCCGGCTATGCTGCCGCTGATGGTCGACCAACAGATTGTGCAGGATCGTATAGACCCATGGGCGCACCTCCGCCCCGCGTCGTTGTCGCCAGCGCCCGACCGCGCGCTCGAGACAATCCTGCACCACGTCATCTGCCATTGCCCGATCGCGCAACCACGACCGGGCATAGCGGCGCAGACCGGGGATCAGGGGCTCGATCGCGGCGGCAAGCGGGTCCATGTCAGTCGCGCTGTACCTGCACGATGCGTCCCGGCGCGCCGTTCACCACCTCAGCGACCGCCAGAAAACGGCGGGGCGTCGCGGTGCTGCCTTGAACGATCTGCCGGATCGGACCCGACGCGTTGACGATCGCCGCACCCGCCGGGTTGCTCATGAAGTTGGCAAGCGGCTCTACAGCGCCGCTACCATCCGCGTTGGCGGTCAGCACGAGCATGTAGGGCTTCTTGGGCTGCAAACCGGTAACGGCACTCTGCACGACCTGAATGATGCCTTGGTCGAAGAGGGTGATGCTGCTTGCCGCACCCTTGCCGCCGATCGGCCCCATAGTCAGATGCAACGCCTTGCCGGCCGTGCCGAGCGGCTGGAGATTGTCGGTGCCGGGGCCTGTCGGAACAGCGTTCGGCACATAGGCGATCGCCTGCGGTGCCTGTCCGACCGGCACGGTAGCGACGACCGTGTTGCCAGCGGTGTCGATCGCGGCCAGCTCATCGGCATTCTCCAGCCCGACATAGATGCGCCGACCGTCGCCGGACGGCCAGACACCGTGCGGCATCTTGCCGACTGGAATGGTTGCCACCAGCGTGAAGTCGGACGTGCGGAACACCTTCACCGCATTCTCCCCGCCGACCGTCACATAGGCGAACTGCCCCTTGGCCGTGCGGGCGAAGTTGACGTGATTGGTGATCGGCCCGGTATCCAGCACCTTGAGGATTGTGAAGGGTGGCCTGGCATCGAATGCGACCGTCTTGCCGATGTCCTTTAGCGTAAACCACGCCTGCTTGCCGTCCGGCGTCGCGGCGATGTTGGGGCAGAATGGGCTCGGCTGCGCCACCTGTCCGACCTGTGCGTGGGTTGCGACATCGAACACGGCCAGCACCGGATTGAACGAGGAACAGACATAGCCGTATCGCCCATCGGGCGAGAAGATCGTCATACCCGGACCACCGGGCGTCTTGATGCGGCCGGTTTCCTTGTACGTCGCGGGATCGAGCACGGCGATATAGTCCTCGCCGCGAACGGTGACCCAGACCTCCTTTCCGTCCGGCGTGAAGAACGCCTCGTGCGGACTGCGCCCGACATAGGTCGTGTGTTTGACCGTGTTGGTGGCGGTGTCGATCCACGACACGGCATTCGATCCGATCGACACGACCGCCAAGGTCTTCCCGTCCGGCGAGAAGCCCAGGCCGTGGACCAGCACTTGTCCCTTGTAGAGCGGGGAGAAGTTCATCGGCTGCGGATCGCCGAGCTTGATGACGCCGAGCAGCCGGTTGTCGGCAGGGTCCGTCACCGACACCGTGTTGGAGAATTGTTCGGACGCATAGACGCGGTCGCGGTGGCTGACGGGCATGTCCTTGGCGTTCCACGGCGCCTGCTGCGCCATGGCGAGGCCCGGTGCGGCGCTCATCAGCAAGGCGGCCGAGCGCAGGATGGTCCGGATCATGTCAGTGCTCCATAGGGCTGTGGTGGTCGCCGCCCTGCGTCGGGGCCGGCGTCGAAGGCGGTAGCGGCTGACCGATCGCCAACTTCATAGCGGCAATCTCCTGCTGCTGATCGATGATGATCTCCTGCGCGATGCGCTTGAGCTGCTCGTTATGGCCGTAGCGCAGCTCCGCCACTGCCATATCGATCGCACCCTGATGATGCGGGAGCATCATCGTGACGAAGTCGCGGTCGACGTTGCCGGACGGCTTGACCATCATGCCCGCCATCATCCGGTCCATCGCGGCAGCCACCATGCTGGCGTAACCACCGGCAGGGGCGGCCGCGACTGCGCCTGTGAGCAGGGCCGAAGCAGTCAGACCGAGCATCCAATATCGTCTACGCATAAGCCTCCGGCGCATCAGTCCTGAAAGCATAGACGACGCTCGTCCGGGTTTATTCCATGGGTGAGCCGGTTATCAGCCTTCCCGATTGGGAACCTCCAACGGGACGACCGTGACCGACACAAAAAT
>CAZGVX010000038.1:0-21666 GCA_964529225.1 uncultured Sphingobium sp.
GCACCCAACAGGATTCGAACCTGTGGCCTTCGGATTAGGAATCCGACGCTCTATCCTGCTGAGCTATGGGTGCGTGCGTCCGCATTTACGGGTGCCGCCCCGGCCGGTCAATGGCGGCTCAGTTGCGCTCCTCGGGCGGCACGACCGGGAAAGGCAGCGGCGCGACCGCCACCCCTTCCTCGATTAGCGCACGCGCCTCGCCTGCGTTCGCAATGCCATGGATCGCGGCAGCCGGTTCGTCGCCATAGTGCATGGCGCGCGCCTTTTCCGGGAAGGCGTGACCCACCCAGGCCGACTGCGACAGGGCCTCGCTCTGCATCGCCGCCAGCTTTTCGACCATCGCCTGCAGCTTTGCGGCATGGAGCGGGTCCATCTTCGCCATCGCCACGGTGCGTTCCGGCCCGTCCTGTGGCGCGGACCGCTGATTGCCCTTGGCGGCAACCGCCGGGGCCATGACCGCCTTGTTCACGGAGAGATCGCCGCAGGTCGGGCAGGAGAGCATGGCGCGCGCCGATTGCGCCTCATAGTCCTCGGACGAGCGGAACCAGGCCTCGAACATGTGGCCGTTGCTGCAATTGAGGTCAAAAACGATCATAGCCGATAAACATCGGGGCTCGGGCGGCGATGGTCAAGGGCGGGAATGCGTTCGCGCACGGCCGCAACCTGCTTCATATCGAGATCGGCAAAGCCAAGCCCTGCCCGCTCGCCCATGTCGAGCAGCACCTCACCCCATGGGTCCACGACGAGACTGTGGCCGTAAGTGTGGCGGCCATCCTCATGCGCGCCGGTCTGCGCGGCGGCAACGACAAAGCCGGCATTTTCGATCGCTCTGGCGCGCAGCAGCACATGCCAGTGCGCCTGCCCGGTCGGCACAGTGAATGCGGCAGGCACGGTGAGGACCGCCGCGCCCGCGTCGCTCAGCGCACGATAATGATCGGCAAAGCGCAGATCGTAGCAGATGCTGAGCCCGAGCGTCGCCCAGGGCGTAGCAACAGCCACCGCCCGCTCGCCGCCGGAGACATAGGCGGCCGACTCCCGCCAACGCTCGCCGGTCGGCAGATCGACATCGAACAGATGCCGCTTGTCGTAGCGCGCACGAACGCCGCCTTCCGGGTCGATGACGAAGGAACGGTTCCGCCAGCGTCCCTCGTCAGCCGGATCGGCGACGGCCAGCGAGCCGAGCGACACCCAGAGGCCGAGTTCGGCGGCGCGGACGCGGACCCCGGCCAGCACAGGGTCGGCGTCCTCGGCCGCGATGTGCGTTGCCGCCCGCGCCCGGTCGCGGTCGAGGCAGCCGGACATTTCCGGCGTGAACAGCATGCCGGCCCCGCCCCGGCGGGCCTCCTCCATCGCTGCAAGGATCGCATCGCGATTGGCGGCGGGGTCGACGCCTGACGTCATCTGCAACAGGGCAACGCGCATCCGTCAGCCAATCAGCGCGTCGAGCTCGCCCGTCGCATCCAGCGCCGCCAGATCGTCGCTCCCGCCGATATGGTGGCCGTCGATGAATATCTGCGGGACGGTCGAGCGCCCGCCCGCGCGCTGGAGCATTTCGGCGCGCTTGGGACCGCCGAGGCCGATATCATATTCGATGTAGGCCGCACCCTTGCGATCGAGCAGACCCTTGGCCCGGTGGCAGTAACCGCAGAACGGCTTGGTATAGATTTCGATGGTGGCCATGTGGCTCGCGTCTCCTCGCACTGATCTCGGCATCCCGGCCAGCAATGTCAATCGGGGTCAGCCCCGGTCAATCCGGCAGCCGATCATGCAGGCAGGTCCAGAACCCGAGCCCAGCACAGCAGTTCCACCCGCGCGGCCCCGGCGGCAACCAGCGCGGCCGCACAGCCCTCGGCGGTGGCGCCGCTCGTCCAGACATCGTCGACGAGGATGACCGACCGGCCACGCACCTGATCTGCGCGCGCGGGATTGACTGCGAAGGCGCCCTTGACGGCGCGACGGCGCTCGCTGCGTCCCATGGCGCGCAGCGGCGGCGTGCGCCGGGTGCGGACGAGGGCGTCGCTCAGCACCCGCCCGCCCGTGAGCCGGGCGAGCGCATCGGCGATCAGCGCCGCCTGGTTGAAGCCGCGCTGCCAGAGACGCCAGCGATGAAGCGGCACCGGCACGAGGAGCGCGTCCCGCTCGGCCTCGACATGGCGCGCCATATGCCGGGCCATCAGCCGGGCCATGCTGGTGCGGCGGCCATATTTGAGCTTCAGGGCGACGGCGCGCGCCGCTTCGCCATAGGCCGTCGCCGCACGCGCGCGCGCAAAAGGAGGCGGATCGGCATGGCACCCGCCGCAAAGCGCCCCCTCGCCCATGTCATGCGCAAAGGGCAGGCCGCAGCGCGCGCAGCAAGGCTCGCCGAGAAACCGGATATCCGGCCAGCACCCCGCACAGAAGCTGTAGGGCTCCGCGACCACCACCCCGCAAACGGCGCAGCGCGGCGGAAGGACGAGATCGAGCATCGTCCGGGATGCATCGGCAAGGCGCTTGCGGACTTGGACTGGCATCCGCCCCTTGTTTCACGCCCGACCCGTCCCGACAAGCTTGCCCCCCGGCGGCTGCTCGCGCAAAAGACAGGGCATGTCCGTTCCTCAACTGTTTTCGGCGCAAGCGCGCGCGCGCCGCCGCGACCGCGCCCTCGCTTGTTTCGGCCGGCATGATTTCCTCTACACCGCAGCAGCCGGCGACATGCTGGACCGCCTAACCGATGTGCAGCGCCCGTTTTCGGACGCGCTGGTGATCGGCGCGCCGACCGCCCTGGTGCCCGATGCCCTGCGCGCGCGCGGGATGCGCGTGGCCGTTGCCGATCCCGGCCCCGCGGTCGCTGCGGCAGGCGGCGGCGTCGCCATCGCGGAAGACGCGCCGCTGCCTTTCGCACCGGAGAGCTTCGACCTCGTCCTGTCGCTGGGCACGCTCGACAGCCTCAACGATGTGCCCGGATTTCTCGTGCAGGCGCGGACACTGCTAAGGCCGGATGGCTTGCTGCTCGCGGCATTTGTGGGCGCCGGTTCGCTCCCGAGGCTGCGCGCGGCGCTGCTGGCGGCCGATGGCGACCGCCCCGCCCAGCGCCTGCATCCGCAGATTGACGTGCGAACCGCTGGCGATCTCCTCGCCCGCGCAGGCTTTGCCATGCCGGTTGCGGACAGCCAGAGCCTCAGCGTCGGCTATGGATCGTTATTTGGCCTCCTTGCGGATCTGCGCGGCATGGGTGCCGCCCAGTGCCTCGCCAGCGCGCCCCCGCCGCTCACCCGTGCAGGCCTTGCCCGCGCGGCCGAACGCTTCGCCGCCGACGCCGATTCCGACGGCCGCACGCGCGAGCGATTCGAGATTGTCCATCTGAGCGGGTGGCGGCCCGATCCGTCCCAGCCCAGACCCGCACGGCGCGGCTCGGCCACGGTGTCGTTGGCCGACGCCCTCAAACCCCTTTAGATCAGCGCGTCCAGCAAACCTATCAGCGGCAGGTCCGCAGGCGGCATGGGCAGGGCGAACATGGCGGCCGGCCGCTCCCACCGCAGGGCACCGCCCTCGAGCGACCGCGGCACACCCGTCCATTTGCGGCAGACGTATAACAGCAGCAGCAGATGCCGTTCATCGTCGATCGTCGCGCTGGCGAACGTCGCGGGCGCGAGACAGGCGGCGGCGACGTCGATGCCGAGTTCCTCGGCAAGCTCGCGCACCAGAGCGGCCTCCGGCGATTCGCCGGGCTCGATCTTGCCTCCGGGAAACTCCCACAGACCGGCCATGCTTTTGCCCTCGGGCCGCTGCTGGAGCAGCACCCGTCCGTCGGCATCCACCAGCGCCACCGCCACCACCAGCAGCGGCGGCTTAACAATTTCCTTCATACCGGAAGCCCTTTGTTAAGCGCGTTCCGCTAGCATGGTCGCGCCAGCCGTTCGAGCGAGATGGGGACCGCCATGTTTCAAATTCTCAAGTCACTGAAAAGCGACGAAAAAGGCGGCACCGCCATTGAGTATGGTCTTATCATCAGCTTAATCGTCATTGCCATGATGTCAGCTTTCCACACGGTTGCGAACAAAACGAACAACATGTGGCAAAATGTCGATAACGCGGTTACTGGCGGTTAACTATAAGATTTTTACAACAGACTGCTTCTTGTTAGGATTTTGGAAACTCTGCACGCCATAAAAGGTCGTTGCTCGCTTGCATCCATTGGCCGGGTAAGAAATTGGTTTAGCCGCTTCAAGGAGATTGACCATGCAGACCATTCGTAACTTCATCAAGAACAACAAGGCCGCGACCGCCATCGAATATGGCCTCATCGCTGCCCTGATCGCCGTCGCCGCCATTGGCGCGATGACCAGCCTGGGCGGTAAGCTCGGCAACACCTTCAACAACGTTGGCAACAACATCGACTAAGCCATCGGCTTGACGATCTGCTAACCGGGGCGGCGGAGCGAAAGCTTCGCCGCCCTTTCCGTTTTCAGCCGCCCATTGCCAGAAACTTGTCGGCGCGCTGCTGCCGCAGCGCCTTGGCCTTTAACGGCACGAGGGCGGCGAGTTCCTCGCTCACCGCCTGCCGGAGCGACGCGATTGCCATATCCGGCGAGCGATGGGCGCCGCCCATCGGTTCCGGGACGATCCGGTCGATCACCTTGAGATCGAGCAGCGACTCCGCAGTGATCTGCATCGCGGTCGCGGCATCGCTCGCCTTTTCGGCAGTGCGCCAGAGGATCGAGGCACAGCCTTCCGGCGAGATCACCGAATAGACCGCATGTTCCATCATGAGGACGCGGTTTCCTGCGGCGAGCGCGATCGCCCCGCCCGAGCCGCCCTCGCCCACCACGCAGGCGACCATCGGCACGCCCAGCGACAGGCAGGCTTCCGTCGCGCGGGCGATCGCCTCCGCCTGCCCCCGCTCCTCCGCCTGCACGCCGGGAAAGGCGCCGGAGGTATCGACGAGCGTCACCACCGGCAGACCAAAGCGGTCGGCAAGAGCCATGAGGCGGATGGCCTTCCGGTAGCCCTCCGGCTTGCCCATGCCGAAATTATGTCTGAGACGGCTTGCGGTGTCGTCGCCCTTCTCATGGCCGATGACCATGAGCCGCTGATCGCCCATCCGCGCGAATCCACCGAGGATCGCCTGATCGTCGGCAAAGGCCCGATCGCCCGCGAGCGGCACGAACTCGTCGAACAGCCCGGCGACATAATGCTTGAAATGCGGGCGTTCGGGGTGGCGGGCCACCTGAGTCTTCTGCCACGGCGTCAGCCTGGCATAGATGTCGGCCAGCATCTTGTCGGAACGCTGACGCAGCTTGCCGATCTCGGCGTCGATATCGACGCCGCTATCGTGCGCGCTTTCCCGGAGCTCATCGATCTTGGCCTGAAGCGCCGCGACCGGCTTCTCGAAATCGAGATAGGTTGCCATCCGCAAGTCCGTTAGTGCCCCGTCCGCGTCAGGTCAACGCGCGGGTGCTGTTGGGGCGGCCATCGCCTCGCGGAGCGGATGCCTCGCATTGACCAGCGCGACAAGATGCGCCGCATCGACATGGGTATAGATCTGGGTGGTCGCGATGTCGGCATGGCCGAGCATCGACTGGAGCGCGCGCAGGTCCGCGCCGCCCTCCAGGAGATGCGTCGCAAAGGCGTGGCGCAGCACATGCGGGCTAATGGCCTTTGGGTCGATGCCGCCTGCCGCGCCCAGCGCGCGGATGATCTGGAACAGGCGCACGCGGCTGAGGTGGCTCCGGCCCGATGGGAACAGCCAGGGTGAACCGGCCGGGACATGACCGCGCCACAACGCGACAGCGGCGCGCGCCCGGTCCGAAATGGGCACGAGACGCTCGCGACCGCCCTTGCCCTTGAGGATGAGGTAAGGCTGATCGGCGCGCAGCGCGGCGCGCGGCAGCGAGACCAGCTCGGTCGCGCGCAGACCCGAGCCGTAGAGCAGCTCGACCAAGGCCGACAGCCTGACGTCGAGCGGGCGCGGATTGGCGACGGCGAGCCGCTCGGCGATGACCGCGAACAGCGCCTCCACATCGCCATGGCTCAGCACCTTGGGCAGCGGTCGCCTGAGCGCCGGGCGCGGCAGGGCGGCGGAGGGATTGTCGGCGCGTAGTCCCTCAGCCTCCAGAAAGGCGAAGAAGCCACGCAATGCCGAAGCCTTGCGCGCCGCAGAGGCGGCCGCAAGCGGCGCCCAGTGCCCCGCAAGCGCGCCGATCTCCTCGGTCGACGCATCCGCCAGCCGCCCCAGCCGCTCCGCCGCATCCTCAAGGTCGCGGCGATAGGCGAGCAGCGTGTTGCGGGCGACGCCCCGTTCCGCCGCCAGCATCGCGAGGAACCGGTCGATCGCCTGCTGATCCGGCAGCATTATATCCGGCTTATCGCCTCGGCCGCGATCATCCGCGCCTCGGGTTCGAGCCCGACGCGACGATAGGCGGCAAGGATCGCGGCGAGATGCGCGGGCGGCATCTTGGCCCACTGCCGGGTCTGCATCCCCACCGCCGCGAGCAGCGCAACGCTGCCCTTCTCGCCACGCCCGGCGGCATCGTCCAGCGCACGCGCCCAGCGGCTGCCGATGCCAAGCCCCATGCCGAGCTGGCCCGAGAGGGCCTTCGCATCGTCGCTGCTGAGCCGCCCGAGGCCATAAAGCGCCGCGACAAGCAAACGGCTTGCCACCTTGTCTTCGCTTGCGTCGGCGGCGATGAAGGCGTCGGCCGCCCCTCTCGCGGCTGGCGCGCCATCGGGCAGTCCGACAGCGAGCAGCGCCGTCGCGCGCGCCTTCCCGGCATCGCCCATCGCTGCTACGGCTGCGGTCCAGGCGGCCGCGTTGCGGTCATAGCCGCCGGTCAGCATCGCCGCGATGATCCACGGCGCGTCGGCGCCTGCCTCGGCCGTGGGCGGCAACGCCGCGGCGGCGCGGGCGAGCGCGGGCAGCGCGGCATAGTTGACCCCGTCCGGTCCCGGCTGTGCGCCGTCCGCGGGCGCCGCCGACCAGAAAGCGCGCATCGCCTCGATCCGCTGGCGCACCGTCCCCCCGACATAGGCTGTCCGGAAACTGTCATAGAGAGTGGCGGGCACGCCCTCGTTGCGGTCGGGATCGCCAAGCAAGCTGTAATAGCCTGTAAGGGCCCCGCTCGACAGAACGCCAAGGCGCGAGGCGGTAGCGACACCGGGCAGGCGCCGGGCCAGCGAGAGCACGGGCGCGCGCGCCTGCCAGGCGCGCATCGCGTCGCCTGCGGTCGCGAGCAGTGCGTCGGGAATCGCCACATTCGTTGCCGTGGCAAGGCCGAGCCGCCAACTGTCCAGCCGATCGACATTGTCCCATTCGATCCGCACCTGCCGGCGGCTGCTCGGTCCCGCGCCCAGCACCCGTTCAGCGAGACGATAGTCGATCGCCTGAAGTTTCCCGCGCCTGCGCGCGACGCTGAGGGTGGCGCTGGCCGAACCCTGATCCGCCGCGAACGCGGCGCAGATCGCCCCGACAAGCTGCCAGCGCGCCTCGTCGGTCGTGCTCTGGCGCGCGGTCATGTCGAAGCGGCAAAGCCCGGCTGGGTCGGCCGCCGCCAGATAGGCGCCCAGCGCCGCGTCCTCATAGGCGGGGGTCGCGTTGCGCACATCGACGCTCTGAATGATCAGGCGCGCCGCATCCGCCTCCCCCATATTGACGAGCAGCGCGGCGCGCGCCGCCGCGAGGTCCGCGCCATTGACGTCGCCCGGCGTGCGGATGCCCGACAGCAGAACCCGACGCAGCACGATCGAGCCCCAGCGCGACACGAACGGCGCGTGCGACGCCTCGAGGAGGCCCATGATCGCCCGGCCGCGCAGCCGCCCGAAAGCGTCCGGCCCGACACCGCCCGTCTCGGCGGTGAGCGGCCCGACCCGCGCGAGCGAGCGGGCGGCGCCCGGCGGCATATCATATTCGGCGGGGTCTTCGGGCACCTCCCCCTCGCCCTCGGCCATGTTGGCGATGGCATTGTCGGGTTGAGGCGGCAGCGCCGCGCGCGGCAGGAGATTGGCAGGCGGGGACGTCGGCGCGCCAGGGGCGGGCGCGGGGGCCTCCTCGGGCTGGCCGAAGCCGGGCGGCAACAGGGACTCCGGCCCGCCACTCTGCGCGATCACAGGCACGGCAAGCGCCAGCAGCGCCCCGCCGCCGAGCATCAGCCACAGCCTGTCCCGGCGCTGCCTCAACGACCCAGCCGCTCGGCCACCACGGGCTTTTCGACGCGGACCAGCGGCTGCTCGCCACCGCGCACCCAGAACCACCCGATCAGCGCGATCAGGATCAGCAGCAGGACGAGGGGGATGAGGGGGACCGGGCGGCCCCGGCGGGGCGGGCTGGAAACGGAGCGTTTGATCTTCATGTCTTTCGGCATGGGGATGACTGCCCTCCCCGCTTGAACGTCGCGCGCGATTGTGCGGGCGAGTTGCCAGCCGCGCGAGGGGCTGTATAGCCGGGCGCGTCATGCAACGAAACCGCAAAAAGGGCGCCGCGCAGACGGAAAGCCTGCTTGACCGCTCGCTCGTTCTGGTCGGGATGATGGGCGTCGGCAAGTCGACCGTCGGACGGCGGCTTGCGCAGCGCCTCGGCCTGCCCTTCGTGGATGCCGACGACGAGATCGTCGCCGCCTCCGGCATGAGCATTCAGGACATGTTCGACCGCTATGGCGAGCCCTATTTCCGCGACGGCGAGCGCCGCGTGATCGCCCGGCTGATCGAGGGCGCGCCAAAGGTGATCGCGACCGGCGGCGGCGCCTTCATCCAGCCGGAGACGCGCGCGCTGATCCTCGACAAGGCGACCGCGATCTGGCTGGATGCCGACATCGACATTCTGGTCGAGCGCGTCTCCCGCAAGGACGGGCGGCCGCTCCTGGCAGGCAAGGACCCGAGGACGGTGCTCACCGACCTCGCGGTTACGCGCAACCCCTGCTACGCGCTGGCGCCTGTCCACGTGACGAGCGGCAAAGGGCCGCACGATGCAACGGTGGATCGGATCATGGAGGCCTTGTCGCCATGCGGATAGTGCCCGTCTCGCTCGCCGAGCGCAGCTACGACGTGCGGATCGCCGATGGGCTGCTCGACAAGGCCGCCGAAGAGCTCGCGCCCTTTGCGGGCAAGCGGCCGTTCATTGTCGTGACGGATTCACATGTCGCCAGCCAGCAGTGGCCGAGGCTCGAGCGGGCATTGTCCGCGGCGGGAATGGCGGCTGACGCAATCATCCTGCCACCCGGCGAGGGGAGCAAGAGCTGGGACACCCTCGAAGCCCTCACCGATGCGCTGCTGGCAAGAGAGGTGGAGCGCGGCGACCATATCATCGCGCTCGGCGGGGGGGTGATCGGCGATCTCGTCGGATTCGCGGCGGCGATCGTCAAGCGCGGCTGCAACTTCATCCAGATCCCCACCACCCTGCTGGCGCAGGTCGACTCGAGCGTCGGCGGCAAGACCGCGATCAATACGCGCGCGGGCAAGAACCTTGTCGGCGCCTTCTATCAGCCCGCCCTTGTCCTGATCGACCCGACCACGCTCGATACGCTCGGCCCGCGCGAGGTGCACGCTGGCTATGCCGAAGTCGTCAAATATGGGCTGATCGACAATCCCGACTTTTTCGACTGGTGCGAACGCGACGGCGGCAAGCTGCTTGGCGGCGACAGCGATGCGCGCGCCCATGCCATCGCGGTAAGCGTCGCAGCCAAAGCCGCGATCGTCGCCGAGGACGAGCGGGAAACAAGTGGGCGGCGGGCGCTCCTCAACCTGGGCCATACTTTTGGTCACGCGCTTGAGGCGGAGACGGGCTTCTCGGACCGGCTGCTGCATGGCGAGGCGGTGGCGGCGGGGATGGCGCTCGCCTTCCGCTTTTCCGCCGCCGAGGGGCTTTGCACCGCTGAGGATGCGGCCCGCGTGACCGCGCATCTACGGGGGAGCGCCCTCCCGACCGACCTTGCCGGCGCGGGGGTCGATGCGTCCGGCGCGACGCTTGTCGCGCATATGCTTCACGACAAGAAACGCGCGGGGGGCACCCTGCCCTTCCTCCTCGCGCGCGGAATCGGCCAGACCTATCTCGACAAAAGCGTCGACCTCAAGGCGGTGGAACGGTTCCTGGACGCCGAGCGGTCCTGAAGCTCCACGCCGCCCACAGCCATCCGGCAATCATCAGCACGCCGCCCACCGGCGTTACCGCGCCGAGCACGCGCGGGAAGCCCATGCCCATGAGGTAGAGCGTGCCGGCGAATATCGCCGCGCCGATCAGCAGCAGCGCCGCCGGTCCCTTGCGCCCCTGACCCACCAGCACCAGCGCCGCGACGGCGTGGACAAGTTGATAGCTGCCGCCCGTTTTCCACCAGCCGGCAACCAGCGGATTGCCTGCGCCATGCGCCCCGAATGCGCCCGCCATGATCGCGAGCGCCGCCGACAGCGCCGCCAGCACCGGCAGCCATCCCCGACAGGCATCGTGCGCGCTCATGCATTGGCCTCCAGCGGTGAATCGGTATCGCCGCGCCGCATCGCGCGATCATGATGGAACATGAGATCGCGCGCGGCCCGCATGTCGCCCTCGGCGATCTGCCGGTCGAGCCGCTCGCGGTCATTGTCGCGATACTGCCGCTCCAGGTCGAGCAGCGCATCCTCGGGCAGGCCGAGCGCGGTCGCCACCTCCAGCCCCATGCGGATCGCGGACTCGAACAGCTCGCGCGTCACACCGGCCAGCTCCGCCGGATGGAGCGCGATGACCTGCCGCCGGTCAAAGGCGCGCACGAAGATCGCGGCCTGCGGAAAAGCCTCGACGATCGGCGCCAGCGCCTCGGCATCGAGGCTTGGATCATCGAGGCAGAAGGCGATCACATTCGCTTCCCCCGCCCCGGCCCGGCGCAACAGGTCGAGCCGCGTCCCGTCACCATAATAGACCTTGGTATCGAACTGGCTCGAACGCTCGATCTGCGCGGGCTTGCGGTCGATCAGCGTCACCGCGACGCCCGCACCCATCAGCAGCTGCGCGACAGTCTGGCCAAAGCGCCCATAGCCGACCACGATGGCGCGGGTCGATGGCGACTCGTCGGGTCCTTCCAGCGCCGGCTCGTCAAGCGACTGCGCGAACTCGAACCGCCGTGCAAGAAACAGCAGAAACGGCGTCGTCGCCATCGACAGGGTCACGATGGCGTTGAACAGCGTCGTCGCTTCCCGGTCGATCAGAAGCGCGTCCGTCGCCTGGGAAAACAGCACAAAGCCGAACTCGCCGCCCTGGCTCAGCAGCAGGCCGAGGCCGATGGCGGGGCGCAGCGGCTGGCCCGCCAGGCGGGCAAGGCCCGCGATCAGCGTGGCCTTGGTCAGCACCAGCGCCGCCGCAAGCCCGACGACAAAGACCGGGCGGTCCATGACCGCGCCAAGGTCGAGCGACATGCCGACCGCCACGAAAAACAGGCCGAGCAGGATGGTGCGGAACGGCTCCACATCGGCCTCGATCTCGTGCCGGTACGGCGAATCCGCCAGCATGACGCCCGCCACAAAAGCGCCGAGCGCGGGCGAAAGATGAAGCATGTGCATGAGGCCCGCCGCCGCCAGCACCGTGAACAGGCCCACCGCCACGAACAGCTCCCGCTCACCGAACCGGCCGATCATGGCGAGTAGCGGGCGGAGCAGGAATCGGCCGGTCAGCACAAGCGCCGCAATCGCGCCGACCGTCTCAAGCGCCATCATCCAGCCCGGCGGCGCGGCGGGGTCGGCAGGCGCGCGCGACAGGCTGGCGATCAGCGTGATGAGCGGAACGATGGCGAGGTCCTGCATAAGCAGGATCGAAAAGGCCTTCTCGCCGAAGGGCGAATTGATCCGGCCGCTGGACTTCAGGCTCGGCAGCACCTGCGCGGTGGACGACAGGGCGAGCGGAAAGCCGATGGCGATGGCCGCGCCGGGGCTGAACCCCGCCAGCAGCACGATTGCCGTCAGCGCCGCGCCGCACAGGAGCAACTGCGCGATGCCAAGCCCGAATATCGCGCGTCGCAGCCGCCAGAGACGCGCCGGATTGAGTTCGAGTCCCACAAGGAACAGCAGAAGGATGATGCCGATCTCCGCGATGGCCATCTTGCCATTGGCCCCGCCGACCAGCGCGAAACCCGATGGCCCCACAGCGGCGCCCGCGACCAGATAGCCCAGGACCGCGCCAAGCCCGAAGCGGCGGAACAGGATCACACACACCAGCGCCGCGGCCAGCATGATGACACCGTCGTGGAAGATGACGGCCATACCGTCCACTGGCGCCGGGGGACCGGCCGCCTCAGCCATGGGCACGCCGCGCCCCGCCGCTCGCCGCTTGTGCGGCATCGGCGGCGGCGAGAAAGCCGAGCAGAATGGACGGGTGGCGAGCCGGATAGTCCCGCGCCGCCGCCAGCGCCTCGATGCCCGGCCAGGCGGGTGGAATGCCGCTTGCGCCGGTAAGCCAGTCGCTGAGCGCACCGGAGGCGAACCGGATATCGTCGCAGGTCCGGCCCGTCGCAGCCGATGCCAGCAGAACCGCCGACGCCTGCCCCAGCGCGCAGGCGCTGATATCGAAGCCGATCGCCTCTATCCGCCCTGCATCGTCAAGCAGGACCCCCACCGCCACCCGGCTGCCGCAGGTCGGCGAGCGGCGCTCTGCCCGCCCCTGCGCGTCTTCAGGCATCGGCCAGCGAGCGGTCGCGGCAGCCAGGCGCAATATGTCGAGGGAGTAGAGCGTTTCGGCCATCTTCCGCTATGTAGGAGGCGACCGCCTCAAACGAAAGCGGCTTAGCGCGCATCGCCCGCGTCATTGGCCGCATTGTCGCCCGCACCGCCGAGGCCCATGCTGAGGCCACCGCTCGCGCGCCGTTCCGCCAGCCACTCGCTCATCGCCCGCCCGCTCGCCGACAGCAGCGGATAACTGCGCGAGGTGCGCATCCACTGCGGCCGGTCGGCATCCGCACCGAACAGCGTGTCGTAGACGATCGCGAAACCGACGAACGCAACCGTTGCAATCAGAAGGCCGCGCAGCGCGCCGAAGCCGAGCCCCAGCACACGATCGACCATGCCCAGCGCCGAACTGCGGGTGCGCTTGCCGACGCTGCGGGCCAGCAACCGGCCGCCGAACCAGCTGAGACCAAAGACCAGCGCGAAGGCGAGGATGGCCGCGCCGCCCTCCGTCCCCACCAAGCTGGTGAGAAAGCCGGTCACGGGCGCGTGGAACAACCGCACCGCCACGACCGCCAGGCCCAGCGCGACGAGCGACAGCGCCTCGCATACGAAACCGCGCATCAGACCGATCACGGCATTGCCGCCAATCATCAGCAGGACGATGATATCGAGTGCTGTCATCGCCACTGCGCCTATCGCCCGCCGGAGCGATTGGAAAGGGCTCCCGCGCGGGTTTGCAGCCTCAGGAGGCTGACCCCCGCGCCCAGCACAGCGGCCAGCGCCGCGCAGGCGATCATGATTTTGCAGGATCGACCATCGAGGCCGATCCAGGTGAAACCGGCGGCCACGGCGACCGCGCCGAACGTCTGGCCAAGCAGGCGCGCCGTGGCGAGCATGCCGCCGGCCGCGCCCGACCGCGCCACTGGCGCCGTGCCGACGATGGTGCGGTTGTTCGGCGCCTGAAACAGGCCGAAACCGGCACCGCACAGCGCCATGGCGCCAAGGACGCGCCTATCGGAGGACCCCGGATCGAGCGTCGCGAGCCCGACCAGCCCGGTCGCGAACAGCGCGAGGCCAAAGCCGCCAAGCAAACCAGCCGGATACCGGTCCGCGAGCCGCCCGGCCAGCAACGCGAGAACCCCGGCCGCCACCGGCCAGGGTGTCATGAGCAGGCCCGTCTCCACGGCACTGCGTCCCATCGCCGTCTGAAGCAGAAACGGAAACGCCACCAGCGTCAGCATCTGCGCTGCGAAGGAGAGAATCGACGTGGCGATCGACAGGGCGAAAATCGGGATGCGCAGGAGATCGAACGGCACCAGCGGCGCCTTGGCCCGACGCTCGCGCAGCCACAGCAGCATACCGACAATGATCCCGCAGCCGAACATCGCCGCGCCCGTCGCGCTCCCATGGCGCGCCAGCGTCTCGCCGCCGAATACCAGCAGCCCGAGCGCCGCCGCGCTCATCGCCGCCGACAGCCACGCGAACGGCTGGCCATGCCCGCTGCCCCTTGGCAGATTTGCGATGCCGACCGCCAGCGCCGCAAGACCGATGGGCAGATTGACCGCGAACAGCCAGGGCCAGCCCGCAACATGCAGGATCACGCCCGCGATGGTCGGTCCCATCGCAGCGGATGCCGACAGGACGAGGGCGTTATAGCCGATCGTGCGCCCCAGCAGGGCGGCCGGGACGGTTGCGCGGACCATGGCTGCGTTGAGGCTCATGATACCGGCGGCACCGATGCCCTGAAACATTCTGGCGACGATCAGCATCGTGAGGCCCTGCGACAGTGCGCAGGCCAGCGAGCCAGCGATGAAGACGACAGTCGCCGTCGCATAGACCCGGAAATAGCCAAGTCGTTCGCCCAGCGCCGCCATCGGCAGCAGCAACATGGTGATGGCAAGCTGATAGGCGTTGATGACCCAGATCGCCGCAGCGGGGTCCGCGCCGAAGTCCTTCGCGACGCGCGGTATGGCGATGTTGACAACACTGCCGTCGAGCACCGCCATTGTGATCGTCAGCCACACAGCGACCATGGACCAATGGCGCCGGGGGGTGGGCAACCCGTCCGGCAGGCTGCTGGCGGCGGCGGGCGCTGTGGCCATCGCCGTCATGCCGCCGCGGTTCGGTCGCCAGTGTCTCTCATACCCGGCCACATAAGCGCACCACCCCGGCCCGACAACCGCCGCGCGAAAGGCGACAACTCACGCGCGGCCAAGCATCTGATCGACAAACGATCCCAGGGTCGCGTGCGCCTCGCGCGCCATGCCACCCGGTGCGTCGTCGACGCCGGCCGGGACGATCGCCCGTTCGAAACCGAGCTTCGCCGCCTCGCGAAGCCGAAGCCCGGCATGGGCGACCGGGCGAATTTCACCGGAGAGGGCGATCTCCCCCATCAACACCGCATCGACCGGGATAGGCCGCTCCGCGAGCGCCGACACAAGTGCCGCCGCCACCGCCATGTCGGCCGCGGGATCGGAAAGCCGATAGCCGCCGGCCACGTTCAGATAGACCTCGCATGCCGAAAAACTGAGGCCGCAGCGCGCCTCCAGCACCGCGAGGATCATCGCCAGCCGACCCGAATCCCACCCGACGACAGCGCGCCGGGGCGTCGCACCACTCGCAAGGCGCACGGTCAGCGCCTGTATCTCGACGAGCACGGGCCGCGTGCCCTCCATCGCCGGGAACACCGCCGATCCCGTCACCGTCTCTTCCCGGCTGGTGAGAAACAGGGCGGAGGGGTTGGCAACCTCCGCCAGCCCAAGCTCGCCCATGGCGAACACCCCGATCTCGTCCGTCCCGCCAAAGCGGTTCTTGACCGCGCGCAGGATGCGATACTGATGGCTGCGCTCGCCCTCGAACGCCAGCACCGTGTCGACCATATGCTCAAGGACGCGCGGGCCGGCGAGGCTGCCATCCTTGGTCACATGGCCCACCAGCACCAATGCGGCGCCAGCCGCCTTGGCATAGCGGATCAATTCATGCGCGCTCTCGCGCACCTGGCTGACGGTGCCGGGCGCCGAATCGATCACGTCGCTGTGCATGGTCTGGATCGAATCGATGACCAGGAGCGCGGGGACGGCGTCCCCGCCCAGCGTCGTCAATATGTCGCGCACGGAGGTCGCGCTCGCCAGCGCGACCGGCGCATCGCCAAGGCCGAGGCGGCGCGCGCGCAGCCGCACCTGGTCCGCCGCTTCCTCGCCGCTCACATAGACCACGCGCCCGCCCTCACGCGCAATGCTGGCGGCCGCCTGGAGGAGCAGCGTCGACTTGCCGATCCCCGGATCGCCGCCGATCAGCGTTGCGGAACCCGCGACGAGGCCTCCGCCCAGCGCCCGGTCGAACTCGGCGATGCCAGTGGAGCGGCGCGGGGGCAGCGCGATGTCGCTGTCGAGCGGGACAAGACCGATGGCCCGTCCCCCGGAGTGAAGATCATGGCGCTGCTGAAAGGCGGTCGCGGGCGCTTCCTCGATCAGCGTGTTCCACCCGCCGCAATCGTCGCACTGGCCCTGCCAGCGGGGGGACGCCGCGCCGCATTGCTGGCAGACATAGGAGCGTTTTGCCTTGGCCATCGCGCAGCCATAGCAGAACGTTTAGGGAACACCAGATGGTAATTCCCGGTGACCGCCACCCCGCGTGAATGCGTTCGCGCGCGGGCGGTATGGCTTTCTGGATTTGGTTACCGGATGCTGCCATCCTGCGACAATGAAGGAGAAGGAACTGCGGCTGGCATTGATCTGCTATGGCGGGGTTAGCCTGGCGGTCTACATGCACGGCATCACCAAGGAGGTCTGGCGCCTTGCGCGGGCGAGCCGTGCTCGCCACGACACCAGCCCGCCCGACCATGGCACCGAAAGCGTGTGGCTCGACCTCCTGATCCAGATCGAAGCGGCAAGCGGCACGCGGGTGCGCATCCTTCCCGACATATTGGCCGGCGCGAGCGCGGGCGGCATCAACGCCATTTTCCTCGCCCATGCGGTCGAGACCGGCCAGTCGCTCGAACCGCTCACCCGCCTGTGGCTCGAAAAGGCGGACGCGGACATACTGCTCGACCCGGATGCGCGCCCATGGAGCCGCTTTGCGAAGTTCTGGGCGATCCCTTTCGCCTGGCTGCTGCTGCGGCGCCAGCGCACCGTCGAAGGCACCGTCGCGCGCGAGACGCGGGCGGAAGTGCGCGCCAAGCTCTCGCGTTTCGTGCGCGCGCGCTGGTTCAGCCCGCCCTTCGGCGGCGCAGGCTTCTGCAGGCTGCTGCTCGATGCGTTCGATGCCATGGCGGATGCGCCGGCGGGGCCACCTCTGCTGCCGGAGGGCCAGCCGCTCGACCTGTTCGTGACCGCCACCGATTTTCCCGGCCATGCCGAGCGGCTCAGCATCCACAGCCCGGCGATGGCGCAGGAGACGGAGCACCGGCTCGCGATCGGCTTTTCGGCGCGCGGTTCGCGCCCGCGCCGCTTTGCCGATGTGGCCGAGCTGGTTTTTGCCGCACGCGCGACCGCGAGCTTCCCCGGCGCCTTTCCGCCGTTCACCGTGCGCGAACTGGACGCGGTGATGACGACGCAGGGTCGGGCATGGCCGGGGCGGGCGGCGTTTCTCGCCCGCATCCTGCCAGCGCACTGGTCAGCCGGGGTTGCCGAGGATGTGCCGCTGATCGACGGTTCGGTGCTGGCCAACGCCCCCTTTGGCGAGGCGATCGCCGCGCTGCGCAACCGGCCCGCAAGGCGGGAAGTGGACCGGCGCTTTGTCTACATCGAGCCAACGCCGGGCGGAAACGTTTTCGGCCGCAGCGCCGCCTCCCCCGGACCCGCGCCCGGCTTTTTCCGCACCATATTGGGCGCGATCAGCACAATCCCGCGCGAGCAGCCGATCCATGACGATCTCGACCGGATCGCGGCGCGCTCCCGCCGCATCCGCGACATGCAGGGTGTGATCGAGGCGCTGCGGCCGAGCATCGACGCGACAATCGACACGGAGATCGGCTCGCCGCTGTTCATCGACCGGCCCACCCCCGCGCGCCTGGGCGGCTGGCGGCAAAAGGCGCATCGCAAGGCGGCCGCCAGCGCCGGTTTTGCCTTCGCCGCCTACAGCCAGCTGAAACTTGCCGGGATCGTCGGGCAGCTCGCCGCGCTCTTCGCCGATCTCTCGGGGCCGGACGCGGACAGCGCGCGCCTTGCAGAGCGCCTGTGGGACCATGTGCGATCCATCGGCGCCGACCGCCTGCCGGTCGAGAGCCGTAGCCGCGACGATCCCGCCATCGCCTTCCTGCGCGATCACGACCTCGCTTTCCGCGTCCGGCGCCTTCGTTTCCTTGCCCGCCGCCTCGCCGAGCGCGAGGAAGCCGTTGAGGCCGACGACAGCGCCGCCGAGAGCGCCTGCAACGATCTGCGGACACTGATTTACGAGGCTATCGGGGATTATGCCGCCCGAGAAACGCGAGACTTCTACGCTCGACCCATGATGGATGCCGCGAAAGCCGCGGAGCGCCAGCCCGGCGCTGCCCTGTCACTGCTGGCCGACGCGCGCGGCCTCAAGGCGCTCGACACCGCCGTCGAGACCCGGCTCGCCGACGCGCTGGCGGCGCTGCCGACCGCCGATCGCAGGCGGATGCTGCGCTGGTATCTCGGCTTCCCCTTTTACGACATCGCCACGCTGCCGATGCTGCAGGGCGAGGGTCTTGACGAATATGATCCCATCAAGGTCGACCGCATTGCGCCGGACGATGCGCAGGCGCTGCGCAGGGGCAATGCTTCCGCGACGCTGAAAGGTATAGAGTTCAACAGCTTCGGGGCCTTCTTCAGTCGCGCCTATCGGGAGAATGACTATCTGTGGGGGCGGCTCCACGGCGCCGACCGGCTCGCTGACATTCTCCTGTCCACGGTGAGCGGCGGCGCGCGTCCCCTGCCGGATGCGCCCGCGATCAAGCGGCGCCTGTTCGCGGCGATCCTCGATGAGGAGGCGGCGCGCCTCCCGCACATTGCGGCCCTCATCGCGCAGTTGCGCGACGAGCTTAGAGGAGCCTGACCGCATTCTTTTTGACCGCTTGCCGGAAAACCGCGTAACCAGTCGCCTCGATCAGCCGAATTGCCGAAGGTGGGAGCCTGTGCATGGGTGAGGCGGAATTGCGAGCGTTGATGACAAGCGGCCTGTCCGGCGACGCCCGAGCCCATGCCGGACTCCTGCGCGCCATCGCGCCCATGCTGATGGCCTTTTACCGCCGCCGCCTGGCGGGCGACCCCGCGCAGGCCGAGGATCTGGTGCAGGAAACGCTGATCGCCGTGCACGAGCGCCGGGCGAGCTATGACAGCGATCGCCCCTTCACGCCATGGCTGTTCGCGATCGCGCGATACAAGATGGTCGACCATTTCCGCCGCCGTCGTCTGACCGTCGACGTGGCCGACCTCGAGCATATTCTGGTCGAGGAAGGCTTCGAGGATGTGGTCGGCGCGCGCATGGATGTCGAACGGCTGCTGGCCACCTTGCCGGCGAAACAGGCCGACGCCATCCGCGCGACCCGGCTGGAGGGGCACAGCATCGCCGACCATGCCGGCGCGGCCCGGCTTGGCGAATCCGACGTCAAGGTGTCGGTGCACCGCGGGCTCAAGGCGCTGACCGGGCGACTGACGGGGGGAGGGCGCTGATGGACGTCGAAACGCTGATTGATACCCTCGCCCGCGACGTGAAGCCTGTGCCAAGGGGAACCGCCGGACGCCGCATTGCGCTTGGCGTGGGTGCGGGCGCCATTGTGACGTTCGCGCTGATCCTCGTCGTGATCGGGGTGAATCCGGCGCTCGCCGATGTTGCCGCGCACTATTCGTTCTGGCTGAAATGGACCTATTCGCTGTCGCTCGGCCTGCTCGCGCTGAGCCTGGTGCGCAGGCTTGGGTCGCCCGAGGACGGCCTGCCGCGCTGGACCTGGGCGCTGATACTGCCTGTCGCCGCCGTGGCCGCCGTCGGCATCGCGGAAATGGCGATGGTGCCGCCCTCCCAATGGCTTGCGATGTGGCTGGGCGAGACGTGGATGCTGTGCCCCTGGCTGGTGCTGAGCCTCGGGATGCCGATATTCGTCGGCCTGCTCTGGTCTTTCCGGCGGATGGCGCCCACCCGGCTACGCGCGGCGGGTGCGGCGGCGGGGCTGGCCGCCGGCGCGATCGGCGCGATGATCTACTGCCTGCACTGCCCCGAGATGTCGGCGATCTTCGTGCTGACCTGGTATACGCTCGGCATTGGATTGGCGGCGGCCCTCGGCGCGCTTATCGGCCCGAGAGTGCTGCGCTGGTAGGCTGAAGCGGGAGGGCGGAGCGCGACCCGACGCACCGCCCGCCGACACGCCCTGCAGCCATCAGGTCAGATCGTCCCAGAATTCCTTGATCTTGCTGAAAAAACCCTGCGACTGCGGACATTCGTCGCCCGTCTCGGTTTCGCGGAACGCCTCAAGCAGCTCTTTCTGGCGCGCGCTGAGCTTCGTCGGCGTCTCGACCGCGACCTCGATCACCATGTCGCCCTTGCCTCGTGCGTTCAGCACCGGCATCCCCGCGCCGCGCTGACGCAGCTGTTTGCCCGACTGGATACCGGCGGGGATGGCGATCTCGTGCCGCACCCCGTCAAGCCCCGGCACCGTCACGCATCCGCCAAGAGCCGCCGTCGTGAAGCTCACTGGCACGCGCGCGAAAAGGGTCGCCCCCTCGCGCTCGAAAATGGCGTGCCGCTTGACGTGCAGAAAGATATAGAGGTCACCCGCTGGCGCACCGCGCGCGCCCGCCTCGCCCTTGCCGGACAGGCGGATGCGCGTGCCCTCGTCGACGCCCGGCGGGATGTCGACATTGAGCACCTGCGGCTGATCGACCCGCCCCTCGCCCCGACAGATGCGGCAGGGGCTGGAAATGCGCTGACCCGCGCCATGGCAGGTGGGGCAGGTGCGCTCGACCACGAAAAAGCCCTGCTGCGCGCGAACTTTGCCATGACCGCCGCAGGTGGGACAGGATTCAGCTCCGGTACCCGGTTCGGCGCCCGTGCCGTCGCAGCCAGCGCAGGCCACCGACACCTCGACCCGGATCGTCTCGCTCTTGCCGTGGAAGGCATCCTCGAGGCTGATCTCCATGTCGTAGCGCAGGTCCGCACCGCGCCGGTTCTGCTGACGCCCGCCGCCGCCGAAACCAGCGCCAAAGATCGTCTCGAAAATATCGCCAATGTCGCCGAACCCGGCGCCCGCAAAGCCGGCGCCCGGCCCGCCCCGACCGCCGCCATTGGCGGCCTGGGTGTAGGCCGCATGGCCATATTGGTCATAGGCGGCGCGCTTCTGGGGGTCTTTCAGGCAGTCATAGGCTTCGTTCAGCGACTTGAACTTGCCCTCGCTGACGTCGCAACCCGGATTGCGATCCGGGTGATATTGCATGGCGAGCTTGCGATAGGCGCTCTTGATCGTCGCGCCGTCGGCATCCCGCGAGACCTGCAACCGCTCATAGAAATCAATTTCAGCGTCCATCGCAGCCCCTCAACCCGCCTTCTCCCCGCACCCCGGAAGAAGGCGGGGTTCGACAATCAGCCCTTGTTGCCTTCGTCGACTTCCGAGAACTCGGCATCGACGACATCGTCATCGGCCTTTGCGGAGGCCGTCTCCGCGCCCGGTGACGCGGCGGCCGCCTGCTCCTTCTCGTAAATCGCCTGGCCGAGCTTCATGGCAGCCTGCGCGAGCTCCTGCGTCTTCGCCTTCATCGCCTCCAGATCGCCGCCTTCCACGGCGGTCTTGGCAGCCGCGACGGCGGTCTCGATCTCACGGCAGACCGTCTGATCCACGGCGTTGCCGTGCTCTTCGAGCTGACGCTCGGTCGAGTGGATAAGGCTTTCGGCATTGTTCTTGGCTTCGGCGCCCTCGCGGCGCTTCTTGTCCTCTTCAGCGAACCGTTCGGCATCCTTGACCATCTGGTCGATGTCGGCATCGCTGAGGCCGCCCGATGCCTGGATGCGGATCTGCTGCTCCTTGCCGGTGCCCTTGTCCTTGGCCGAAACATTGACGATGCCGTTGGCGTCGATGTCGAACGTCACCTCGATCTGCGGCACGCCGCGCGGCGCGGGCGGGAT